>NZ_JBSFKI010000046.1:0-65134 GCF_053598475.1 Kitasatospora sp. NPDC001119
TTTGGCACGCTGTTGAGTTCTCAAGGAACGGACGCTTCCTTCGGACCGCCTTCCAGCGGACCCTCCGGGCTTCGTTCTTTCGTGTTTCCAGCTTACCAGATGCTTTCCGCTCCGTTTACCGGCGCTTTCTGCTTCCGACTCGCTGTTGTCTTCCAGCGCTTGGCGCCCTGTCCGACGTTTCAAACACTAGCCGACCTCCACTTCGAAAAGCGAATCCGGCCGCAATCCGATAAAACGAACACGCCATATACAGACTGGGCCGCACCTGCGCATGACAGATTCGCCCCAGCCCGAGCCGGGAAGTGTTGGTTCAGAGGATTGGCCACCCCGGGACCGTCCGCGTTGACACGTGTCCGGTGCTCCCAGTCGAGCGACTGGGAGACCCTACCCCTCCCCGGCCCCCGAGACAAATGCCCTGTCCGGACGGCCCCGGTCCCTCCTTCTCCGCTCTCTCCCGCGGGCTCCGGGTCGGCGCCCGCGGGAGAGAGGCCGGGCCCCCTACCCGCGACGAACGGTCGCCTACCTGAACAGGCGGTCGCCGCTGGTAGCCATGCGGTGGGTCCCGCTGTGGCGGTTCACCCAGTCCCGGACGAGGTTGACGGCGTTGGCGCACTGCCAGCTGTTGTCGTACTCGCGCACCCCGGTGAAGGCGCCGTAGCCGGCGATGATGCCGTCCACCTGGGCGTCGCCGAGGAGCTTGTCGACGTACCACGGGTCGTTGTAGGTGGTCGTCCAGGACAGGGTGGCCGCGAGTCGTCCGGTGGACCGGTCGGCGGCTCCCTTCTTCAGTTCCGCGCAGGTGTTGTAGGTGGCCTCCGTGCAGTTGCCGAAGCCCTTGGTGATGTCGCTGTCGCCGTAGTCCATCGCCCGGCGGCCGGCCGGGAAGCCGGAGCCGGACCGGTTGAAGGCGCTGTTCACCTGGTCGCGGGTGCCGGTCGTGGTGATGCCCTCCAGCGGGCCGAGCCTGCCCTCCAGGCTCTTCCAGCCCCGGCCGCCGACGTCCGGGGTGCTGCCGCCGTGGTACTCGTAGAAGCCGTAGAGCACCTGGATGCCGGCGGCCGTCAGCCGCTGGGCCTTGTCGCGCAGTCCGGCGACGCTGCAGGTGCGGTTCGGCTCCTCGCCGCAGTAGTTGGGGTCCTTGATGTCCAGCCAGACCAGCGACAGCCGGCGGCCCGCGTTGGCGTTGGAGAGGATGCGGTCGAGCATGCTGTCGAAGCTGGGGCCGAGCCGGTTCTCGCCGGCCGAGGAACAGTCGTGGTAGGCGCGCCACTCGTTCGGGTTCCACCAGGCGCAGACGTCGATCTCGATGGCGTTGGCGCCGTGGTTGATCGCGGCGTCCACGCCGTCCAGGGTGTCGACCCGGTGCGCGATGGCGTAGATCGGGTGACGCTGGTCGGCGGCGGCCGCCGGGGTGGTGCCGAGCGCGGTGACGCCGACGATCCCGGACAGCGCCGCCGTCAGGGCCGACAGCGTCCGCAGGTGGGCACCGCGCCTGTGGTGAGTGGTCAAGAGGTGCTCCTTCTCGCTGGTGCTCGAAGTCGTCCGTACTCACGCGTGCTCGGATCTACTCGGACGTACTCGGACAACCGATATCACCGACTCCGCGTCGCCGTACGGTGAATGAGCGATACCTGCGGTCTCGCGGGCGCCACCGCTCAGCCGAGCGGCGCCAGTACCCCGTAGGCGTCGGAGGAGTACGCGGCGAGGTCGGGGTGGCGCTTGAGCAGGCCCGCCAGGTCGTCGAGCGCCCCGGGCTGCTCCGTCATCCGCCGCGGCAGCACCAGCCGGCCGCCCTGCTCCGGCGGGACCAGGCCGCCCACCAGGGCGCGGCGCACGGTCCGCTCGTGCCGGGTACCACGGCCGGTGCCGCCGTACGGGTCGCGGGCCAGGGCGCTGACGCCACCGCGGGCGGAGAGCTGGTCGAGCTCCGGGACGAGCCGCCAGACCTGCTGGGCGTGGTGGCTCTGCACCGACCCGGCCAGGTTCGCCTCCAGGCCGTGGGCGTGGCACAGCTCCACGAGGAACCGGATCTCCTCCAGCGAGAGGATGCCGGCCCTGGCCAGACCGTGCCGGTCGGTGTCGTGGCGGTCGAGGTCGGCGAGCTCCGGGCTGCCGGCGGTGGAGACCAGTCCGATCCGGGCGACCTTCAGCAGGATGCTGGTGTCCACCATGATCGCGTCGGCGCCGGCCGCCGCGCTGGCCTCGACCATCGCGCGGATCGCCTCCCGATCGGTGCGACGGGCCGTCGTGAGTCCGTAACCCGCGTGGGAGAACGGCTCGTTGACGGCCACGAAACCGCCGGTCGTGCCCGCCGGCAGGGCGCCGGAGGCCCTCAGCTCGGCCGGCTCCGGCCGCCGGCCGCCGAACAGCGGCTCGCCGTGCGGGTCGAGCAGTGCGTCCGCGTACTCGGCGAGGTCGAACGCCCCGGGCGTGGACGGCTCGCACGGGTAGTACTCCCGCAGGCCCACCAGGGCGCGCCGCACCTGCGGGAGCGTCTTGCGGGCGTCCCACAGGTCGAGGTCCTGGGCGAACAGGACGGACATCACCCGGGTCTGCGACAGCCGGTCGGTCCGGCGCAGCGTCGCCGTGATCTCGCCGAGCACGTCGGCCAGTTCACCGGTCCGCATGCCGTCCAGACCGACCTTGACGATCCCGCAGGGATGCACCCGGGTGCCCATCGCCAGGGCGACGCCGAGGGCGGCCTGGGCCGCCTTGCCGACCTGCTCGTACGCCGACTTGGGCAGGGCCAGACCGTTCTCCGCGCGCCGGTACAGCAGCTGGTCCTCGCCGATGTTGGTGCTCAGCTGGACCGGGAGGTCCCGCCGGGCGGCCAGCACCGCGTCCGCGATGTCCATGATCCGGCGCGGTTTGATCGTGCCGAGCGCGCTGCGCGGGTCCTCGCTGTCGATGATCCGCGCGCCGCCGAGGACCGCCTCCCGCGCCTCCTGCGGGTCGAAGACGCTGACCAGCAGCCGTCGATCCGCCCCGACCTCGCCGGGTATGCCGGGCATTCCGATGGTCGACACCGTTCCCCCTCCGAGAACTGACTGTTCGTTCGGGGGTCAGTCTTGACCGCAAGAGGTGCCCCACCGACCGATCGGCGACCGATCCTCACTCGAAGGAGTGAGATCACTTGACAGCAGGGTGGCCAGGCGGCGATGCCGCCCCGGCACGCGGCCGGTCCGCGGGCGCCTCCGGATGCTCCGTCGGCGCCCACGGGCCCGTCACCGTCGCGGGCCCGTCACCGTCGCGGGCCGGCCACGGCGTACAGCGCGCCGCCGGTCACCAGCAGGGCCACCGCGGTCCAGGTGGACACCCCCGTCCCGGCCGGACAGGTCATCCAGCCGATCGCCTTCCCCACGGTGGTGGGCGGCAGCGGGGGGACGAGGATGGTGAAGCCGAGCCAGCCGATCGGCAGGATCCAGGCGAGGTGCGCTCCGCAGAGCACCGCCCCGAGCGCGGCCAGGCCGGCCAGGCCCGCGGTGTCCCGGAGGACGACCTCGGTGGGGGCGAACCTCGGCCCCGCGGCCTGCACCGCCAGCACCGCGGCGCCGACGACCACGCCGATCAACAGCGCGTGCGCCGCCCGGCGGGGCGCCCACCGGATCGCGGCCGTCAGGTCCAGTGCGGAGTCCTGCCCGCCGAGCCCGACGGAGCCGGCCGCCACGCCCGCGGCGAGCACGAAGTACACGATCGGGTTGATCGCGTCCGCCTCCACCGCGCCCGTGCCGCCACCCCGGTTGAAGGCCCACACCACCAGGGCGGTGAGCGCGACCGCGGCCGCCGACGTGGGCACCTGCCGTGAACGCGCGTACAGCGTCAGCCACCTCACTGCGACACCTCCCCGGCCAGCACCGGAATCTGGTCCTGCCGCGCGCAGGACAGGGAGGCGGCGTGCAGCGCGACGATCCGCGAGCGCTGCTCCGCCGGCGGCAGTGCCGTCAGCTTCTGCCACGCGGTGTCGGCCGCCGCCCAGGTCTCGACCTCGTACGCGGTGGTGCCCTTCGGCGCCAGCGGCTGGAGCTGGGGGTCGTGGAGCGCCCAGCTCACGGCGATGCTCTGGGCGGGGATGGCGACGTGCCCGCCGCCCTCCTTGTCGTTGTCCGGGTAGCAGCTCGGTGCCAGGCCCTTGGCGATCAGCGCGCGGGTCAGCTGCTCGCCCGTCGCGTCGGCGAGCAGCCGTTCGCTGAAGTCGACCAGCAGCACGTCCGCGGAGAGTTCGCGCGCCTCGGCGAGCTCGTGCAGCGCGGTGTCCTCCCGTACCGAGGTCGGCGCCCGGTCACCCAGGACCTCGTGCAGCACGCGCAGCGCGTCCTTGCTGCGCTGGGTGAGCTCGGCCAGGTGGGAACGGCTCGCCTGGGTCACGCACACCGGCCCGTCGCACACCAGCGTCGCGGCGGCCTTGTCGACGACGTAGACGTCGCGTGCGGCGGACGGGAGGACCAGCAGGGCCAGGGCCAGGCCGGCCAGGGCGGGAGTCACCGCGAGCAGCCGGGCCCGCCGGGTCGCGGCCGCCAGCAGCGCGACGCCGGTGGCGAGCAGGCCGAGCAGCCAGAACGTCTGGCCGAGGTGGACGGAGCCGGCCAGGGTCAGCAGCATCTGCCGCGGCTCCGGGGTCGCCGGCGACAGCAGGGCGAACCGGTTCGCCACCCGGCCCGTCGGTACCGCCCCTTCGTTGTTCATCCGCAGGAACAGGCCCGTCCCCACGAAGACGATCACCACCAAGGCCGGCGGGGTGAGGACGGAGGGCAGCGCCCGCGCGACGCCCATGCCGAACACGGCGCCCGCGACCAGGGCCAGTGCCGCCACCAGTGAGATCGGCAGCCAGCCGAGAGGGGTGTAGGTGGTCGGACCGGACGCCACCTGGACTCCGCCCACCAGGACCAGCAGGCCGAAGCCCGCCGCCAGCGCGAGCCCGATCGCACCGGCCGGCAGCGCCGCACGGCGCCAGGCCGGCCGCGGCGTGGTCGTCAGCAGCTCGGTCATCCGCGAGCGGGGTTCGCGGAGCCCGTACACCGCCCCGACGCCGATCACGAAGGGCCACCAGAAGGTCAGCAGGGACCGGGTCCAGAACGCCATGGTGGTCCACTGGGCCGTCCACCCCGCGGTGCCGTGCCACCAGAACGCGTCGAACGGGAGGAAGACCGCCAGGCTGCCGCCCAGGACGACGACTCCGGCCCAGGGGGCGGCCGAGCGCTTCAGCTCGGTTCGCAGCACGCGTGCGTTCACCAGGCGCTCCCCTGCTGGCCGGAGGTGCGGAGCAGCGCCGAGTAGCCGCGCTCCAGGGGGCTGTCGCCGGGGTGCTCGGCGCTGCCCGCCGCGCCCAGTTCGTCCGGCGTGCCCTGGAAGACGAGGCGGCCGTCGGCGAAGAGCACCACGTCGGAGCAGGCGGCCGCGACGTCCTCGACCAGGTGGGTGGAGACGACCACGCAGGTGTCGCGGCCCAGGTCGGTCAGCAGTTCGCGGAAGCGCAGCCGCTGGGCCGGGTCGAGGCCGGCCGTCGGCTCGTCCAGCAGCAGCACCGCCGGGGAGTTGACGATGGCCTGGGCGATGCCGGCCCGCCGCACCATGCCGCCGGACAGGGTCTTCATCCGGTGGTCGGCGCGGTCCGCCAGGCCCACCCGTTCGACGGCGCGCTGGACGGCGTCGGGGACGTCCCGCTTCGGGACCTCCTTCAGCCAGGCCATGTACTCGACGAACTCGCGTACGGTGAACCGCTTGTAGTAGCCGAAGTCCTGCGGCAGGTAGCCGATGCGGCGGCGCAGGGCCCGGTGGTCGCCCACCCTGCCGAGGGAGGTGCCGAGCATCTCCAGCTCGCCCTCGGTGGGGCGCAGCACGGTGGCCAGCGTTCGGATCAGGGTGGTCTTGCCCGCTCCGTTGGGCCCGAGGAGGCCGTGGGCACCGATGCCCAGCGAGAGGTCGAGGCCGTCGACGGCCATCTTGCTCCGTCCGACGCGGACCTTCAGGCCGCTGGCCCGGATCTCCCAGGGGTAGGTCTTCGGCGCGGTGTCGGCCGCGCTCGCCGTATACGTCATGCGATGGTCCCTTTCGAGGACGGACAGGGTGGACATGGGTTTCACAGCGTCGAGTACGTGTCCCGGCGGGCGATCACGGCGCAGACGCCGAGCGCGAGGAGCAGTCCCCAGACGGGCAACTGGTCGCGTTGCAGGGCCAGTTGGAGGAAGGCGGGGACCCTGCCGGTGATCGAGGTGGGGGCCACGACGACGAGGCCCCACCCGGCCGCCAGCCCGAGGGCGGCGCGGGTCACCCCGACCACGCTGCCCAGTGCCAGGGCGGTGGAGGTGAAGGCCAGGGAGGGCAGCAGCCACTGCGCGGCCGTCGTGCTCCCGGTCAGCCATCCCCCCAGCAGGAGGACGGGCAGGACCACCACGAGGACCGAGGTGGTGCGCCTGAGCAGCAGGGGCAGGCCGGCCCGGGCGGTGGAGGCGGTGAGTTCGTGGGCCGGGTCCAGGCCGCTGGACCAGGACGCGGCGACGCCGCACAGCGGCAGCACCGGCGCGATCAGCGACACCGGTGAGGAGCTGCCGAAGACCTCCGCCGGGGCGGCCGCGTCGAGCAGCAGCGCCACCAGGGTGACGACGGCGGTCATGGCCAGCCACGGGGTCATGGCCGGCGTCAGCCAGGACGACACCCACCTCGGCCGGCGCCACCGCGGGGGCACCGCGCCCACCGCGTCCAACCGCGGTTCCAGGCCGGCCCGGACGGTGTCGACGAGCGCGGCGATGTCGGGTGCCCCGGTGGCGACGGAGGCCGCCAGCAGGCTCCGGCAGGGCGCGCACGTCTCCAGGTGGGCCTCCAGCGCCCAGACCGTGTCCGCCGCCATCGTCGTGACGCCACGTGCGTAGTCGTCGATCAACTGCCTGGTCGCGTGTTCCCCACTCATGCCAGCGCCTCCCGCATCGCGATCCGGGCCCGACGGGCACGGGTCTTGACCGTGCCTTCGGGCAGTCTGAGCAGGACGGCGGTCTCCCGGACGGAGAGCCCGTCGAGCACCGTGGCCTGCAGTACCTCTCGGAGTTCCGGCGCCAGCCGGCGCAGGGCGTCGCCGACGTCGCCGCCGACGGTGCCGGCGAGCGCCTCCTCCTCCGCCGCGGGCACCACCGCGCGCTCGGCGGCGGCGACCGGCGGTTCGGCGTGGTGGGCCCGGCGCCGGAACGCGTCGACGAGGCGGCGCGCCGCGATCGTCCACAGCCAGCCGACGGCCGTCCCGCCGACCGCGCTCCCGGCGAACGCGCCGGCGGCGCGCCAGACCGCGAGGTAGGTCTCCTGCATGACTTCGGCGACGATCTGCTCGTCCGCGCAGCGGCGGCGCAGCCGTACGGCGAGCCAGGGCGACGTCCGCCGGTACAGCTCGTCGAAGGCCCCGCGGTCGCCCTTGGCCACCAGCCGGAGGAGGCGTTCCTCGTCCAGGTCGTCCAGTGTTCTCCTGCGTGATCTCACACCAGCCAGACGCCCGATGCGGCGTGCAGGTTCTTCCCTGGAGGTGACCTGCGTCACATCCGGGCGGAATCGGCCGGCCTTCGCTGACCGGCCTTTCAGCAACCGCACGGGGCCGGCGCCCGCGCCCCGGTAAGGTGGTGGATCGTGGCCAGTCGTAAAACGTCGATCTTGGAAGCAGCGGCGCGGGTGATCGCGCGACGCGGGGTGCGCGGGCTGCGGGTGGAGGAGCTCGCCGCCGAGGCGGGTGTGTCCACCGCGCTGATCTACTACCACTTCAAGGACCGGACGGGGATCCTCCGGCAGACGATGGAGTTCATCAACGACCGGGCGGAGCGGTACACGACCGAGCGCGCCGAGGACGCCCCGCCGCTGACGCCCCGCGAGGAGCTGGAGCAGACCCTGCTGCTGGAGCTCCAGGACACCGCCGAGGTGCGGGAGAACAGCACCGCCTGGGGCGAGCTGCGGGCGAGCGCGGTGTTCGACGAGACGCTGCGCGAGGACCTGGCGCGGGCCACCCGGATCTGGGTGCAGGAGGTCGCCGAACTGCTCGGCACCGTACGGCCGATGTCCTCGGCGGTCGCGCTGGCCGGGGCGGCGGAGCGGCTGACCGCGCTGCTGGAGGGGCTGAGCACGCGCTGGCTGAGCGGCAGCCTGCCACTGGCGCACGCCCGCACGCTCATGGCCGACGCGGTCGACGCCGAGGTGGCCCGGCTCGGGTCCTGATCCGTACGGACCGCACGGGGGACCTCACGCTGCGCACGGAGCCCGTCAAGGATGCGTTAGGGCATGACCGCGAGTTTGACTGACTTTTCAGTCAGTGCGAGCCTGAACCCGCGGCAGGGTGCTGCCGCCCGTCCGTCCCCACGTGCGCCGCCCCGGCGCGGCGCGAAGAGTGGAGTCGGCGGCCCCCGGCACCCCTCCCGGCACCGTCGCACGATCTGGAGGCCCTCATGACCCACTACCGCGATGACCGCTCCACCGAGCCCTACCCCTGGGTGCCGGCGGACGACGTCCCGCACGCGCGGACCTGGATGTCCTGGCCCTCCCGCCGGGGCGTGTGGGGACTGCGGCTGGGCGGCGTCCAGGAGGACATCGCCCTGATCGCCCGCACGATCGCCGAGTTCGAGCCGGTGGTGATGTGCGCCCCCGACGACTGGACGGCGGGCAAGGCCCAGTCCTGGTGCGGCTCCGGAGTGGAGGTGATCACCGCGATCCCCACCGACGACCTGTGGATGCGCGACACCGCGCCGGTGTTCCGCCGGGACGGGTACGGCGGTCTGGACGCCGTGGTCCTCAACTTCAACGGCTGGGGCAACAAGCAGGTGCACCACGACGACGCCCGGGTCGCCGAGCTCGTCGCCACCCGCCGCGGCCTGCGCCACACCTTCGCGGACTTCGTCGGCGAGGGCGGCGCGATCGAGACCGACGGCGACGGCACCGTGATGGCCACCGAGAGCAGCCTGGTGAACAAGAACCGCAACCGCGGCATGAGCCGGGACGAGATCGAGGAGGCCGTCCTGGAGGCCTACGGCGCCGACACGATGATCTGGCTGCCCGGGATCAAGGGCCAGGACATCACCGACGACCACGTGGACGTCACCTCCCGGTTCGTCCGCCCCGGCACGGTGATGGTGCAGCTGCCGCCGGCCGACCGCAACGACGCCTGGGCCCGGGACGCCCGCGAGCAGTTCGCGATCCTCTCCGCCGCCACCGACGCCCGGGGGCGCCGCCTGCAGGTCGTCCCGGTGCACGGCCCGGACACCGTCCGCTCCCGCAGCTCCAAGTTCGTCGACTCCTACCTCAACTTCCACGTCGTCAACGGGGGCGTCATCACCGCCCAGTTCGGCGACGCGTACAAGGACGCCGCCGCCCGGGACGCGCTCGCCGCGGCCTTCCCCGGCCGTGAGGTGGTGCAGATCGACGTCGACCGCCTGATGGCCGGGGGCGGCGGCATCCACTGCTCGACCATGCACGAACCGCTGCCGTAACCCGGCCGCCCCGCGCACTCTCCTCCACCACCACCCAGACCCTCAGCTGGAGTTCCCGCATGACCAACGCCCTGTCCCGCCGTACCCTGATCCGCAGGCTCGCCGGCGTCGGCGCCGGAGTCGGCGCCCTCACCCTCGGCCTCACCGCCTGCGACCCCAACGACCTGAAGGACCTCGACGGCGCCGTACCGCCCACGCGGCCCGGCGGCACCCCCGGCGTGCGCCGCTTCGGCGCCGAGTGGGACAAGCACCTGCGCACGGTGATGTCCTGGCCCGCCTCCGAGAACGTCTGGGGCGACCAGCTCGCGGACGTCCGCCGGGACGTCGCCGGCCTGGCCCAGGCCATCGCCGCCCGCGAACCCGTCGTCCTGATGGCCCGGCCCGAACAGGCGGACGCCGCCCGGAAGGCCTGCGGCTCGGCGGTCGAAGTCGTCCCGATCGCAGTCGACGACCTGTGGGCCCGGGACACCCTGCCGGTGTTCGTCGAGGAGGGCGGCACGGTCAAGGGCGTCGACTTCAACTTCAACGGCTGGGGCGGCAAGCAGCAGCGCGGCAACGACTCCAAGGTCGCCCGGACGGTGCTGGCCAAGTACGGCGTCGAGCGGATCGAGACCCGGCTGGTCGCCGAGGGCGGCTCCTTCGAGACCGACGGCCAGGGCACCCTGATGGTCACCGAGAGCTCCGTCGTCAACGACAACCGCAACCCGGGCATGAGCCGGGACGCGGTCGAGGCCGAGCTGAAGAAGGTCCTCGGCGTGACCAAGGTGATCTGGCTGGCGGGCGTCAAGGGCAAGGACATCACCGACGCCCACGTCGACTGCCTGACCCGCTTCGTCGCCCCCGGCGTGGTCCTACTCGACCAGGCCTTCCCCGGCACCCCGGCGGACGTCTGGTCCCGCTCGGCCGACCAGGCCCGCTCCGTCCTGAAGGACGCCACCGACGCGACCGGCCGGAAGCTCCAGGTGGTGGAGCTCCAGCAGCCCGATCCCGACAAGATCACCGGGCGCGGCGACGCCTTCGTCTCCTCGTACATGAACTTCTACATCGGCACCAAGGGCGTCTACCTGCCGAAGTTCGGCGACGCCAGGGCCGACGACCGGGCCCAGCAGCTCATGAAGCAGTACTTCCCGGGCCGCGAGATCGTGCCGGTCAAGATCGACGCGATCGCGGCCGGCGGTGGCGGCATCCACTGCGCCACCCACGACATCCCCGCCCTGGGCTGACCGGACCGGCCGGGCCGGGGGCGACCCCGGGCCGGCCTCCGTTCGGGGCCGGGTCCGGTCGGCGGGCCGGACCCGGCCCCGGCGGGTTCACACCGCGGGCTGCTGCTGGGTGACGCAGTGGATCCCGCCGCCGCCCGCCCCGAGGGAGTCGATGTTGAGCTGCTCGACGGTGCGGCCGGGGAACAGCCGGGCGAGGGCCGTCCTGGCGGCGCTGTCGGCCTTGGTGTCGCCGAACTGCGCCGCGATCACCGCGTTGTTGCACAGGTAGTAGTTGGCGTAGGAGCCGACGAAGTTGGGGTCGGTCGAGCGGATCAGGTTGTAGTCGGGCCCCTGGATCCGGCTGACCGCGAACGGGGTGCCCTGGGCCCCGGTGGTGGTGGTCAGGATCCGGTACTGCTGCCGTGCGTCGTTCGACCAGGCGTCGGTGTCGCTCGCCAGCGGCATCTGGACCACGGCCGTCCCCGCGTCGAGGAAGCGGGAGGTGGCGTCCACGTGGTCGTCGGTGATGTCCTGGCCGGCCACACCGTTGAACCAGATCACCGTGCTGGCGCCGTAGGCCGCGCACATCGCGCTCTCGACCGCGGCCTGGGACATGCCGGGGTTGCGGTTGGCGTTGAGGATGCTGCTCCGGGTGGCCATCAGCGTGCCGGCCGCGTCGGTCTCGATGGCGCCGCCCTCGGCGACCAGCCCGGCGGCGGTGAACGGCAGGCCGAGGTAGGCGGCGACGCGCCCGGCGACCAGGGCGTCGTTGCCGTGCGGGTTCTGGTGGTTGCCCCAGCCGTTGAAGTTGAGGCCGATCGTGTCGAGGCCGCCGGCGCCGTCGGTGCGGAAGACCGGACCGGTGTCGCGCATCCAGCAGTCGTCGACCGGGATGTCCCCGATGACGGTGACGGCCGAACCGCACATCGAGCGCGCCTTGGCGACGCTCGCCGGGTTGGCGCACATGGTCACCGGCTCGTACTTCGCGATGGTCTTCGCGATCAGGGCGATGTTCGCCTGGACACCGCCGAGCTTGTTCCGCCAGATGGTGCTGCTGTCCGGCCAGGCCATCCAGGTGCGGGTGTGCCGGACGGTGTCCAGTGGCACCCGGAGGCCGGCGGCGACGGCCGGGCCCGCGGCGACGGTGCGGGGTTGCGCGGCCCGGGCCTGCCCACCGCTCGCCGCGGTCAGCGCGGTGCCCGCGACGGCGAGCCCGGCGGCCGTCAGGAACCGGCGTCGGCCGAGCCCTCCGTCGATCGCCGGATGGGATCTGAAGCTGCCCTCCATCACTACCTCCCTGTCAAAGTGCGCTGCCTGTCCGGCAGTTGACCGAAAAGGTAAAACTGACCAAGCGCTCGGTCAATACTTTGCGCAGAGATCGGTGCCGATGCGCCCCTGCCGCTCCCCCGCAGTCGTTACAGTGGCGGCCATGGCGACACAGGCGACGGGCGCAGCCCCGCGTACGGCCCCCGGCCCCGGCGGCACCGGCCGGGCGCGCGCTTCCGCCAAGGGCGAGCAGACCCGGGCCCGGCTGATCGCCGCGGCCCGCACCCTGCTCGCCGGCGACGGCGCGGGGCGGTTCACCACCCGCAACGTGGCCGCGCTGTGCGGGGTCTCGCACGGGATGTGCCACTACCACTTCGCGGACCGCACCGACCTGATCGTCGCGGTGGTCGAGGACATCCGGCCCGAGTGGATCACGCCGCTGGAGGAGGCGGTCGCCGGCCCCGGCGGCTACGCCGAACGCTCCGAGCGGGTCCTGGCACTGCTCACCCGGCCCGAGAGCCCCGACCTCGCCCGGCTGCACGCGGCCCTGCACTGGCTCGCCCTCAACGACGAACGCGTCCGCGCCAGCCTGGAGGCCGAGTACGCGCGCTGGCGCTCCTCCTTCGTCGGCCTGTTCCGCTGCCTGCTGGACGAGCGCGGCGACGGCGCCGACCCGGTACCGCTCGGCGAGGCCTTCGCCGCCGCCGTGGACGGGCTCGCCGCCATCGGGTCGCTGGACGGGACGGTGGACGCCGAGCGGGTGCTGCGGACGCTGCTGGACTCGCTCTCCTCCGCCGCCGCCCGGCCGTCCGGCGCCTGACGGTCCCACTATCTGACCCCGCGTCACCCGGTGGACCCGGGTGCGACGGGCTGCTGCTGGGTGGCGCAGTGGATGCCCCCGCCGCCGGCGGCGATGTGATTGATGCCGACCTGGGTGACCTTGCGCCCCGGGTGGAGGTCGCCGATGATGCCGGCCGCCCGGTCGTCGGTGGCCTGGTCGCCGAAGCGCGGGACGATGACGCCGCCGTTGCAGACGTAGTAGTTGATGTAGGTGGCGAGGAAGTCCTTGCCCGCGCCCTGGATCAGGGTGACGTCGGGCTCGGGCAGGTCGACCACGGTGAGCGTGCGGCCCTTGGCGTCGGTCTCGGACTGGAGCACCTGGACGGCCTGCGCGGAGGCGGTGGTCCAGACGTCCGGCGGGGTGTCGGCGGCGGGCCGGTGCAGCACCACGGTGCCCGGCTCGGCGAAGCGGGCGAGGGCGTCGACGTGGCAGTCGGTGATGTCCTGCCCGGCGACGCCCTTGAACCAGATCACCTTCTCGACGCCGAGCAGGCCCTTGAGGCTCGCCTCGATCTCGTCGCGGGACTTGCCGGGGTTGCGGTTGTCGTTGACCCAGGAGCTCTCGGTGGCCATCAGGGTGCCCTCGCCGTCCACCTCGATGCCGCCGCCCTCCCCGGTGACCGGCGCCTGGACGCGGGTGATGCCGTAGTGGTCCAGGAGGTAGCGGGCGACCAGGGCGTCGTTGGCGTGGGTCTGCTTGCCGCCCCAGCCGTTGAAGTTGAAGTCGACCCCGGCGAGCCCCTTCGGGCCCGTGACGAAGGTCGGGCCGGTGTCCCGGGCCCACAGGTCGTCGACCTTCAGTTCCAGCACCTCGACCGAGGAGCCGCAGGCCTGCCGGGCCTGGTCGGCCTGGTCGGGGCGGGCCAGCAGGACGACCGGCTCGAAGCCGGCGATGGCCTGGGCCAGCCCGGCGATGTCCTGCCGGACGGCCGGCAGTTGGTCGCCCCACACCTCCTCCAGTGCCGGCCAGGCCATGAAGGTGCGGGTGTGCGGGCCGGACTCGGCCGGCATGGCCCACCCGCCGGCCGCCGGACTCCCCGACCCGGCCGCCCCCGAGGCCGGACCGCTCTGACCGGACCGCTCCCCCGATCCGCTGTCGGAGGAGCAGCCACCGGTCAGGGCCAGCGCGGCGAGCGCGGCCCCGGACTGCAGGAGTGAACGGCGGGACGGCCGGGGGTGAGCCATGGGGCCTCGTTCCGGTTGGGGTCGGGTTCGGCTCCGCAGGCTACTGATCGGAAGGTCAGATTCCGGCGCGGCACGCACCCGCCGTTCGGGGGAATCCGCTCACACCGCCTCGGCTCACACTGCCTCGGTCACCGCCTCCCGCTCGCGGCGCAGCCGGTGCTCGGTGCGGATGCCGGACCAGGCGGTGCAGGCCAGGCTGGCGGCGATGAGGCCCTCGGCCCAGAAGAACGCCACGTAGTCGATCAGGGATCCGATCGGCGGCGCCCCGGGGGCCGCGTTGCGCATGCCGATCAGGGCGAACAGGCTCGCCGCCATCCAGCCCAGGGAGGGCCAGACCAGCCCCTCGCGCTTGCGGTACAGCACCTCGGCGGCGCCGAGGACGGCCAGGGCGATGGCCCACATGGCCGCGATCATGAACCAGGAGAGGATGAAGGTGCTGCGGGACCGGGTGATCCGCGCGTCCAGGGTCACGGCGCCGGAGTTCGCGGTGGTGGCCTGCGGGCGCAGTACGAAGAACGGGTCGGTGTCGGTGAGGACCAGGCCGACGGGCACGGCCGCGCCCCCGCTGGTGGCGGTGAAGCCGGCCTCGGCGCGGTAGCGGTCGAACGGGTAGTCCGTCTTGGTACCGTCGTACGTCCCCACCTGGACGAGCTGGGACGCCGCGGCCTCCCCCTCGGCCGCCCGGATGGTCACCTTGGGGGTGCCGGTGACGGTGATCTCGACGGGGCGGGCGAAGGTCTGGGAGTCCGGCCCGGCGGCGAACCTGCCGTGCGGGACGGGGGTGACGTAGAGGGTCAGCTGCTGGGCGGTCGGGTCCACGTCCTGGGCGGTGACGTCCAGTTCGATCCAGTCGGGCGTCGCGGGGACGGCCAGCTCCCTGGTCTGTTCGCGAGTGTCGCGCTCGTTGAGGTACAGCCCGATGCCCGACCCGCAGAGGGTGACGACCACCGCCAGGACGGCGGCGAACCGCCAACGGCGGCGGGGGGATCGGTGCGCGGCCCGGTCGGTCGCGCTGGTGTCGTCGGTGGTGACCTGCACGGTCGTCCTTCCTGCGGCGGTGGCGCCGGGCCGGCAGGGTCACTGCCGCCCGCCGTCGCCCGCCGGTGTTGCTCGGTCGCTCCGGCCCGGCAGGTCCCACCACCTGCCGGGCCGGAGCCGTCTTACAAGGCGCGGCGCGCGGCGGCGATCCGGTCGGGATCCCAGCCGGGCCGGGGGACGGACTCCAGCAGCAGCCGGGTGTAGGCGTGCTGCGGGGAGTCCAGGACGTGGGCGGTGGGGCCGGATTCGACGATCCGTCCGTGGCGCATCACGACGACCTCGTCGGTGACGCAGCGGACGACGCCGAGGTCGTGGGTGATGAACAGGTAGCCGATGCCGGTCCGTTCGCGGATGTCGGCGAGCAGGTTGAGGACCTGCGCCTGCACGGAGACGTCCAGCGCGGCGACCGCCTCGTCCAGCACCAGGACGGCCGGCTGGACGGCCAACGCCCGTGCGATGGCGACGCGTTGGCGCTGGCCGCCGGAGAGCTGCCGGGGCAGCGCGTCGGCCGCCCGACTGCCGAGGCCGACCTGGTCGAGGAGTTCGCGGATCCGGGCCGCGTGGTCGGTGCCGGGGAAGTGCAGCCGCAGGGTCTCGCGGAGCACGGCCTCGACGCTGGTGCGCGGGTCCAGGGAGAGGTACGGGTCCTGGAAGACCATCTGGACCTCACGGGCGCGGGCCAGCCGCCCGGCCCTCCCCCGCACCCGGCCGGCGCGGGCCCGGCCCCGGACGGCGACCCGCCCCTCGTCGGCCTGTTCGAGGCCGACGACGATCCGGGCGGTGGTCGTCTTGCCGGAGCCGGACTCGCCCACGATGCCGAGCGATCCGCCGGCCGGGAGGGTGAAGGAGACGTCGTCCACCGCCCGTACGGTGCCGAAGGTCCGGCACAGTCCGGTGACCTCCAGTACGGCCTCAGGCATCGGCGCGGCTCCCTTCGAGCGGGTGGTGGCAGGCGACCGGGCCCGGCGCCGGGGTCTCCTCGCGGCACAGGGCGGTCGCCCGGGGGCACCGGGGGGCGAACGCGCAGCCCGTCAACTCCTCGCGCAGGTCCGGTGGTTGGCCGTCGATGGCGGCGAGTCGGCCGCTCCCGGAGTCCAGCCCCGGGGTGGCGGCCAGCAGCGCGGCGGTGTAGGGGTGGCGGGGCCGGGCGAAGAGCGCCTCGGCGGGGCCGCTCTCGACGATCCGCCCGGCGTACATGACGTGGACCCGGTCGCTGATGGCGGCGGCGAGACCGAGGTCGTGGGTGACGAACAGCAGGCCGGTGCCGAAGCGTTGGCGCAGCCGGTCGAGGAGCGCGACCACCTCGGCCTGGCTGGTGACGTCGAGCGCGGTGGTGGGCTCGTCGGCGAGCAGCAGGACCGGGTCGCCCATCAGCGCGGCGGCGATCATGACGCGTTGGAGCATGCCGCCGGACAGCTGGCCGGGGTAGCGGCGCAGCAGTTCCGGGCCGAGGCCCACGGCGTCGAGCAGTTCGACCGCGCGCCGCTCGGCGTCCTCCCGGCTCGTCCGGCCGCCGAGGCGGACGCCCTCGGTGAGGAAGTCGCCGACGCGGCGCAGCGGGTTGATCGCGGCCCTGGGGTCCTGGAAGACCATGGCGGCCCGGCCGGTGCGCAGGGCGCGCAGCCGGTCGGGGCCCATCGTCAGGACGTCCTCGCCGTCGACCAGGACGCTGCCCTCGGCGGTGGCGCCGGGCGGCAGCAGGCCGAGGGCGCTGCGGGAGGTGAGGCTCTTGCCGGAGCCGGACTCGCCGACCAGGGCCACGGTCTCCCCGGGGCCCACGGCGAGGTCGACCCCGTCGAGGACGGGCCGGGCGGTGCCGGGCAGGCGGAGCCGCAGGCCCCGGATGTCGAGGGCGTTCACGCGGTCCTCCGGTTCGGGGCTGCGCCGGTTCGTCGGGTCCCCCGGTTCGTCGTTCTCCGGTTCGTCGTTCTCCGGCTCATCGGCTCCTCCGGGCGACGCGGTCGGCCCAGCGCTCGCCGACGACGTTGAACGCGACGACGGTGAGCACGAGGAGGACGCACGGCAGGATCGCGGAGAGCGGGTAGCCGTGCTGGATCGCCGTCTGGCCGTCGAAGACCATCCGCCCCCAGTCGGGGGTGAGCGCGGGGACGCCGAGGCCGAGGAAGGAGAGGCCGGCGAGGTCCATGAGGGCGTAGCCGAAGTTGATGGTGGACTGCGCCAGGACGATCGGGGCGATGTTGGGCAGGACGTGCCGCAGGCAGATCTGCGCGGCGGAGTGGCCCTGGACCTGGTACGCGGCGACGTAGGGCCGTTCGCGTTCGGCCAGCACCAGGGAGCGGGTCAGCCGCGAGACGTACGGCAGGTAGGCGATCGCGAGGGCGACGACGGGGGCGAGGAGGCCCTCCCCGTACACCGAGACGATCAGGATGGCGAGCAGCATGCCGGGGAAGGCGAAGACCAGTTCGGTGCCGCGGGAGAGGACGGAGTCGAGCCAGCCGCCCCGCCAGCCGGCGACCAGGCCGACCAGGACGCCGGCGACGGTGGAGAAGGCGACCACGCCGAGCGGGCCGAGCAGGGAGGTGCGGGCGCCGAGCAGGAGCCGGGAGAGGGTGTCGCGGCCGGCGGCGTCGACGCCGAGCAGGTGGTCGGGCGAGGGGCCGGCGAGGGCGTTGCCGAGGTCGACGGCGTTCGGGTCGTCCGGCGCGATCCAGGGGGCGAGCAGGGCGGCGAGCACGACCAGGGCGACAAGGCCGAGGCAGGCCAGGTGGAGCGGGGCGCGGGCGGCCCTGAGGCGGCCGAGGCCGGGCCGGCGGGTGAGGGCGACACTCATGCGTCGGCCCTCCTCGAACCGAGGGCGACCCGGGGGTCGACCAGCGGGTGGAGCAGGTCGACGACCAGGTTCACGGTCATGAACAGGGCGACGATCAGCAGCGAGATGGCCTGGACGGTGGGGAAGTCCTTGGTGGTGGTGGACAGTTCGAGGAGCTGGCCGATGCCGCCGATGCTGAACGCGGACTCCACCAGGATCGTGCAGACCAGCAGGGTGGAGACGATCAGGCCGCCGGTGGTCAGCACGGTGCCCAGCGAGTTGCGGAACACGTGGCGGCGGATCACCTCGCGCTCGGGCACGCCGCGGCTGCGGGCGACGGCGACGTGCTCGCCCTCCAGGGCGTCCAGCATCGCCGAGCGGGTGACCCGGGCGAGCATCCCGATCAGGTACAGCGCGAGGGCGACCGCCGGCAGGGTGAGGTGCCACAGCAGGTCGCCGAAGCCGTCGCCGGTGCCGCTGGTCGGGAACCAGCCCAGCTTGACCGCGAACAGGCCCTGCAGCAGGACGGCCGCGACGAAGGAGGGGGTGCCGACCGCGAGCGTGGTGGAGAGCAGGACCGCCGAGTCGGTCGCGCCGCCGCGCACCGCGCCGATCCAGCCGAGGGCCAGGCCGAGGACGGCGACCACGAGCAGGGCCATGACCACCAGGGTCAGGGTGGCGGGCAGCCGGTCGGCGAGCAGCCGGGACACGTCGGTGCGGTAGGTGATGGAGCGTCCGAAGTCGCCCTGCAGCACCTGGCCGAGCCAGCGGAAGTACCGCACCAGGAACGGGTCGTCGAGGTGGTACTGCTCGTTGATCGCCTGCAGGGCGGCCGGGGAGGCCGACCGGCCGGACAGCAGGAAGCTCGCCGGGTTGCCCGGTGCCAGGTACATCGCGCCGAAGACCACGAAGGACGCGCCGAGCAGGGTGGCGGCCATCTCGGCCAGCCGCCGGGCGGCGAATCTCAGGAAGTTCACCGGGCGGCCCCCACGTCGGCGGCCCACGGGTAGTACATGTACGAGATGGTGGTGGGGGCGCCGGTGACGCGCTTGTTGAGGAAGACGGAGGTGGGCCACTCGGCGACCGGGATCCACAGCAGCCGCTCGGAGGCGGTCTGCTGGAGACTGGCCTCGATCGCGCCGCGCCTGGCCGGGTCGTACTCGGCGGTGGCCTGGTCGACGAGGTCGTCGTAGGCCTTGTCGCTGAAGCCGGCGTAGTTCTGGTAGGCGCCGGTCCGGAAGTTGGCGAGCAGGTCGAGCGGGTCGGTGACGGAGTCGTAGTACGTCTCCGGGAACAGGTCGATGCCCTCGCGCGCCTTGGCGTCGGTGAACAGCGCGGTGAAGGCGTTCGGGGCGATCGTCTTCAGCTGGACGTTCAGGCCGATCTTCGCTCCGGCGGCCTGGACGGCGGTGGCGAGCAGCGAGACGTCCTGGCCGATGGTGCTGGTGGCGACGGTGAGCGTCCTGCCCTCGGCGCCGGCCTCCTTGACCAGGGCCTTGGCCCGGTCGATGTCCGGGGCGGTGGGGGTGAGGTGGTCGAAGGCCGCCTTCCGGACGTCCTCGGGGGCGCCGGCCCAGGCGGCCCTGGTGGTGAGGGAGCCGGTGACGGTGCCGGCGCCGGCCAGGCCGGTCCGGACGAAGCCGGAGCGGTCCAGGGCCAGCGAGAGCGCCTGGCGGACCCGCAGGTCGCCGAGCGGGCCGTTCATGCTGGTCACGTTGAGGTTGACGGTGCTCAGGCCCTCGCCGAAGTAGAGCGTGCCCGGGCCCTCGCGCTTCAGCCGGTCGTAGCTCTCGGTGGGGATCAGGTAGCCGCCGTCGACGTCGCCGGTGAGCATCGCGTTGGTGCGGGCGGACGCGTCGGTGAGGAAGCTGAACACGACCTTCTTCGACTTGGCCTTGGCGCCCCAGTAGCCGTCGAAGCGCTGGAGCTCGATCGACTGGCCCTTGGCCCAGGTGCCCAGCATGAAGGGGCCGGTGCAGTCGAGGCCGCCGCTGGTGCCGTAGTCCTTGCCCGCGGCCTCCACCCCCGCCTTGGCGGCGACGACGCCGGCGGCGGTCGCCATGTACTGCGGGAACTGGGAGTCGGGCTGCTTGAGCTTGACGGTGACCTGGAGCGGGCCGGTCCTGGTGACGGACTCGACGTTCTGGAACACCTGCGCCCAGGCCGCCGCGTTGTCCGGGTTCATCTGCCGGCCGAGGCTGAAGACGACGTCGTCGGCGGTCATCACCGTGCCGTCGTGGAAGTGGACGCCCGAGCGCAGGTCGTAGACCCAGGTCGCCGGGTCGGGGTTGGAGGCCTTCTCGGCCAGGCCGGGGGCCAGGGTGAGCTGGGGGGTCCAGCGCATCAGGCTCTCGCAGACGTTGGAGAGCACCGTGTTCTGCGGGTAGTCGAAGGCCTGGAGGTAGTCCAGGGTGGGCGGCTCGGCGTAGGTGGCCCAGGTGAACGAGTCGAGCTCGCCCTTGGCGGGCGGGGTGTCGGCGGAGAGCCGGACCGCCGCCTGGTCGGCGCCGCCGCGGGGCGGGCCGGAGCAGGCGGCGACCAGGGCCGCCGCCGAGAGCAGGGCGGTGGCGAGGACGAGCCGGCCGCGGGCTCCGGCGCCCCTCGCGGGCGCGGTGGGAGTCATGAGGGTGGGGTCTCCGTTCGCTGGCGAGGGGTCAGGCGTGGGCGGCCGGGATCTGCTGGGTGATGCAGTGGACGCCGCCGCCGCCGTAGGCGATCACGCGGGCGCGCACGCCGACGACCTTCCGGTCCGGGTAGGCGGCGGCGAGCACGGCCAGGGCGCCCGCGTCCTCGGGGTGGTCGGCGACCGGCACGACGACGCCGCCGTTGGCGAGGTAGAAGTTCAGGTAGCCGACCTCGACCTCGCGGTCGTCGACCTCGACGAAGGCGGCCTGCGGCAGGTCGACGATCTCGAAGGGCCGGCCCTGGGCGTCCGTGGAGTGCTCCAGCACGGCGCGGTTGGCCCGCATCCGGGCGTGGTCCGGGTGCGCGGGGTCGGCCGGGAGCTGCACCACGACCTTGCCGGGGGCGACGAACGCGCAGACGCCGTCCACGTGCCCGTCGGTCTCGGTGTCCAGCGCCCCGCCGTACGGCAGCCAGACCACCTTGGTGACGCCGAGGCGCGCCTTCAGTTCGGCCTCGATCTCCTGCCGGGTCATCTCCGGGTTGCGGTTGGGGTGCAGCAGGCACTGCTCGGTGGTGATCAGCGTGCCCTCGCCGTCGACGGTGATCGCGCCGCCCTCGAGGATCATCTCGGAGCGGATCGCCGGGGTGCCGAGGTGCTCCAGCAGCAGGCCGCTGATCCGGTCGTCGGCGTCCCAGGGGCTGTGCTTGCGGCCCCAGGCGTTGAAGCGGAAGTCCACGCCGGCCCGGCGGCCGTCCCCGTCGAGGACGAAGATCGGCGCGGAGTCGCGGAACCAGGAGTCGTCCGTCGGCAGCTCGACCACGGTGATGCCCTCGCCGCACCGGGCCCGGGCCTCCTCGCCGTGGCCGGGCGGCGCCACCATGGTGACCGGTTCGAACTGCGCGATGGCGCGGGCGACGGCCGCGTACTCGCCCTTCACCTCGTCGAGGGTGTCGCCCCACAGGTCCGGGCGGACGGGCCAGGCCATCAGGCAGCCCTCGTGCTCGGTCCACTCCGCGGGCATTCGGTACGTCACGGGAAACCTCTTCTGTTCGGGCCCCTCCGGGCGCGGCGCGGTGCGCCGGGCAGCGACGTGGCCGTCGGTGGTGTCCGGGAGGGGGTGGGGGTCTACGGGGCGCTCCCTGGCTGATGCGGGAGGCATGGGGGTTGCCCCGCATCCTCTACCGTACTGAAAATTCAGTCAAGACTTGGAGGCAAAGCTGATGGAAACCCCTGAAACGATCATCAGGAACCTGTCTGACCAGCCGGGAAGCCCGGTAGAGTGGGCGCCCATGTCGGACCGTCGGACGGAAATACTCAAGGCCGCGACCCGGGTGATCGCCCGGCGCGGCGTACGCGGACTGCGCGTGGGCGAACTCGCCGCCGAGGCCGGGGTGTCCACCTCGCTGATCTACTACCACTTCACCGACCGGGCCGGGATCCTCCGGGAGACGCTGGCGCACATCAGCGACCGCGCGGACCACTACACCGCCGACGAGGAGCCCGCCCCGGCCCGCGCCGAGAGCCCCCGGGCCGACCTCGAACGCGTACTGCTCCGGGAACTCCAGGACAGCCCGGACGTCCGGGAGAACAGCACCGCCTGGGGCGAGTTGAGAGCCACCGCGGTCTTCGAACCGCACCTGCGCGAGGACCTGGCGCGGACCACCCACACCTGGGTGCACGACATCGCCGAACTGCTCGCCCGGGCCGATCCGTGCGGGACCGCCCCGGCGCACGCGGCCGCCGCCGAACGACTCACCGCCCTCGTCGAGGGCCTGAGCGTGCGCTGGCTGAGCGGCTCGCTGCCGCTCGACCACGCCCGCCGGCTGCTGTGCGGGGCCGTCGAGGCGGAGCTGGCGCGCGACTAGCCGGGCCACCGCGGGCGGACCGTTCCCGTCGGGCTCCCGCGTCGGACACCCCTCGCCGGGGCCGATTCGGCCGATCCTGATAAAACCTCTAAACTCTGCGGCGCCGTGCGTGCCGTACGTGCCGCGTGTGCCGTACGCCCGTTTCCGGCCCGTCCGGCCTGTCCGGCCCCCGTGCCGCCCCCTGACCGCCGAGAGAGGCAGCCCGCATGTCCGCTGACCGGTCCCCCTTCGCCCTCCAGCCGGTCTTCCAGGAGCTGGCCGACGACGACCCGCGCGAGGTCGGCGGCCACCTGCTGGCCGCCCGGCTCGGCGCCGGCGGCATGGGCCGGGTCTACCTCTCGTACACCCCCGGCGGCCGGCCGGTGGCGCTCAAGGTGGTGCGGCCCGAACTGGCCGGGGACCCGGAGTTCCGGGCCCGGTTCGCCCAGGAGGTGGCCAGCGCCCGGCGCATCCACGGGCTGTACACGGCCCAGGTGGTCGACGCGGGCGTGGACGCCGCCACCCCCTGGCTGGCCACCACCTACGTGCCGGGCCCCTCGCTCCAGGAGGTGGTGCAGCGCCACGGCCCGCTCCCGGAACGGACCGTCCTGCTGCTGATGGCCGGCATCGCCGAGGCGCTCCAGGCGATCCACGCCACCGGGGTGGTCCACCGGGACCTCAAACCCGGCAACGTGCTGATCGCCTCCGACGGCCCCCGGGTGATCGACTTCGGCATCGCCCGCGCGGCCGACGCCAGCGCGCTGACCGGCACCGGCCTGCGGATCGGCTCGCCCGCCTACATGGCGCCCGAGCAGGCCGTGGGCCGGGCCGCGACCCCGGCCACCGACGTGTACGCGCTGGGCGCCCTGGCCGTCCACGTCGCCGGCGGCGCTCCGCCGTTCGGGGACGGCCCGGACCCGGCGGCGCTCTACCGGACCGTCCACGAGGAGCCCGACCTCGGCCGGGTCCCGGAGAGCCTGCGCGCGCTGCTGCTGCGGTGCCTGGCCAAGCGGCCCGAGGACCGTCCGACCACCGCCGAGGTGATCGCCGCCGCCCGGAGCCACCCGGCCGTGGGCGGGCAGCTCAGGTTCGGCGACGACTGGCTGCCGCACCCGCTGACCAGCCAGATCACCCGGCACGCCGAGCTGCCGCGGGTGCCGGCCGAGGGGCCCGGGGCCGCCGGGCCCGGGTGGGACTCGGCGCGTACGGTCCTCGCCCCGACCACCCCGCCGACGCCGACGGTGCTCGCGCCGGCGCCTGCGACCGGAGCCGCCCCGGCACCCGCCGGGCCGCTGCCCGCCGGGTCGCAGGTGTCGGCAGGCCGTCAGGCCCCGCGCGCGGGCGGCCGCAGACGCGCCCTCGGGCGCACCGCGCTGACCGCCGCCGTCGCCCTGGCCGTCGGCGCCGCCGCCGCGACGGCCCTGCTGCTCGACGACCAGGAGTCGGGGGAGGCCTCGGCCGCCGAGGCCCCGGTGTCCGGTGCCGCCGAGCCCGGCGCCCCGACCGCCGCCCCGACGCCCGCCGGGTCGCCGTCGCCCACCCGGTCCGTCCCCGTCGCGCCGGGCGCCGCACCGCCGTCCGCCCCCGCCCCCGAGTACGCCCCGGCCTACCGCGCGGTCGAGCTGACCTCGTCGGACGCCGGTTACGAGTTCGACCTCGCCACCGGCACCGTGGTCCCGACCGACAGCGCGACCTGGTACGTCGGCCGCGGCGAGGGCGAGTTCCTGGTGCCGGAGAACGCCGACTCCTTCATCGGCCGGGACGCCGGACTGGGCCCGGCCGAGTGCCTCAAGGGCCTCGGCAGCCGCCCGGCCGGGCGGATCCCGTTCGCCGCCGTCGGGCCGCGCGGCGCCTTCTGCGTCCGGTCCGCGGACGGCCGGGACCTCGCGGTCGTCCGCGTGCTGTCGACCGCCGGCCCGGACGGGCCGGTCCGGGTGTCCCTGGACCACTACCGCCGCAACGGCTGAGAGCCGTCGTTCCCCCGTCGGGCGGCGGGGGGGACGACGGCTCCCGGCGTCGGCGGCGGGCTCGTGTACGGGCCCGCCGGTCAGAGCGGCCGCTTCACCGGCCCGGCCTGCGGGGCGGCGGGCGGCTCGGTGACGGCTCCGCCGGGCGAACCGGGCGTCGCTCCGCCAGGTGAACCGGCCGTCGCTCCGCCGGGCGAACCCGCGGTTGCTCCACCGGGCGGCTCGGTGACCGCTCCGCCGGGCGCACCGTCCTCCCGCAGGGCCGCCGTCTCGGACTTCAGGATCCGCATCGACTTCCCCAGTCCGCGCGCCATCTCGGGCAGCTTCTTGGAGCCGAACAGCAGCACCAGCACGGCCACCGTGACCAGCACGTGCCAGGGCTCCAGACCATTGCGCAGCATCGCCGCCTCACCCGGCCTTTCGTCGTCGTGACCGGGGCCGCTCGTACGGCGCCCCCGGTCGTCTCGGGGTGGTTTGGGTGACTTCACCGTAAAGCTTGACTGATTTTTCAGTCAATGCGAGAGTCGGTCCCGGCGCTGCCGACCGACCGCGTCCTCCCGGACGACCTCCTCGTCCGCCGCCGACCATCGCCGCGTGGGCCGCTCCCCCGGAGCCCGCCCTCCCCGCCGCGCCGGATCCACCCCCCAGCCCCACCGGAGTCCACCGTGTCCCAGTCCCCCCTCGCCCGCCGCACGGTGCTGCGCTCCCTCGCCGGAGCCGGTGCGATCGCCCTCGGCGCGACGGCCTGCGCCACCGCCGGCGACGAGCCGGCCGGCCCCGCGGCCCCGACCTCCGGCACCCCCGGACAGCCCGCCGCGCAGCCCCCGGCGCCCGCCTCCGACCCCACCCCCGCGCCAGCCCCCGCCCCCGCTCGCGGCCGGCGGCTCGGCGGCGAGTGGGAGAAGCACGAGCGGACCTTCATGGCCTGGCCCGCCTCCGAGAACGTCTGGGGCGAGCAGCTCGGCGCCGTCCGCAGGGACATCGCCACCGTGGCCCGGGCCATCGGACAGCGCGAACCGGTGGTCCTGCTCGTCCGCCCCGGCCAGGAGGCCTCGGCCCGCAACGCCTGCGGCTCGGACGTCGAGCTGCTCGCCGTCCCGGTGGACGACCTGTGGGCCCGCGACACCCTGCCGGTCTTCGTCGAGGAGGGCGGAAAGGTCAAGGGCGTCGACTTCAACTTCAGCGGCTGGGGCGGGAAGCAGGAGCACGCCAACGACGCCCGGATCGCCCGCACCGTCCTGGAGAAGTACGGGATCGAGCGGCTGGAGACCCCGCTCACCGCCGAGGGCGGCTCCTTCGAGACCGACGGCCAGGGCACCCTGCTGGTCACCGAGAGCTCCGTGGTCAACGACAACCGCAACCCGGGCCGCACCCGCGACGAGATCGAGGCGGAGCTCAAGCGGACGCTGGGCCTCACCAAGGTGATCTGGCTGGCGGGCGTCAAGGGCAAGGACATCACCGACGCCCACGTCGACTGCCTCGCCCGCTTCGCCGCCCCCGGCGTCGTCTTCCTGGACCGCGCCTTCCCCGGCACCCCGCCCGACGTCTGGTCCCGCTCCGCCGACCAGGCCCGCGCCGTCCTCGCCGAGGCCACCGACGCGACCGGCGGGAAGCTCAAGGTCGTCGAGATCGGCCAGCCCGACCCGGACCGGATCACCGGTCGCGGCGACGCCTTCGTCTCCTCGTACATGAACTTCTACATCGGCAACAAGGGCGTCTACCTGCCGCTCTTCGGCGACGCCAAGGCCGACGGCCACGCCCAGGAGGTCTTCCGGGAGCAGTTCCCGGACCGCGAGATCGTCCCCGTGAAGATCGACACCATCGCCTCCGGCGGGGGCGGCATCCACTGCTCCACCCACGACCAGCCGGCCGGCTGACCCCCGCCGCCCCGCACCGAGGGAGAAGGGAACCCCCGTGCAGCTGACCCCCACCGAACGCGACCGGCTGCTGATCTTCACAGCAGCCGAACTCGCCCGCGCCCGCCGCGCCCGCGGCCTGCGGCTCAACGTCCCCGAGGCCACCGCGCTCGTCTCGGACACCGTCTGCGAGGCCGCCCGCGACGGGCTGCGCCTGGCCGAGGCCGTCGCGCGCGGCCGCTCCGTCCTCTCCCCCGCCGACGTCCTGCCCGGCGTGGCGGACCTCGTCACCGAGATCCACGTCGAGGCCGTGTTCGAGGACGGCACCCGGCTCGCCGTCATCGCCGACCCGTTCGGCGGCGGCGCCCTCGGCGAGGCCGCACCCGGCGCCGTCCTCACCGACGGCGACGCCGCGACCGGACCGGAACCCGTCCGCACCATCGCCGTGCGCAACACCTCCGGGGTGCCGGTCTCGGTCACCTCGCACTTCCACTTCTTCGAGGCCAACCCGCGGCTGGCCTTCGACCGGGCCGCCGCCTACGGGATGCACCTGGCCGTGCCGGCCGGCTCCTCGGTGCGCTTCGACCCGGGCGCCACCGTCGAGGTCGGCCTGGTGCCGATCGGCGGCGATCGGGTCGCGATCGGCTTCGCCGGGCTGGTCGACGGGCCGCTGGACTCGCCCCGGGTGCGGCGCGAGGCGCTGCGCCGGGCCGCCGAACAGGGCTACCTCGGAGCGGCCGACGAAGGACTGGCCGGCGCGGGAACGGTCGACGGCGGAACGGCCGGCGCAGGAACAAGCGGCGAAGGACAGGAGCAGCACCCGTGAGCAGCAGCATCGACGCGTCCGAGTACACGGCCGTGCACGGCCCGCGCGCCGGGGACCGGGTCCGGCTCGGCGACAGCGGCCTGGTCGTCCGGGTCGAGTCCGACTCCCAGCGGCCGGGCGACGAGTTCCTGGCCGGCTTCGGCAAGACCGCCCGGGACGGCCTGCACCTCAAGGCCGCCGCCGTCCGGGACACCTGCGACGTGGTGATCAGCAACGTCCTGGTGATCGACGCGATCCAGGGCATCCGCAAGACCTCGATCGGCATCCGGGAGGGCCGGATCGCCTCGATCGGGCGGGCCGGCAACCCGGACACCCTGGACGGCGTGGACGTGGTGGTCGGCACCGGGACGGCCATCGTCTCCGGCGAGGGCCTGATCGTCACCGCCGGCGCCATCGACACCCACGTGCACCTGATGTCCCCGCGGATCATGGAGGCCTCGCTGGCCTCCGGCGTCACCACCATCATCGGCCAGGAGTTCGGGCCGGTCTGGGGCGTCGGCGTCAACTCGCCCTGGGCGCTGCGGCACGCCTTCAACTCCTTCGACGCCTGGCCCGTCAACATCGGCTTCCTGGGCCGCGGTTCGTCCTCCCACCCCGCCCCGCTCGTCGAGGCGCTGGCCGAGGGCGGAGCCTGCGGCTTCAAGGTGCACGAGGACATGGGCGCGCACACCCGCGCCCTGGACACCGCGCTGTCCGTCGCCGAGGCCCACGACGTCCAAGTGGCCCTGCACACCGACGGGTTGAACGAGTGCCTCTCGGTCGAGGACACCCTGAAGGTCCTCGAAGGCCGGACCATCCACGCCTTCCACATCGAGGGCTGCGGCGGCGGACACGTCCCCAACGTCCTCAAGATGGCGGGCGTGCCGAACGTCATCGGCTCCTCCACCAACCCCACCCTCCCCTTCGGCCGGGACGCGGTCGCCGAGCACTACGGCATGATCGTCTCCGTCCACGGGCTCAAGACCGACCTGCCCGGCGACGCCGCGATGGCCCGCGACCGCATCCGGGCCGGCACCATGGGCGCCGAGGACGTGCTGCACGACCTCGGGGCCATCGGCATCACCTCCTCCGACGCCCAAGGCATGGGCCGGGCCGGCGAGACGGTGCGCCGCACCTTCGCGGTGGCGGGCAAGATGAAGGCCGAACGCGGCCCGCTGGAGGGCGACGGCCCGGACGACGACAACCAGCGCGTGCTGCGCTACATCGCCAAGCTCACCATCAACCCGGCCATCGCCCACGGCCTCTCCCACGAGGTCGGCTCCATCGAGGTCGGGAAACTCGCCGACCTCGTCCTGTGGCGCCCGGCGTCCTTCGGTGCCAAGCCCCAGCTGGTCCTCAAGGCGGGCTTCCCCGCCTACGGCGTCACCGGCGACCCCAACGCCGCCACCGAGACCTGCCAACCCCTCGTCATGGGGCCCCTGTTCGGCGCCCACGGCGCCACCCCCGCGGACCTCTCCGTCGCCTTCACCAGCCGCGCCGCCGCCGAGTCCGGCACCCACGCCCGCCCATACGACACCATGACCACCCGCCGACGCCGCGTCGCCGTCCGCCACACCCGCGGCATCGGCCCGGGCGACATGGTCCGCAACAGCCGCCTCGGCGAGGTCCTCGTCGACCCGCGCGAAGGCCTCGTCACCCTCGACGGCACCCCCCTGCGGTCCGACCCCGCCGAGGAGGTCCCGCTGAACCGCCTGTACTTCCTCTGATTCCTCTGATTCCTCTACCCGTCGACCGGGGCGGGCCGGTGGGACTCCTCGCCGGTCCGCGCGCGGCCCACCGGGGCGAGCCGACCTCCGCCCCCGTGCGCCGCGCAGTCCACCAGCGCGCCCCGGCGCGAAGGGTTCGCAGGAGGTGCACCGGGCCGCAGACTGTGTCCCGACCCCGCACCGGAGGAACGACGATGCCCACCGCCAGCCGTCCGCCGGCCCCTCCCGTCGCTCCCGGGCGGCTCCCGCTGATCGGCCACGCCCTGGAACTGTGGCGGCGTCCGCTGGAGTTCCTCGGCAGCCTCACCGCCTACGACCGGATCGTGGCCGCCCACCTCGGCCCGAAGCCGAGCTACGTACTGACCAGCCCGGAGCTGGTCCACCGCGTACTGGTCACCGACGCGGCGAGCTTCGCCAAGGGCCGCTCCTTCGACAAGCTCCGCCCCTACCTCGGGAACGGACTGGCCACCTCCCAGGGCCCCCTCCCAGGGCCCCCTCCACCTCCGACAACACCGACGGCACGGGCGAGCGGCCGGACCTGCTGTCGACGCTCCTCCAGGCCCGGGACGCCGACAGCGGCGAGGCCATGACCGACCGCCAGCTCCACGACGAACTCATCACCCTGCTGGTCGCCGGCACGGAGACCGCCGCAGGCGGGCTCGCCTGGCTCTTCCACGAGCTGGGCCGGCACCCGCTCGTCGACCAGCGGCTCCACCAGGAACTGCGGGACCACGTCGCCCTTCCCCTCGACCCCGAGCGGCTGGCCCGGCTGGAGTACACGCGCCGCGTCGTCGACGAGGCGCTGCGCGTCCGCAACCCCGGCGGCATCACGATCCGCCGCGCGACCACCGACGTCGAACTCGGCGGCTACCGCTTCCCCCGAGGCACCGAGTTCATCTTCAGCGCCCTGGTCCTCCACCGGAACCCTCGCTACTTCCCCCACCCCCTGCGGTTCGACCCCGACCGCTGGCTGCCCGACCGGCCCCCCGTCCCGCGCGGCGCGTTCGTCCCCTTCGGCGCCGGCAGCCACCTGTGCATCGGCGAGTCCTTCGCCCGCACCGAGATGATGACCGTGGTCGCGGCCGTCGCGGGCCGCTGGCGGCTGGCGCCCGTCCCGGGAGCGCGGGTACGGGGCGTCATGACCAGCACCAACCGTCCCGAGAACCTCCTGATGACGGCGGAACCGCGCACGGACCCGTCCGGGAACCGCCCGGCCGGGCCCTGACCGGTGCCGGGAGCCGTCGAGAGGCCCCGTCCCGAAGCCCGCGACAGACCGTGGCGCGGATCACAGCGGTCTTCGCGCGGACGGTGAAATGCGGGAGCCGCCAAGGCGGTTGGCACGGGCGAACGATCACCGTCACCGCCCTGGCGCCCGCCACCGCCACCGCCGACCGCGAGGAATCCTCATGACCGTCACCGAGCCCGCCGCCTCCCGCGCGGCCGACCTCCTGTCCCGGCCCGTCACGATCAACGGGCTGACCGTGCCCAACCGGATCGTGATGGCGCCGATGACGCGCTCGTTCTCCCCGGGAGGCGTGCCCGGCGAGGACGTGCGCTCGTACTACGCCCGCCGCGCCGCCGCGGGCGTCGGCCTGATCGTCACCGAGGGGACGTACGTCGGCCACGAGTCCGCCGGCCAGAGCGACGCCATCCCGCGCTTCCACGGCGAGGAGCAGCTGGCCGGGTGGGCCCGCGTCGCCGAGGACGTCCACGCGGCGGGCGGCACCATCGTGCCGCAGCTCTGGCACATCGGCATGGCGCGCAAGCAGGGCGACCCGCCGTTCGCCGACGCCCCCGCCGTCGGCCCGTCCGGCATACGGCTGGACGGCACCGAGGGAACGGGGCGGGCGATGACGCGGGCCGACCTCGACGCCGTCATCGGGGCGTTCGCCGAGGCCGCCGCGGCCGCCGAGCGGATCGGCTTCGACGGCGTCGAGCTGCACGGCGCCCACGGCTACCTGCTCGACCAGTTCCTGTGGGCCGGCACCAACCGCCGCACCGACGCCTACGGCGGCGACCCGGTCGCCCGGACGAGGTTCACCGCCGAGCTCGTCGCCGCCGTGCGCGAGGCCGTCTCCCCCGGGTTCCCGGTGATCTTCCGCTACTCGCAGTGGAAGCTGGAGAACTACGACGCCCGCCTCGCCGAGACCCCGCAGGAACTGGAGGCGATCCTCACCCCGCTCGCCGAGGCCGGCGTCGACGCCTTCCACGCCTCGACCCGCCGCTACTGGGTCCCCGAGTTCGACGACTCGGACCTCAACCTGGCCGGCTGGACCAGGAAGCTCACCGGCCGCCCCGCCATCACCGTCGGCTCGGTCGGCCTCGACGGCGACTTCATGCGCGCCTTCGCGGGCCAGGGCTCCGGGGTCCAGGGCCTCGACAACCTGCTCGACCGGCTGGAGCGCGACGAGTTCGACCTGGTCGCCGTCGGCCGCGCCCTCCTCCAGGACCCGCAGTGGGCCGCCAAGGTCCTCTCCGGCCGCTTCGCCGACCTGCTCCCGTACGACGCCGCCGCGAGCCGCACCCTGAGCTGACCGCGACGGGCCGACCGGGCCCGGCCCGTACCGCTGCGCTCGCGGTGCGGGCCGGGCCCGGTCGGCGGGCGGGCTACAGGTGGTCGGACCTCCGTGCCCCGCTCAGCCGCCGAGGGCCTCCGCCACGGGCTGCCGCGGGTCGTAGGCGGCCCAGCCCGGGTCCCCGGTCCCGGCGAAGGCGACCCAGGCGCCGTGCACCCGGGCGGCGAGTCCGACCGGGGCGGGGTCGGGGCCGAGCAGGCCGGTGTCCCCGTGCAGCCAGGGTTCGTCGGCGAGGTCGAACACGAAGGGCAGCTCGACGGTGTGGGCGGCGCCGAGCCGCCCGTCCAGGGCCGTCGAGCGGTACCCGAACGAGTAGCGGTACGTGCGGCGGCCGCCCGAGATCCGGGCGTGGGCCTCCGCCATGCGCGCCGTCCCGGCCTCGAACAGGGCGTGCGCGAGCACGGCGGAGCGCAGTTCGCCCGGCGTGGCGCCCGGCCGCGCCGCCCGCAGGGCAGGGAGGACCGCCGCCGGATCCGCCAGCAGCCCGGCGGCGACGGCGCGGAGGTCGGCCTCCGTGGTGGACTCCAGCTCCCCCTCGGGCACGAGGTAGAGGTTCGCCTCCTCGGTGTTGGTGCCGATGAGCAGGTCGACGTCGCGGGCCGGTCCGTCCGCGAGGGCGTCAGCGGGCTGGACCGGCAGGACGAGGCCGAGCGGGCTGAGCCCGGCCAGCGGGTCGGTGGCGGTGTCCGTCCGCAGGTCGAGGCCGAGCAGCGCGGGCAGGACCGTCAGCAACCGCTCGTCCGGGATCGGGGCGAACGCCTCGGCGGTCGCTTCGACGCCCAGCTCGGCGGCCGCGACGGCGGTGACCCGCCCCGCCTGCTCCGGGGTGAACGCGCCGGTGCCGCTGCCGCTCTGCACGATCGCCCGCCGGAACAGCCCGTCGGCCTCCGGCGCCGCCAGCAGCGCGCAGACCAGCGTCGCGCCCGCGGACTCCCCGAAGACGGTGACGTTCCCCGGGTCGCCGCCGAACGCCGCGATCGTGTCCCGTACCCAGCCGAGTGCGGCGAGCACGTCGAGCAGCCCCCGGTTGGCCGGGGCGCCCGGCAGGTCGAGGAACCCGGGGATGCCGAGGCGGTAGTTCACCGTCACCAGGACGACGCCGTCGCGGGCGAACGCGCCGCCGTCGTAGAGGGCGGCGCGGTTCGAGCCGGTGATGAACCCGCCGCCGTGCACGAACACCATGACCGGGCGGCGGCCGCCGTCGGCCGCGGGCGTGTGGACGTCGACGGTCAGGTACTCCGCACCGGGCGCCCAGCCGGGCCCGAAGTAGGGGCTCACGTCGAGCCGGTCGAAGGCGCGGACCGGCTGCGGGGCCGTCGGCGAGGGCCGCGTGCCGTCGCGGACGCCGGACCAGCCCGGGTGCGGTACGGGCGGGGCGAAGCGGCCGGCGCCGGTCGGTGCCGCCGCGTACGGCAGGGCGCGGTAGCGCTCGCCGGACCCGTCCCGGACGCCGCGCACGGCTCCTGCCGGGGTTTCGACGACCGGATCTGCCTGTCGGGGCATGGGAAACGATTCCTCTCTGACGGTTCTGGAGCTCTCTGGCGGTGCTGGGGCCGACGTACCGGCGGAGCGGGCGCGTCGGCGGATCAGGTACCTCGTCGCGTCAGGAGATGCGGGAGAAGCCCGCCCACTCCCTGATCGCGAACATCGACCCGTTGCGCGCGACCTCCACCGCGCCCCGGCCGCCGAAGTGCGCCGGGAAGAGCAGCGCACGGCGCTCGGCGGCCTGGCCGAGCAGCCGGTGCCGGGTGGCGCGGGACAGCGCCGGGTCCTCGCAGAAGCAGGAGTTGGTGTCCGGCTCGGCGATCTGGAACGGGCTGTGCACCAGGTCCCCGACGAACAGGGCCTGCTCACCGCCGGACTCCAGGGTGAGCACGGACGAGCCGGGGGTGTGCCCGGGCGCGAGGTCGAGCCGCAGATTCCGGTCGATCCGGTACGTGCCCTCCCACAGCCGCGTCAGTCCCGCCCGGTGGACCGGCGCGACGCTGTCCTCGAAGACGTTCTGGTTCCCGCGGCCGAGCACGCTGCGGTGCCCGTTGGCCGGGTCCCAGAACTCGAAGTCCCGCCGGGTCATCAGGTACCGGGCGTTGGGGAAGGTCGGCACCCAGGTCCGGCCGTCGAGGCGGGTGTTCCAGCCGACGTGGTCGACGTGCAGGTGGGTGTTGACGACGAGGTCGACGTCCTCGGGCCGCACCCCGGCGGCGGCGAGGTTGTCGAGGTAGTCCGTGTCCAGGTGGTTCCAGACCGGCGCGTGGGGCCGGTCCTTGTGGTTGCCCGCCCCGGTGTCGACCAGGATCGTGCGCCCCTCGCTGCGCAGCAGCCAGGACTGGACCGCGGTACGGCACTCGTCCGTCGCCGGGTCCCAGAAGTCGGGCGCCAGCCAGTCGCGGTGCCGCTCCCACGAGCCGTCGGGGCCGGCCGGGCTGTCCGGGCCGTTCGTGCTGCCGGGGCTATCTGGGAAGAACCGGCCCGGGGACAACCCGGCCGAGCCGTAGAACTCCTTGATCCGGGTGACGGTGACGTCACCGAGGATGATCTGCTCCGGGTTCCGCCGCATGGGCTCCCTCCTCGGGTCCGGGGCACGCGGTCGACCGTCCGCCGACCGCTCCCGACCGTTTCCGGTCGGGACCGAGCCTGGCCCCTCCGAGCGGCACCGACCAGCCCCCGCTCGTCCTACCCCGGCCTGTCCTACCCCTCACAGGGTGTGGCTGGGACCGCTCCGGGCGCCGAATACTGGGGGGCATGAACGGACCCGGCCCGCTCGGCACCTTCCTCAGAGCCCGACGGACGCGGCTGCACCCCGAAGACGTCGGCCTGCGCGAACTCGGGCCCCGCCGTCGGGTGGCCGGGCTCCGGCGCGAGGAGGTGGCCCAGCTGGCGGGCGTCAGCGTCTCGTACTACACCCGGCTGGAGCAGGGCCTGTCCCGCGGGGCGTCGGCCGAGGTGCTCGACGCGATCGCCCGCGCGCTCCTGCTCGGCGACCACGAGCGCGAGCACCTCGACCGGCTCGCCGTCGCCGCCCGCCACACCCCCCGGGTGCGCCGGCCGCGACCCGAGCGGCTGGCGGACGAGACCCGCGACCTGCTCCGCGCGGTCGACGGCGTCCCCGCCGTGGTGCTCGGCCGCCGTACGGACGTGCTGGCCTGGAACACCCTCGGGCACGCCCTGCTGGCCGGCCACGTGGACGTCCACGGCCCGGACGACCCGGCGCGACGCCCGAACCTGGGCCGGATGCTGTTCCTGGACGGGCACACCCGGGAGCTGTACGTGGACTGGCAGCACAAGGCGCGCACGGTGGTCGGCAGCCTGCGCGCCACCGTCGGCAGGCACCCCGAGGACCCGCTGCTGGCCGAGCTGATCGGCGAACTGACCATGAAGAGCCCGGAGTTCGTCGCACTGTGGGGCGACCACCGGGTGGCGCCGTGCGACACCCGCTCCTACCGGCTGCACCACCCCGTCGTCGGCGCGCTCACCGTGACGCAGCAGATGCTGTCGATCGCCCGCTCACCCGATCAGGTACTCGTCGTCTGCACCGCCCCCGCCGGTTCCCCCTCCGAGGCGGCCCTCGCCCTCCTCACCCGGGCCGGCGTCGGCGGCGGGGTTCCGCGGAGCAGCGGTCCGCCCCGGAACGGCAAAGGGCCCGCACCGTGCGTGACGCACGGTGCGGGCCCCTGTCTGCCGGGCTAAAGCGCGGCAGGGAAATTACAGCGGGCGGATGTTCTCGGCCTGCGGGCCCTTCTGGCCCTGCGTGACGTCGAACTCGACCTTCTGACCCTCGAGCAGCTCGCGGAAGCCCTGGGCGACGATGTTCGAGTAGTGGGCGAACACGTCAGCGCCGCCGCCCTCCTGCTCGATGAAGCCGAAGCCCTTTTCCGCGTTGAACCACTTCACGGTGCCAGTAGCCATGAGAAATCTCCTTCGAGAGACTGTGCGAAGTCTGCACCATGCAGACATTCGAGTCGCCGCGATGAGAACCCGCCGGAAAGAGCCGGTAAAACAAAAAATGCGCCCGCAACAATAAGCAGGCGCACACAAAGTTCATGGGAACCACAACTGCAACTAAGAAGAGCTTAGCAGACTCCGGCCCGCCGGCGCGGATTTTCACTCGTCTATTTTTTTCCCGCCCTCCCGGGCACGACCGTCTCGCCCCGAAAGCGACAGCAACGATCGATTCCCGCACCGGAGTTGGCGACACCGGACCCCGCGCCGCCCCGGTCATGATTTTTTCGCCACGCCCAGGGGGCGAGTCGCCCCGGGGACACCCGGCAACGGATTCACACCCTCCGGAACGGCCCGTTCCGTCGATTTTCGGAGCATACTGACCGGGATGAGGAAAACACCGGCAGTCCGACGCCCCCTGCCCACCAGCCCCTTCAAACCCCGGCCCGACGCACCGCCCAAGCTATTCGCGGTGGGCGACCGCGTGAGCCACGACAAGTATGGTCTCGGCCGCGTCCTCGCGGTGGAGGACGGAGCCTACGCGGCCGTCCTCGTCGACTTCGGCACCCGACAGGAGCGGATCGCCCCACCGTACGCCGCCTTGTTCACACTCTGACCGGCACACCCGCGGCCCTACCGTCACCGCTCCGGGGCGCATGCCGGAGCCCGATCGGCCGCTCACCTGGGTCCGGCCACCCGGCCGGACGCCAGGCGTTTCGTGATGCGTCGACGCGCCCGGCCCGCAGCCCGGTTCCGCACCACACCCGGGCCACGCCCGCGCCCGGTTCCGCACCGCGCCCGCACCCGTGACGCGGCCACCCGGCGGCCCCGGCCACCCGCACGGCCCCGCGGGCGGCTTCGGATTTTGGACTAGACCAATACCGATCCGGTCAACTCCTCCACGCCCCGTCCACGCGCCCTCCCCTCCCCCGTAGCGTGTCCACGCCTCGCACAGCGCGAGGACACCGTCCGGGGAGATCTCCATGAACTCGCTTACGGGTACGGCTCGTTGGACCACCGCCCTCGCGGCATCAGTCACGCTCCTGTGCGCCGTGCCGGCCGGCGCCACGGCCGGCACCACCGGCACCGCCCACACCGCCGACACCGCCGTCGGCTGGCGGGCGCTCGGCATCGCCGTCAGCTCCGACGGCAACCGCGCCTACGTCGTCGCCGAGGACCACGTCGGCACCGGCTACCCCACCCTCCTGCGCACCGTCGACACCCGCACCCGCACGGTCGTGGCGCAGACCCTGCTCAGCCAGGACGGCACCGCCGGCCGGCCCGCCCTCAGCCCCGACGGCAACCGGATCTACGTCCTCGCCGCCGAGCAGCTGCTGGTCGTCGACCTCGCCACGAACACCGTGCTGTCCCGCACGCCCGTCGACCGCCCGCGCGCACTCGCCGTCAGCGCCGACGGCTCCCGGGTGTTCGTGACCCAGCAGGGCACCGCCGGCCCCGGCCGGGTGCTGGTCTTCGACACCTTCACCCGTTCCTTCACCGGCGCCGTCCCGCTGGGCGACCCCGACGTCGACGGGATCGCCCTCCACAACGGCGGCGCCGACGCCTACGTCGCCACCGGCGCGGGCGTCGTCCACCTCGACCTGACCGCTCCCGTCCCGACGGTCACCCGCACCGTCCAGCCGCTCGCCGCCGCGACCGAGGTCACCGCCTCCCCTGAGGGCACCCGCCTCTACGCCCTCGGCAGCCGGTCCGCCCAGGGCTCCGGCTACGAGCTCGACCCCTTCACCGACACGTCCCGCACCGCCTTCACCCTCGGCGGCCCGGCCACCTCCGCCGACACCCACCTGGTGGCGGTCTCCCCGGACGGCGGCCGTCTGCTCGTCCTCAAGGACGGCTGGAAGCCCTCCGCCACCGTGCTGGCCTACGACACCGCCACCAACACCGCCCTCCCGGCCGCCGACCTCACCGGCTTCGGCCTGGACGGCGTCGGCACCGCCGCCCTCGGCCCCGACGGCCACACCCTCTACCTGGCCGGTCCGCGCGGCGAAAGCAGCTACCTGAAGGCCGTCACCTTCTGACCCGCCCGCCCGCCGGGCGGGTGCGCGGCCCCGCGCCACCCCGCGCACCCGCCCGTCCACTCCCGTCCGTGCCCGCCGACGGGTCGGTGGCCCCGTCGGGTGATCCCAGGGCGCGGGTTCCACGGCGGCCCGTCCACGACTCGCATAGTCGGACTCGTCATACCCGCCGATCGTGGGACGAGCCGACCATGCGATTTGCCTGCCGAGAGATCCTCACAGCCGCCACCGCCCTGCTGCTCTCCCTCACCGGCTGCGGGTCACCGCAGGAACGGCAGCCCGCGCCGTCGACCCCCCGCGATCCGAGCTCCCCGGCCGCGCCCACCCCGGCGGGGCCGCGGGCGTTCACCCTCGTCGCGACCGGGGACGTCCTGCCGCACACGGAGATCATCCAGCAGGCCAGGGAGGACGCCGGGGGCAGCGGTTACGACTTCACCCGGATGCTCGCCGGGGTCAAACCCGTCATCAGCGCCGCCGACCTGGCCATCTGCCACATGGAGACGGTGTACGGCGCCGACGGCGGGCCGTTCACCGGCTACCCGTCGTTCATCTCGCCACCCCAGGTCGCCCAGGCGCTCAAGGACACCGGCTACACCTCCTGCGACACCGCCTCCAACCACACGCTCGACGGCGGCCCGGACGGCATCCGGCGCACGCTCGACGCCATGGACGCCGTCGGCCTGAAGCACACGGGCTCCGCGCGCAGCGCCGACGAGGCGGGCAGCCCCACGACGCTCACGGCGGGCGGCGCCACGGTGGCCCAGCTCGCCTACACCTACGGCACCAACGGCATCCCCCTGCCGAAGGACCGGCCCTGGGCGGTCAACCTCATCGACCGGGAGCGGATCCTCACCGACGCCCGGGCCGCCCGCGAGCGCGGCGCGGACATCGTGGTGGTCAGCCTCCACTGGGGCACCGAGTGGCAGGACACCCCGGACGAGCAGCAGCTCGCGCTCGCCCGCGACCTGGCCGCCGAACAGAGCCCCGGCCGGCCCGACATCGACCTGCTCCTCGGCACCCACGCCCACATCCCGCAGGCCTACGAGAAGATCAACGACACCTGGACGGTCTACGGCATGGGCGACCAGCTCGCCGGCCACATGTTCAACCCCACCGGCGCGGAGGACCCCCGGGGGAACTGGAGCTCGATCGCCCGCTTCACCTTCTCCCCGCCGCCCGGGCCCGGGCAACGATGGACCGTCACCAAGGCCGAGTTCCTCCCGCAGCTGACCGACCTCGGCCCGCCCTACCGGGTCCTCGACCTGACCGAGGCCCTCCGCCACACCCCCGACCGCGCCGACTACACCCGGGCCCTCGACCACATCCGGTCGGTCGTCCTGAGCCGCGACGGCGCCTCGGCCGGGCTCACCATGGCCCCCTGAGCGGACCGGCGCCGGCCCCCTCCGCGAAGCCCCGGGGCGCGGCTGCTCGCGAGCAGCCGCCCGGTGGGCGGCGACCAGGTAGCGGTACCAGGCGTCCTGCGACGCTCCCATCCCGGTGGGCCACCAGCTGGAGGGGCCCGCCCGCTAACGGCCGTCCGGTCGGGGCGACGGTGCGGCGATGTCCGTACGGAGGCCGGCGGCGTCGAGCCGCGCGAGGACCTGGGTCAGGTAGCCGTGGGCGTCCCTGACCGTGTGGACCGAGCGGAGCTGTCGGACGATGCGCTCGCGTTCGGCGGGGTGGAGCCGGGCGTCGTGGAGCGCCGCGACCTGGAGGAAGCCCTGCAGGGTGGAGCTGATCGGCCGGTCGGCGGTGGTCCGCACTCCGACCGGCTCCTCGCCCGGCCCGACCGGTGCCCCGTCGTCGCCCTCGTCGTCGCAGGTGAACCCGGAGTCGGCCGGAGCGGGCAGGGCCAGCGGAGCGTCACCGCGCGGCTCGGCCGCGGACAGCAGGTGGAGGAAGTCATTGGCTCCGGCGTCACGCAGGGTGAGGCTCGGCAGGTGGTAGAGGCGTTCGACCGATGCCAGCAGCGATCCGTGGTCGTAGACGGTGTGGTCGATCAGGTTGCAGTTCCGGCCGTCCGGTTCGCTCGGCCGGACGGCCGGGACCCACGGCGAGACGATGACGGCGGGGACGCGGACACCGAGTCGGTCGAACCGGAAGCCGTGGCTGTTGTGCGCCGGGTCGGTCACGTCACCGGGCGGGACGGCGGCCGGCGGCTCGACATGGTCGTAGAAGCCGCCGTGCTCGTCGTAGGTGATCACCAACAGGCTCGACTCCCAGTGCGGCGACTGCCTGATCGACTCGTAGACGTACTTGATCAGGGCCTCGCCCCGGGTGACGTCGTCGATCGGGTGCTGGCTGTTGCCGCACTGGAAGTTGCCGCCGTGGCTGAGGACGTGACCGTAGCTGGGTTCGATGAAGACGTACGAGGCGGCGAAGTCCTGATGCCGCAGATCCCCGGCGAGCTCGTCCAGGCCGTGGAAGCGCTCCAGCATGGTGGGCAGGTCCATGCCCGCCAGCGCGCTGACCTGCGGGAGGGCGTCGCCCTGGTAGACCTGCCAGTCGCACCCCTTGCTGTCGAGCGCGTCGTAGATCGTGCCGTTCTCGAACTGGTAGCCGTCGACCTGCGAGGCGGCCAGTTCCAGCGGGTCCGGACTGCGGTCCAGCCCGCCCGAGGTCGCCGCGTGCAGGAAGAACCGGTTCGGCCAGGTCGGCCCCGGCAGGGCGCAGAACCAGTTGTCGCACACCGCGAACTCGCGGGCGAGCGCGCTGATCACCGGCACCTGGTCCGGGGTGAAGCACGCCATCACCGCCCCGAGGTCCGCCAGGGCCGAGGCGTCGCCCTTGGCCACGGCCTGGTTGGCGTAGTTGTCCACGAACCCCTGCATGGTGAGCGCGGGGTAGCTGCCGCCGTAGTGGCACGTGTCGTCCCTCGGTGTGCCGGTGATCGGCACCGAGGCCAGCTGGAGCTGGACGTCGCAGAACTCGTGCGGCGGGTCGACCGGCATGACGAACGGCGCGCCGGCGCGCACCGCGAAGACCTGACCGTCGTGCGTGTTCGTCAGGCTCGCCGAGGGCCCGTTGACGGTGGTCGGCGCGCCGCTCACCGCATCCACCCCGACCCCCGGCCGGAAGCCGGACCCGGCGTCGACCGTGCCGGTGGAGACGCCGAGCATGTGGTCGAACGAACGGTTCTCCAGTACCAGCACGAAGACGTGCCTGATCCGCCCCTCCGGCCGGGTGGCCGGACCGAAGACGCGGCAGGGGATCCAGAGGACCAGCCACACCACGTACGCCACCGCCGTGAGGACCCAGTAGAGGACCCAGGCGAACGCGCGGCAGACCCGGTTCGCCAGCCGGTACCAGGCCTGGCCGAGCAGGTCGGCCACCCGGTAGAACGCATCGCGGAACCACGAGGACGGCGCCTGGTCACCACATCGGCCGGCACCCCGATCCGCCCACTGCGCACACCTGTCGGCCCCCTCGTCCGCCCACCGGGAACAGGCCCGGACCAGCCTCGCGCGCCACTCGTCCCGGGTGCGGGTGATCGAGTACCGGACCTCACCGCACGGCGACATCCGCCGCCTCCTGCTCCGCGGGCGACCGCAGCACCCGGCGGGTCACCGCCCGAAGCCCGGCATCGGCGAGCCTGCCGACCCGCTCCGGCCCGGGGCGTCTCCGGTGTTTCCGGTGTTTCCGGTGTGTCCGAGCGCGCTGCGCCCTCTACTGGCCTGTCCTTCCAGGCAAACACCGTTCGATGGCCCGCTCAACTCGACGGCAGCGGGCGCCCGGCCGCGGGGAAGACGGCGCGGACGACGGCGCCGACACCACCGCCGGGGGCGTTGCAGGCGGCATCGATTCGCAGGCGCAGGCCGGAGAGGGCGGGGCCAGCTCACGCGGCCCGCTCCGGGTCCGCACCCGAACCACGGCGGCCGACAGCCCGAGCGCCTGCATCACGGTCCGGCAGAGCAGCGGCGGTGCGTCCGCCGGGTTGACGGCATTGAACCCCTCGGCCCGTCGGACAGGCTGTCATTCTATCCGTGTCGGTGGTCTGCCAAATCGTCGAGGAGAAGGTCGGCGACCACCTCTTCGACCACTGCGGTGCGCAGTTCGGCCATGGAATCGACGAGCCTCCGGTCCCACGGTGCGGGCGTCAGACGCCCCGGGTCGGGGCCCGAGGGAACCCGTGGCGCGGCGGCCCGGTAGTCGTCGGCTGCCATCCGCCAGGGGGCTGCGCCGGTCTTGGCCATGACGTGCGCCGCGATGCGGATGCCCTCGCCGTCGAAGTCGCCGTGGTAGCGCAGGGACGCGCCGTCGTCGGCGAGTCGGCGCAGCAGGTGGATCACGGCGGTGTTGGGCCAGCCGGAGGTGCAGACCAGCGGCGGGCAGTGGGGGCCGAAGCGGCGCAGGCTCAGGGCGAGCACGCTGGGGTTCTCGGTGATGTGCACGGGTCCGGTGGGACCGGTGAATTCGCCGGGTGAGCGCACTTGGGCGAGGGTGAGGCTGACGGGGTGGCCCGCTCCGGCGCAGATCCGGGAGATCTCGGCCACCGGGCCCTCTCCCCCGGGGCGGAGACCGACGGCGAGCACGGTGGCCGACAGCTCGTCGTCGGCCACGCCGGCTCGACTCCACAGTGCGCGCCGCCCTTCGGCCGTTTCGGGCATGTCAGTGCCGTACAGCACCGCCAGTGCCCGCAGGACCAGGGAGGAGAGCCGGGTCCCGTCGTCGAGGGCGTGGGAGTCGCCGTCGAGGAGGCGGGCGGCGAGGACCGGTAGTGGCTCACCGTCGGCCGGGAGTGCGTGAAGGACGGTCAGCGCGGCGGTCAGCAGGCCCCGGGTCCGCTCGGGTGAGCCGTCGACGAGGCCGCCGGCCCGCAGGTGGCCGACCCAGTCCAGCAGGGCCGGCTGGACGGTGACCACCTCGTGGCCGGCCAACCACGCCCACAGGGCCTCGCGTTGGCCGGTCCTGTGGTGGCGCTCGGCGGCCCGGTCGTGGATCGGGCCGAGGATCGCGGTCACCACGTCCCGGACGGGTTGGCCGCAGGCGTCCAGCACGGCACTGTCGAGCCCGGCGAGGGGGATCGTCGGTTCGGCGCCGGGGAGCCGGTCGAGCCCGAGGAGGTCGGCCAGTGCCTCCCGGCCCGCCTCGTCGAGTGGTCCGGACCGTACCCGGCTGACGGGGCGACCGGTCGAGAGACGGCCGTGAACGGCCGACCACAGGGGTCGGAGCTCGGGGAGGTCGAGGGGGTGGCGATCCGTCATGCCGGTTCTTCCGTGTCGGCTTCGTCGGGCAGCAGGTCGGTGCCCGTCCAGGTGAAACGGGCACTGGTGACGGCGTCGTCGCCGTCACCTCCGGTGATCAACTGATGGACGGCGATGCCGGAGAGCTCCCGGTAGGTGCACCATTCGTGGTCCGAGGTGAGCACCAGGTCGAGGTCGAGTGCCGCGAGGAGGCCGAAGACCTGCCCGCGGTTGACGGTGTCGACGCCGACGAAGACCTCGTCGAGCAGGATCAGCCGCGGAGACTCCGGCACCGCCTCGTAATGGGCGGCCACGGCGGCGAACAGCGGCAGGTGGAGGGCAATGGCCTTCTCGCCGCCCGAGAGCGCGCCGTGGAGCTTCTTGGTGAGCAGCTGCCACCCGGAGCCGTTGGCACGGTCCAGTTTGACGACGAACTGGTGCCAGGCCGTGTAGTCGAGGACCTCGGCGAGCTGCTCCTCCCAGGTCGCCGCCGTGTTGCGGGTCTTCGCTTCCTCGATCCGGCCCCGGAAGAAGGCGTGGAGGGCCTCGCGGTCGGCTTCGGTGATCCGCGCCGGGTCCTTGAGCAGCAGCTCACGGGCCGTCCGGGTACCGGCGGGCAGGTCGGGGTGGATCTGCCACACCAGACGGACGGCCACCCGTGAGGCAGTGCGGATCCCTTCGAGGTGGCCGTTCATCCGCTCGACGAGTTCACCGGCCTGACGGATCCGGGAGGCGAGGTGGCGGCGCGTGTCGCCGGTGAGGGTCCGGTCGAAGAGGCCGCGTTCGGCTGCGGTGATGTCGTCCTGACCGCGGTCACGCTCACCGGTGAGGATGGCGAGGAGGCCGGTCGCGCCGACCCGGATGCCGTCGACGGTGGCGGTGAGGACCTGGACGTCCTCCTCCGCTTCGAGCTCGAGGTCGGCGCGGCTGCTGAGGCTCTGGCGGGCTCGGTGGACGGCCTCGGAGAGACGGTTCAGGGAGTCACCGAGGTTCCTGGTGCCGTGCGGCAGGTCGGGCCACGCGGCAGCGGTCTCGCGCGCCGCTTCGAGGGTGGCGCGGGTGCCGTCCGCGGAGGTGAGGACGAGCCCGAGGCCCGCGTCCTCGGGGAATCCGAGGACGCACAGGCGCCGGAAGCCATGGGCGGCCTCGTTCCGGGCCTCGACGGCCCTGTCGTGCAGGGCCTCGTCCTGGGCCGCGGTGGCGCCGAGCGCGCCGATGCGGCCTTCGAGCGCGAGAAGTGCCTGGGTGCCGGATTCGAGGTCGCGGCGAACGCGGTCGAGGGACTTCCGGAAGTCACTGATGCGGGCGGCCACTTCGCGGTAGTCCTCACCGACGGTGCTCTCGACCGCCCGGAGCGTGGAGCGGAGCCCACGGGCGGCGGCCTCGGCGGTCTCGGCCTCCGCCAGGCCCTCGGTCGCAGCCCCCCTCGATGCCTCGGCATGGCCGCGCGCGGAGTGCCAGGCCTGGTGGGCGGCTGTCCAGGCGAGATGGGCGTCGAGCCAGACGTCGGCCTGTTCGCGCAGCGCTTCGACGGCCGCGGCGGTCTTGTCCAGGGCGGCGCGTTCGGTCGGCAGGGCATGCTCGGCGGAGGCGACGGCGAGAACGCGCAGCGCGTCCGCGACCGCCTTCTCCTGCCGCGCGAGCTGTTCGACGGCCTCCCGCACGGCGTCCTCCCGAGCGCCCACCTCGGACTCGGCCCGGTCCCAGACGCCCTTGGCCTCCTCCACCTCCCGGTGGTGCGGCCGGGAGCGGAGGTCGGCTTCGAGGCGCGTCCGGCGGTCGGCGAGGGCGTGCAGCCGCGTCTCGTAGCCGACGACGGCGGTGTCGGCCTCGGCCAGTTCGGTGGTGAGTTCCGCGATCCGCCGCTGCCTGGCGCGTTCCCGGGCCGCGGCGCCGATGTGGCTGGACTCCTCCTTGGCCCAGGAGCCGACCGCCATCGCCAGCCGCCAGCTTCCGTCGGCGCCCACGACTGCCGGGTGGTCCGTCGTCAGTGCGGGGCCGTAGGCGACACCGGCAAGCAGCCGCCGCACCCGGGCGGGCGGCACCGGGCCGTCGGGTTCCGGAGCCAGGACGTCGAGCAGCGAGGGGCCGGGTGCGGGCGCGGCCGCGGCCGGATCGGCCAGGACGTCGTGCCCGGCGACGACGAGACCGCCGTCGGGGGTCATCCAGGCGTCGAGCAGGCCGGCCGCTTCGAGGGCCGCTTCGACGCCGGCCTGATCGGCAGGCGGAACGTCCGGCCGGAAGGCCAGCAGACGCCACAGTGGCGCCCCCGGCAGGACCGACCGGTCGGCCGTGCGAGTTCGTGGTGGAACCGGCGGGAGATCGGCCGCGGCCGCGATGCGTTCCAGTTCCCGGAGGACCCGGTCACGCCCGGCGCGGGCGTCGTCCCGGCCGGCGCGGGCGGTCGTCTCGTCGGCGGTGATGGAGCTCTCCGCCGCCCGGGCCGCGGCTTCGACCAACACGAGGACATCAGTCTCGACGGCGGCACGGGACGCGAGTTCCTCGGCGTCGTCGATCGAGAGTTCCGCGCAGTCCTCCCTCGCCCAACGACGCAACAGGGCGGCGTGGGCGTCGACGGCGGCCTGGTAGGCGCGGGCGTTCCCCTCGCGCTTCGCGGTCGCCCCGGTCAGCCGTTCGCGCGCCGAATCGAGGTGCTGCTCCGCCGTCGTCCGGCCCGCGAGGAACCGTTCGTGGCGCTCGACGGCGGCTCGGACGTCGGCGATCTGGTGGTGCCGCGAGACGACCGCACCGCGCAGCAGACGGCGCGCCGTACGCCCCTGCTCCTCGTTCTCCCCCGACGGACCCGGTGCGGTGCCGAGCACCGTCTGCACCTCGGCGCAGACGGACTCCATGGCTGCTCGCCGCGCCGCGCCACGTGCCTCCTCGCGAGCGGCCCGGGTCTGTTCGGCCCGCTGTTCGGAACGCAGCCGCGCATCGTCGGCACGCCCCGCGTCCTCGTCGGCCGCCCGAACCTTCCGGTCGGCGGCGGTACGGGCCCGGGCGGCGGTCTGGTCGGCCTGCTCGCTCCTACGACGGAGCTGGTCGAGCTCCTGCCCCTGCCGGTAGACCTCGGAGTCGAGCAGCCCCTCGATGGCGCCCTCGATCTCCTGCCGCCCGTGTTCGAGTTCCTGTTGCGTCCGGTTGCTCTCGTCGCGCTCACGCACGGCTCCCGCGTGCGCCTCCCCGCTCTCCCTCGCGAGGCGGGCGAGGTTGTCCATCTCGGTCGTCGCGGAGATGAGACCGGCTGCTCCGGCACGCAGGACGCGCTGGGCGTAGCCGCGTTGCTGGTTCGCGACGGCCGTGGCCGCGGCCACCTCGTCGTCCAGTGTCTTCAGGTGTTCGCGCTGGCGGTCGAGGCGCTCGAAACCCTCGGCCAGTTCGGTGATCTCGCCCTGGCCGAGCGGGGGCAGCGCCCGCGAGAGCAGCGAGGACAGCAGCGACGGATCCAGGCGCTCCGAGAGCTTGGGGGTGCGGAGCTGGAGCAGCGCGGTGATCAGGGCGTCGAAGCGCTGCTCGCTCAGCCCGGGGAAGAGCGTGCTGCGGACCGTGTTGCGGTAGTCGGTGGGTGCCCCGTGCAACTCGCCCCGGCCGTGCAGCGCTTCGGCCAGGGCGGCGCGGGTGAGCGGCTGGCCCGCGTCGTTGACCAGGGAGAGACCGCCTGGGCGGTCGATCCGCGCGCCGGTGGTGAAGTAGTCGACGGTGACACCGGGGGTGTGCACGCTGGCCTGGAGCCTGGCGCCGCAGGTGAACCACCCGGGATCGCCGTCACCGCGGACGAACTCCAGCCACACGTACCCGACGCGGGTCTTGCCCGTGCTGCCCTCCCCCATCAGGTTCCAGTGCATGGTGCGCTCGGAGCCGCCGAAGGTGGACAGCCGGTTGGGTCGCAGGCTCGCGTCGAACAGGAACGGCAGGAGCACCTCCAGCGCCTTCGACTTGCCGGTGCCGTTCTGCCCCCGCAGGAGCAGCCGGCCCTTGTGGAAGGTGAAGGTCTCGTCGTAGTAGCGCCAGACGTTGAGGATGCCCGCCCTGGCGGGCCGCCATCGCACGGCTGCGGCCGCCGTCGGGGGCACGGGGCTCTGCGGTGGCTGTGTCACGGTCATCGGAGGTCTTCCCTGGTCAGGTTGCGGGACCGTCGGTCACGGTGGTGCGGTACCGGAACGCCGCGGGCCGGGGAACGGTGCGGTCGCCGATCCGGCGGGCCAGGCCGAAGTCGTCGAGGACACGAAGGGCGTCGGCCATGAGCCGCTGGGCGCCGTCCTCGGACTGGTAGCCCTTCGCCCACCGCGGGAAGCGCCGCAGGAGCGTGTTCGCCTCGGCCTCGAGCTGTTCCGGTGTCAGCCCGTCCGGGGCTGCCGTCAGCGGTTCCAGCAGGAGCAGGGCGGCGACGCGGGCCGTCGCGGAGTCGTCCGGGAAGCGGCTGTCGGTGGCGATGGCCTCCGGGTCCACGAGCAGCAGGCCGTCGGCCCGTTCCTCCAGCACGAAGCCGCCCTGCTCGGCGGCGCGCTTGACGATCTGGCGCCCCGTCGGCGAGGCCAGGTAGGCCAGTTCGTCGGCGCCGAGTTCGTCGTGGTGCAGGACGGGATCGTCGAGGAGCCGCCGGAGCACCGAGTGCCGGAGCCGGAGGTTGCGCTGCGCGTCGGAGGCGTCGGCCCCGCCGTACCGGCTCTCGCGCACCGTGCCCCGCAGGAGTTCCTCGAAGCGCAGCGGCACGTCCTGCGCCGGAACGGCCAGCCGGGACGGGCCGACGGGCGCGGCGAGCAGGCGCATCAGGACGGTGGCGTCCACGCGGTAGAGGACCTTGGCCTTCGCCGAGTCGACGAAGCTCTCCGTGACGCCGTCCACGGTGAGGAGCGCGCCGTAGGCCTCCAACAGCTTGAGCACGTCCACGAACGCCATGCGCTCGGACCTGCTCGCCGTATCGAAGGGCGGCAGTGCCTCGTCGGTGGCACAGGCGTGGACGACCCGGTCGGCGAGCAGGCCGACCGTCGTGACCGGGACCGGAAGCAGCTCGGCCGCGACGACGCACAGCAGCGTGTAACGGCGGCGGTCGAACGGGGCCTTGCCGGACCGCAGCCGACGGGCGGGGCGCGAGGCGTCGGGCACGGTCCGGATCTTGAGCAGACGCGCATACCCCAGGCGCGGCTCCACCACCAGCTGCCAGCCGCAGTTGTAGTCGAACCACTTCGTCAGCGGATCCTGACGGCGGCGGATCAGCTCGAAGGCGGGCGGGTCACCGCGCTCGGTGATCAGCGGCAGGCCGAGGAGCAGTCTGATGCCTCGGGCTATGTCCTGCCGCTCGGCCAGGACCAGCTGGTTGGCGAGGGTGCTCATGTGCCGCTCCTGGTGGTGTTCATGCGCTGTCCTCCCGGACGACCGCCCGCAGTGCGCTCGGGCTCCGGATCTCCACCAGGTAGTCGGGCCCTTCGAACCGGCCGTGGGAGGTCCGCAGGACGGCCCGTCCGCCCTCGGGAGAAGGCCGGAGCACGATCTCCACGCGGCCGTCCGAGGTGACCGCCCGACGTGCCCCGCCGGCGTCCGGTCGTACGGCCAGCGCCCGGCCGAGGAGGTCGAGCAGCCGCTCGAAGACGGTGTGGTCCAGCACGTGGAGGTCGGAGAGCCGCACCGGGCCGTCGGTTCCCAGAACGTCCCAGGCCGCTTCGAGTTCGGCCCGCTCCTTCCGGGCCCGCTCGGCCCGGGCCGCCTTGATGCCTCCGATGTCGCGCACCTTCCCGGTGCGGGTGAACCGCTCGGTGCGGCCGCTGGTGCGCAGCAGCGCCGAGACCTCCACCGGCGGAGCCTCGGCCCAGCTGCCCGAGGAGGGCACCAACTCCGGGTCGGGGTGGGCGAGATGGGCATGCCGGGCCGACCCCAGACCGAAGGCGGCCGACCAGAGGCGGTGCAGGTCGTCCTCGGTGGGCGCGGCGGCGAACCAGCGGGCCAGCTCCCGGAAGTCCTGGACGGCGCTGGAGGAGCGGCGCCGTGACTCGGTGATCCGGTCGAGAACCTGGAGGAGCGTCACGATCGCCCGCCGCGCCACGTCGTGCAGCTGCTCCACGCGGGGCCGTGCCCCGTCGGCCGGCCGGAACCAGGACCGGAGCCCCTCCCAGCGCGCCCGGCGCCGCTCCAGCCAGGCCGGCGCGGGATCGCCGTCGGCGACCGGCGGCAGCTCGGCGCCCCGCAGCGCCCGCGCGTGCAGCAGGCTCACCCCGAGCCGCTCCACACGCTCGACGGCGGTGGCGACCGCCTGGCCCCGCTGGTCGAGGTTGACGAGGAACTCCTGGAGATAGGCCACCGTCGCGGCCTTCACCTCGCGGAAGGTCGCCAGGTCCGCACCTTCGGCGCGCAGCAGGCGCTGCAACTCGCCGTTGAACGCCTTGGTGTTGGCCAGCAGCGCCTCCAGGTGGCCCTCCAGCTCCTGCAGCGTGGTGAAGACCCGACGGTCCGAGGACGCGGAGTCGCCCAGCAGGACGTACAGCTCGTCGAGCCGGTCCGTGATCGCCTCCAGCACCGCCGTCTGGAGCGCCCCCGTCGAGGCGAGGACGAACAGGGCGTGCTCGACCCCGGCGGACGCGGCCTCACCGCGTCGGGTCAGCGAGTACTGGAGGTTGCGGCGCTCGTACTCCTCGGCGGTGCGGTAGTTCTCCGCGTGGTTCTGGACGACGTCCAGCAGCTGCCACTCCCTGAGCTTCCGCAGCGCCTCCTGGAGCTCGTCGTCGTGAACCGCGTCGAGCCAGCCGACCGTCCGCAGCCGGGCGCGCACGTCGTCCAGCCCGAGCGCGGTCTCCAGCCGCTCGTTGGCCGCTCCGAAGGCCTGAAGGATCGCACCGTAGAGTTCGGCCTTCTCCCCCGTCGTGAACCGGAACATCTCCGGCGGCACCCTGCGCAACCGCTGCCCTCCCCGTCTTCCGGGCACCACAGTACGCGGACGCGCCGACGCCCGACGACGCGGTTGTCGACCGGCCAGGTCGCGTGCGGCAGGTACAGCTGGTGCAGGTGCGCCCGGGCCTCCGGGGAGGCCTGTGTCCCGGCTCCGGCAACCGCCGGTGAGGTTTCACAGAGCTGAACGCGCTCGGATCAGTTCTCTTCCGTCCCCGCCATCCCGCTCACCTCCGCGATTCCCTCGACCGTCGCGCGGTCGCTCGCCCGCCGGCCCTCGGCGGCGTCAAGCCGGTCGCGCATGTCCCGCAGGCGGGCCGGATCGGAAGCGACCTCCGGCGGTACGAGCGACATGACCCCCTTGGCCCGCTCGCCGTCGCCGAGGTCGGCCACCACACCGTCGGCGCGGTCCTCGTGTCCGGGCACCAGGGCACCGAGCAGGCCGAGGAGAACGAGCAGTTCGCGCTGCGCCGCGGGTGTGAACAGCTCCCGTTCCTCTGCGTCCAGCTTCACCTCGATCCGCCCACCACCGAGCTCGGCATAGCCGCGCAGGAGATCCATCAGAAGCTTGAACTGCCGCTCGGGCATCAGGACCTGGAGCGACTCGATGTAGAGCTTCAGCCGCAGCGCCGGTAGTTCCGCGTCCATCCGGGCCTCCCTGGTACGTCAGTCGACCGGAATCCTCACCGATCGTAGTCACCCGATGGCACGGGTGGCGAGGACAGGTGACAGCGCGCGGAGGCGGGCGGAGTTCCCATGGCCGTCAAGGATCGGACGACACTCCCTTCCCCGTCGCGATCCTGACTCGCACCCCCTGCCCAGGCCTTGACTAACGTCCGGATTCCGCATGGTGACCGGCGATCAGGTCGCGGTACCAGGTGTACGAGGCCTTCGGGGTTCGGTGCTGGGTCGCGAAGTCGACGTGGACGAGGCCGAAGCCCTGGTGGTAGCCCTCCGCACATCGAACAGACTGCCATTGTAGCGAGGCCGCAACGGCGGGTCCTCGGGCCTGTCCAAGTCCGCTACTTCGCAGGAAAGTTGCTCAAACTCTCTCGCGCATCGCAAACCATGCCATGTAGGTCGCCTCGCTATCGCCGAGTTCGGCGACCATCAACCAGCCGTCGCGCGAGCCCAAGCGGATCCGAGCTCCTCCGGAGACTATGGTCCACCTCTGGTCCGGACAAACGGAACATGGTTACTGACGATCAGAAAATCCGCACGTTGAGGACAGGCCCCCGCCCCGTCCTGGCAAGCCTCTGCGAACCGATACGGGCCGGCGCCAAAAGGCCCCGGCCCGTATCAGATATGTCATGCCATCTCAGCTCGAAGAGCCGAACGGCCTGTAGATCTCCCACAGCTCGCAGTGCCCAGCAGCCCCTACCGTCCGCCCGACGAACGACGGGGACTGAACGTCAACCGAGAGCCGTTCAATGACTTCGGAGGCGCGAGTCGAGACCTCCCCGGGATTCCCGGGCCAGATGATCGCCCCCTCCACCATGCCTTCAAACTCATCCTCCAATACGGACGCATCATCTGCTGGGATCACAGAGAAGGCGAAGAGGCATTGGTCGACGTCGTCTGAGTCGAACCGAGTGGCGAGTGTCCGGAAGTACCACCACACCCCGCCCCTGGTCTCCAGCCGAGCGAAGCCCTCACGGGCTCCGTCGCACCAGTCGAAGATCACGACCGGCCGCATGATCCGGTTTTCGTTGTCCACGGACATCAACGCCTCTTCTTCACCCTTCCAAAGGTTTCATTGAACGCCCTCTGAGTCTCGCCTTGAACGGGCTTCGGCAACACGAGCGTGTGATGCATCTTGTCAGATTTGGCCGGTGTGTACCGCAGTTCGAAGTGCGCCAAGATCTCTGCCTTCGTGGCTGTCACCGAGTCCGCCGGATCACGGGCTTCGGATCGGTGGCGCGGTATGCGGCAACAGCTCGCTGGCGCAACTCGGACGGGCACTTCATCGGTGTAGCCATGGCAGAGGCTCCCTTCTCATGGCCAATCAGGCCACGTCCGGCAACCTTCCGCACCTCGAGGGAACCTCACTCCTACCGTCGCCCAATCGGCTACATCCATCCATCGCCCCCGACAACCGGAAGGCGTACCCTCGGGTTCCACCAGGGGCACGCCTCTGTCAACCGATCCGGCTACTGCCTCGGCGCCAGGCCTCCAAACCCAGTCCTCGCCAACTGCGCCACAGCCTCTGCGATCACCTCGCGGGTCACCGACGGAATAACCAGCAGATTGACCGCCGTCATGATCCGGCCGGCCTCAACCGCCGCCTTCGCATCCTGCGCCAAGCGCTCCTCGTCGTAGACGGTCAGGTCATAGACAGCATCACCGACCCGAACCCCAACGCCGAAGAGCCTCCCCTTGCACTCGACCTCGAACTCGTACCCGTCGAGGTCCGTCGGGGACTTGATCTCATAGGAGCTAAACACTTCGATGCCTCCCGCTACCTCTTCAACGTCTTAATCTTCGAAATCTCTACTTCGAACTGAGATGAACTCGGTTTGACTCCAGGCGCAGGAACAATCTCATAGTTCCCCCTTACTCGGCTTACCCCTCAGCTCGACGCGGAGCGTACTTGGAACCGAGCCCACATCGACTTCATGCGGGACCATGGACTGCGCGGGCGGGAGTCCCGGGCGCCCGTCGCGCGGGTATCAGTCGGCGAAGTCCTCGTCCCGCCACAAGCCGTCGAGCCGGTCCCGCACCCACATTGCCGTCGTGCCACCGGGGTTGCTGGCCCGCGCCATTCGCGCCGTCAACACCGGGATCTCGGTGACCGGACGGGGACGGACCGACATCTCCCACTCCTCGGAAATCTCGCGGGCATCGTGCATCCGCGAGACTGGCGCACCACCATGATCACCTGCAGCAGAACACCAAGATCCCCGACAGCGTCAAGCTGAGGGATCGAGAACAACCTGTCGCCCGCGAACATGGACTTCGACGAGGTCGCTGACGGCCGTCGATGAAGACGGGGTGTTCAGGGGCTTCTGAACCGGACCGGGCGACAGGCCGGGGTACTGGCTGTCGCGTTGCCGGAGAGTGATCACGGGTCCGACTGGCCGTGAGGCGGCTGGCCGATGACCCTGATCCGTCCGGATCACCTCGTCTGGACAGGGGCAATGCGTGACGGGCTCCGGCGGTCGACAGAAGGGTCTTACTGACGGACCGGCAGATCGTTGTCACTCGCGGTGACGAAGGCGAATCCGGAGACCTGAGGCCATTTGGGGGCCAGCTTGGGAGCGCACCTAGTGAGCGCCAATGGGCGCTTACGGATATCTATGTACCAACTTGAACCCGACTGACCATCGACCGGGTTGGGGATCTGCCGACGTTCGCTGTCCGCGATGAACCTCAACTCCCCTTGAAGTCAGTCCGGTTGGGCAACAGAAAAGCCGAGGCCTCAAGGCCTCGGCTTCCGAAACTAGTTGAGCCCATCGACCGCAAGGCCCCTGCTGAAATCCCTTTCAGCAGGGGCCCCGCTCATCGTGCTGGCACAAGCGCCACGCCGAGAGGTCGCGGGCCCTCAGGTTCTAGATGAACGGACCATCCAAAACCTCGAACGAACAAAGCCGCGACACAACATACTGCCTGGAATAGCTGTTCGATTCATCACGGATCGCCCGCGCCGACCACTCGTCCGGCCCCGGATCCAGGTCCAGGACGAAGAATCCGTCGACACTGCCGACCTTTAGCCCATCCGAGAGAACCTGCAAGGGATACGCCCGAGTCTCGGCAAGGCGGTACTCGTTAATACCGTGCATGACGATCCTCACCAGCTTCCACCCGAACAGACCGCCGGCCGCCCCCCTTCCCCCTGGATCCGTCCGGTCCATCGCCTGGACCTCCACCATGATCGTCCGACCGGCCTCATTGCCCCGTGGAAGGACGATGAAGATGCCAGAGATCACGCCGTCCTCGAATCCCAGAAATCTCTCAAGAAACTCGGGAATAGATTCAGTCGAAAGGTGAATTCCGGTCATTTATATTCACTCACTTCCGAGGTCGCAGATTCCAGCCCGAAGGCAATTTTTTCGGATCTATATGTTCGGCATTTGAACCATGGCCAGCACCTGGGCTTCCTGGCGGATCAATCACATGGCCGCGGGGTCCGCCAAAGTTATGATTCTTGAAGTCGAAATGGCCGACCGCATTTCCATTCTTGTCATAAATGGTGTTCTGAACAGGGGTGCCGTCCTTTCCCGTCCTCGTGTACACCGAATCCGGCGTTCCGCCTGTCCATGGAGGATTTTCCGTCCCCCAGGAGTGCCCCCCCCCTTGTGGCGTTGTCCCGCCACCGCAGGGGTCATACGGGGCAGGCGTGTTGTTATGAACGAGGACTGGCGTGACACCTGCCAGCACATAGTACGTGTGAAGATTTGCAACTGTGAGGTCATAGGTGCGCCCCTCGGCGGCGCGGCGGACCACGCCAGTCAGTACTGCAGGGCTCCCGTCCGGTTTCCGGAGCTGTTCGCCAGCCTTCAGGTCGCGGGCGTCCTCCCACCGCTGGGCAACAGCGTTCCAGAACGGGTGGTGTGCGGTCGTCGTGGAAGGAAGCCCTGACCAGGGCATCCGTCTCCGCATTGGGGACTGTCCCACCCCCCCAGGCCCATCAGCAGTGGACCCTGAACCCCGAATCCGCGCCCTGACCCCTGACACCCTCTGGGCCCGCCCGTCCACGATTCCTCCGGGAGCCGCGGACGGGCGGGCCTCTTACATCCCGCGGACCTGTCGCCGCGTTGTATCGCCCCTGATGGCGAATGCGAGGACGGTGTCGAGCAATCGACACGGCCGCCAGTGAGATCGGGATACTCCGGCCGCCGTCGCACAGGTCATCGACCAGATGGGCGTAGGACCTGGCAACGCCACGGCCTCGGCGCTAACCCTCGGGAGCCGACATGGTGGGCGCGCCGGAGTCGCAAGGTGTCCCGTCCCCGCGCGACCGGTCCCGGCTGAACCGCTGACCATGGGCTGCCGACCTGTCGAGCACCCTGTCACTTGCTTGGCGTCCGAGGCACAACCGCTACGGGCAGCCCCATCCAGATGGGCCCTCGGCAAGCGTCAAGAGGCTGTTCATCCCGCAGCACCTGGGGCCACCTATCACGAGTGACAGTCGCGGTGGGCGGCGATCAGGTCGCGGTACCAGGCGTAGGAGGCCTTCGGGGTGCGCTGCTGGGTGGCGAAGTCGACGTGGACGAGGCCGAAGCGCTGGTGGTAGCCCTCGGCCCATTCGAAGTTGTCGAGGAGGGACCAGGTGTAGTAGCCGCGGATGTCGATGCCTTCGGCGGTGGCCTGGGCGAGGGCGTCGAGGTGGGCGGACATGAAGTCGATGCGGGGCTGGTCGGGGGTGGTGGACTCCTCGACGGAGCAGCCGTTCTCGGTGATGGTGAGGGGCGGGAGGGCCTTGCCGTACGACTCGCGGAGGTTGAGGAGGAGTTGGCGGAGGGCGTCGGGGACGACGGGCCAGCCGAAGGCGGTGTGGGGGACGTCGGGGATGTCGACGAGGTCGAAGGGGAGGCCGGGTTCGGTGGCGGCGGCGACGCGGGTGGGGTTGTAGAAGTTGAGGCCGAGGCCGTCGAGGCCGGGGGTGTGGATGAGGTCGAGGTCGCCGGGGTGGACGGCGCCGAAGATGTCGTCGGGGACGCCGAGGGCGGTGAGGTCGGGGTAGCGGCCGAGGAGGACGGGGTCGGTGAACAGGCGGTTGTGGAGGGCGTCGTAGGCCTCGGCGGCGGCGAGGTCGGCGGGTGAGGGGGTGGCCGGCTCGACGGGGGTGAGGTTGTTGGAGAGCATCGCCTCCAGGCCGCGGTCGTGGAGGACGGTGGCGGCCAGGCCGTGGGCGAGGAGCTGGTGGTGGGCGGCGGGGAGGGCCTCGAACATCAGGGTGCGGCCGGGGGCGTGGGTGCCCAGGGCGTAGCCGAAGACGGTGTGGACGAAGGGCTCGTTGAGGGTGATCCAGGCGGGGACGCGGTCGCCGAGGCGGTCGGCGACGATCCCCGCGTACTCGGCGAAGCGGTACGCGGTGTCGCGGTTCAGCCAGCCGCCGTGGTCTTCGAGGCCCTGCGGGAGGTCCCAGTGGAAGAGGGTGGGCAGCGGGGTGATGCCGGCTTCGAGGAGGGCGTCGACGAGGCGGTCGTAGAAGGCGAGGCCGGCGGCGTTCACGGCGCCCGCGCCGGTGGGCTGGACTCGGGACCAGGCGACGGAGAAGCGGTAGCCGTCCAGTCCGAGGCCCTTCATCAGGGCGATGTCCTCGGGGTACCGGTGGTAGTGGTCGCAGGCCACCGCGCCGGTGTGGCCGTCGCGGACGGCGCCGGGGCGGGCGGCGAAGGTGTCCCAGACGGAGGGCCCGCGGCCGTCCTCGTTCACCGCCCCCTCGATCTGGTAGGCGGCGGTGGCGGCACCCCAGCGGAACCCCGCCGGCAGGTCGAAGCGGTCCGGCATGACAGCCTCCTGACGGAAACATGAGGGGAAGTCATGTTACCGGCGCGGCGCCGAAACACCAGAGTGGGACGACGGAAGGGACCGGAGCCCCACAGAGGGCCTCGGTCCCTTCCGTCGTCCGGTGACCGGGGGTACGGGGCTCGCCCCCGGCCCCGTCACCACACGTCGGCGAGCTCCCGCAGCAGTTCGACCACCCGTGCCGTCTGCACCGGCCCGAGCTGCGGGTCCGGCGCCACCGAGGTGAAGACCAGGGCCAGCATCACCGCCGCGTCCAGCCGGTAGAGGAGGTCGGCCGCGGGGGTGACGGAGGACTTCCCGCCCGCGGCCTCGTAGCCCTGGCGGATCGCCCGCTCGTCCAGGCCGTTTTCCGGGATGAGCGCGTACTCGGACATCCGCGCCAGTTCCATCGCGGGGTCGCCGATCAGCACGTTGGACCAGTCGATCAGCGCGGCCACCCGCCCCTGGCTGCACAGCAGGTTCTGCCGGCGCAGGTCCAGGTGGAGCAGCGCGGGCTCGGCCGACGTCTCGGCGAGCCGGGCCGCGATCGCCGCGCGCTCGGGCAGTTCGCCCAGGCCCGGGCGGAGGTCCAGCAGCCTGCCGAACCGGTCGGGCAGCCGCTGCGCCAGCAGGTCGGGGACGGGCCGGCCGTACTGGACGACGGGCGCGAGGTCCGGGGCCGGCTTGGCGTGCAGCGCCGCGAACAGCGCCCCGACCTCGGACCAGTCCGGCGCCTGGGCGTCGGAGTCCACGAAGGCCGAGAGCAGCACCGGCGTGCCAGTCCGGGTGTACTCGACGCCCAGGGCGCGGGCGACCGGGAAGCCGTCCGGGGCCAGCCACTGGGTGATCCGGAGTTCCTGCTCCAGCAGGCCGTCCGCGCCGACGCCGACGTTGTTCGCGGTGTGGAACGTACGGGCGCGCGGCACGCGCAGCACCACGTCCTCGTGCGCCGCGCCGCTCAGCGGGCTCGCCCGGTACACGAGGAACTCCACGCCGCTGCTGAGCACCACGGGCGGGGTGTAGCCGAGCGAGCCCGCGAGTTCGGCGAGCCCGTCCGTGACGTCCTGGTCGATCAGTTGTCCAGTGGCGGGAAGCCTCACCAGAAACCTTCCTCTGTTTGTCATTTGACGGCCAGGAAGCCCTCGAAGCAGGTGTACTTCTGGGCCGTCATGGCCTGGCCGGACCCGGCCCTGCTGCCCTGGCGACGCTCCGCCAGGGTGCGGATCAGGGTACCGGTCGAGCAGCCCACGTCGAGGAGGAGGCCGTCCTCTACGACGATGCCGGCGTAGTGCCGGGCGACCAGCTCCGGCAGTTGCGGGAACTCCCTCGGCCGGCAGCGGGGCGATGCTCGTGTGGGTCTGGAGGTCGCGGACGGCGTGGCAGTCGCCGATGACGGCCGGGAAGTCGCCCGTGGCGAGCTGGTTGGTGCTCTCCTGGGGCCGCGCGCCGGATTCCGTCGATTCCGCCGCGCTGCCGTGTCGCCGTACTGCCGCACTGCCGCGCCGACCCGGTTCGGGACGCGGCCGGGCCCGTCCTCCCGGTGGGGCGGGAGGGCGGGCCCGGGTGGGTCAGCGGTGGATCAGCGGTGAATCAGTGGCGGGTCAGTGACGGACCGGCGGCGGCAGCTGCCGCTCCCGGACGGGCGCGGTGAAGGCGACCGGACCGGTGCTGGACGGGGTGCTGCCGCCGCGGACGGGCAGGCCGCCCTCGACGGCGTACATGGCCTCGTCGTAGGCCTGGCCGTCGGCCGGGGCCCTGCCGACCGCGAAGATCGCCACCGCCTTGCCGTCGAGCACGGAGGTGGAGAGGTAGTCGCCGACCATGGCGCCGCCGCCGGTGGCGGCGATCCGGGACAGCGGCATCGGGCCGGCGACGGTCCGCGGCGCGCTCCAGGTGGCGCCGCCGTTGGCGGAGGAGATGAAGCCGACCTCCAACTCGCAGGTGGCGTCTGTGCAGTCGGCGTTCGGATAGAAGTAGTAGTACAGCCCGAGCTTGGCGCTGTGCCCGGAGGTGGCGCGGTCGACGCCGAGGCCGGGGAGGAAGTGGTCGGCGCCGCTGGTGGTGGCGTCGATCGGCACCCGGGTCACGGCGGACCAGGTGGTCCCGTCGGCCGAGGTCGCGTAGACGATGTCGTTGCCCGGGCAGCCGGCCCGGAACCGGCAGTCCTGCCAGGCGACGTAGACCCGGCCGGCGCCGTCGATCTCGGCCGAGGGCAGGCCCTCGCCGTCGCGCAGGCCGCCCGCGACGCCGTGCGCCACGACGTCGGCGACCAGGACGGTGGAGCCCCAGGACCGGCCCCCGTCGGTGGAGTTGAAGGAGCGGATCGAGGTGGTGTCGGTCGAGAAGGGGACCACGACCCGGCCGTCGGGCTGCACCAGCGGCTGGCCGCCGAGGCCCAGGTTGACGCCGGAGGGGCCCGACGGGGCGGACCAGGTGGCGCCGCCGTCCCGGGAGGCGGACATCACCACCAGGTTGTCGGAGGAGGGGATGTCGACCTCGATGTAGCAGGTGCCGAAGTACGGGCTGGACGGGGTGTTGTCGCAGACGATCCACTCCTTGTCGTAGCCCTGGCCGTCGAAGCCGACCGCCCGCACCGGGTCCTGCCAGCGCAGGCCGTCGGCCGAGCGGCTGACGGTCACCCCGACGGGGTTGATCGCCGCGTCGATGACCGGGCCGGCGATCATCCAGGTGCCGTGCCTGGCGTCGTAGGCGATCGAGGGGTCGGAGGCCCGGGCCCAGTTGCCGCCGCCCTGGTGGGTGGTGATGCCGGGCAGGATGCCGTGCCGCCAGGTGGCGCCGCCGTCCCGCGAGGTGTTCCAGCTGAGGGCGGCCGAACCGCCGGCGGGGAACCGCCCGACCTGGGACGAGGAGACGATCGTGCCGCCGTAGGCGAAGGTGTCGGGCTCCACCTCGGTGGCGTGCTGGCTTCCGGTCCCGGTGTCGGTGAACGGGTCGGCGCTCACCTGCAGCAGGCGCGGCCCGCCGCCGTCGACGGTCAGGGCGTACGGGGCGGCGCCGGCGGCCGGGGCGGCGTTCCAGGCCGCGCCGGTCAGGACGAGGGCGGCCGCGGCGGCGACGGCGAACGGCCGCCGCCAGCGGGCAGGGGTGCGCGGGTGCTTCATCCGAAGCTCCTTCGCGTGGGGGGAAGGTACGGACGACGAGGGGCGGGCCGCGGTCCGAGGGCGCGGCGACCCGCCCCGGTTGGCGCGTGCGGATCGGAGGGGTCCGGCGCCGTCGAGGCTCGTGGGGGCGACGCCGCCCGATCGCGTGCCGCGCGCAGAAGTGCACACGTGTTCGCAAATCGGAAGTGTGAGCCGGATCATGACATCGCACAAGATGTGCGACCAAAACGGAACGGCGCCTCGCGGACCGTCGGGTCCGGTGCCCCTCCCCCGGCGCGGGGCGGCGCCCCCGTGCACGTGAATACTGGCTGGTTGTCATCCGTTTTCCGTGGCTGGGGCGTCCTGAAGGCATGAAGCGCGAATCGATCCTCCCGGGGGGCTCCGGATCCGACCCGTTCGACGAGTTCGTCGTAGCCCGGTACCAGGCCCTGCTGCGGGGGGCGTACCTGATCACGGGTGACGTCCACGACGCCCGGGACCTGCTGCACGACGCCCTCGCGCAGGTGTACCCGAAGCGTTCGACGATCCGGGACACGGCCGCGACCGAGGGGTACGTCCGCAGGACGATGGTCCGCACCCACGTCTCGCGCTGGCGGCGGACCAGACGCGAAGTGCTCACCTCCGCGCTGCCGGACGGACCGGCGGCCCCGGAGGGCGAACGGGACGACCAGCTGGCGGCGGCACTGGCCGGACTGCCCAAGCGGCAGCGGGCCGCCGTGGTGCTGCGCTACTACCTGGACCTGCCGGTCGCTCAGGTGGCGGAGGAGCTGGGGTGCTCGGTGCCCACGGCGAAGACGCACCTGGCGCGCGGGATCAAGGCGCTTCGACAGGACATGGAAAACGTGAGGGAGCTGGTAGGCCGTGAGCGCTGAGGACAGGTTCGAGGAGGAGCTGGTCACCCGGCTCGGAACACACGCGGCAGGGATCGCCGGCACCCCGCCGCTGGCCGAACTGCACCGGGCCGGGCGTCGGCGCGCCCGGCGGCAGGCCGCCGTGCGGGGGGTGACGGCGGCCGCGGTACTGGTCCTCGGAGCGGGAGCGCTGACGCAGCTCGGTGGCGGCGGCCCCGGGAGCGACCGTACGGGGGCGGCCGGGACGGGCCTCAGCGTGCTGACTCCGACGGCGGGGGCGACGGCGCCGGGGCACCCCGCCGTGATGCTGAACTGTGTGAACGGGCCCACGTCGATGCGGACACCGGGCTGGCACCAGCACTCCAGCCGGCAGCCCTGGGAGACGCCGTCGGCGATCACCTCGTCGGGCTACTCGTCGTCGTGGACGCCGCCGCCGGGCTCCCCTTGGTTGGGCCTGTTGTCGCCGGCCACCCCTCCGCCGGGGCACTCGTCCTCGGACGTCCCGTCGACAGGCACGCCGTTCTCCGGCCTCCCGTCGTCGTCCGGCTCGCCGTCGCCCCTGCCCACGGACTCGGCCTCGGCCTCGGGCTCGGGCTCGGGCTCGGGCTCGCCGTCGTCGTCGTCGCTGTCGTCGGAAGACCCGGCGGAGGCCCGCGTGACCCAGGCGGGTGAGTCCATCGAGACGCTGGCGATGACCGACTACCCGGACCACTACTTCGGCACGTGCCGCGACAGGAACACGGACACGCTCTACGTGATGCGGGTCCCCGGCAGCGGCCTGGACGCCGCCGTGACCGCGAGGGCGGCCGACTGGCCCACGGTGAAGGTGCGGTTCGCCGACGCCGCGGGCTCCCGCGAGCAGCTCATGACCGTCCTGAACCGGATCCGCGCGGACACCGAGGAGTGGCGGGTCAGGGGCGTGGTGATCGACGGGCTGACGCTCGCCATCGACGGTACCGGCGTCGTGGTCGACACCCCGCAGTGGCAATCAGCCGAGGCGGACATCAAGGCGAAGTACGGGGCCCTGGTGGCCGAGGTCCGCTAGCGGTCCCGGTCTCAACACCATTGGCCACCAAGGGACTTGGACCAGGGACGGAGGGCGGTGTCACCGATCGGGTCGGTGGCTCCGCCGTCCGGCGTGTCCGGGTTCCGGCGCGCTCACTCGTGGGCGCTGATCTCGCCGCCGGCGCTGAGCACGATGGAGACGCCGTTGGCGTCGACCCCGACATCGTGCTGGTTCGCCTCCAGCGTGCCGTACACCGCGTTCTCGTTGCCGAGGATCTCCGCGCGGTACCGGAGTTCGCCGACCTTCGTGACCTTGGCCGTCCAGCCGCCCGCCAGCTTGAAGGTGCCCGGCCCCTGGTGGCTGCCGCCCATCCAGGAGCGGATCCGGCCGTCCAGCGAGAGCATGACGAACATGCCGTTGGCGTCGAGCCCGTCGTCGTGCTCCTTCGTCTCCATGGTGGCGAGGACCTGACCGGCGTTGACGATCTTGGCGGTGTAGTGCTGGTTGCCGAGGTCGTGGATCTCGGCCTTGCTGCCGTCCACCAGGGTCTCGGTACGGACCCCCTGGCCCCCCTTGGGCGGGGTGGCCGACGTGGTCGCGGCGTGCCCGCTGGGCGCGGCGGCCGGAGGGGTGGCGCCGCGCGTGCCGGTCGGGGTGGGCGCGGCGGAGGCCGTGGCCGGAGGCTCGGTGGCGGGCGCGGCGGGCGGCGCGGTGGCGGCGGCCGACGCGGTGGTCGGCGCGGCCGCGCCGGTCGCGCCCGACGTGGAGGAGCAGGCCGTCGCGGCGGGCACCAGCAGGGCCGCGGTCAGGACGGTTCCGGCCAGCGTACGGGCAGTGGTCGCGCGGCGGATCGTCGAGAAGGGCATGCGGTTCTCCTGAGCGAAGTGCGGGTGAGGAGCGCGCGGCGCCCTCTCCTGCGGGGACCGGAGGGCGGCTTCGCGTGCAGTTCGAAGGTAGTGCGAACAGTCGACGGAATGGAGCCTTCCGTGTCACCGAACTGCAACGCCCCTGGCCGCACGGCTCCGGTCACGCCGGCGCCGAGCCGTACTCAAATCCCCTGCCACCGCCGTCGGTACGGCCGCGCCGACGGCCGGTCAGCGCTTCGCCGTGGCGGCGGACAGCTGTCCGCGTACCCATGCGGGGTCGGGGTTGGTGTGCGGCCGGCCGGTCACGACGACGGTCGGCACGGTCTCGTTGCCGTCGTTGGCCGCGCGCACCACCGCGGCCGCCTCCGGGTCGCTCCAGATGTTCACCCAGTGCACCCGCCGGGCCGCCCGGCCCAGCCGGATCCGCAGCCGCAGGCAGTACCTGCAGCCCGGCCGCCAGTACACCACCGGCCGGCCGTCGGCCGCGCTGCGGCGCTGCGCCTCCGCCGCGCCGAGCGACTTCGGGAAGACCAGGGTCGAGCTCACGGCCGCGAGCCCCGCGAACCCCAGCAGGTACACGACGGCCGCTCCGCGGCTCCCGCTCACGACGAGTCCGCCCGCGACGGCCGTACCGCAGAGCACCAACAGCACCGGAAGCATCCACACGCGCATCATGGCGACCCAGGCTATCCGTACACGGCCCCCGCCGCTCCACTCCCCCGGCTGTGCCGCGCGAGGGCCTTCGACACTCGAATCAACACCCTTGCAAGGACCGGGCAGTGACGCTGCGTCAGGACATCTCGCGATGGCTCGGCGGACCGCCGGGAAGCCCGAGGGCCGAGGTCAGGCGAGGTCGCGCCGACGGCGGAGCGAACCGGCCGTCAGGATCACCGGGCCGGCCAGGCCGCACACCGCCAGCAGGAGCAGCGCCGTACGCGGCCCCCAGGCCGTGGAGGCGGCACCGGCCAGCAGCGCGCCGACCGGGATGGAGCCCCAGGAGACGAACCGGACGGTGGCCATCACCCTCGGGAGCAGCTCCGGCGGAGTGTGGGTCTGCCGGTGGGTGCGGGCGACGATGGTGGTGACGACGACGCCCGCCGCGAAGCCCGCGTTGCCGAGGGCGAAGAGCAGCACCGCCCACCCCGAACCGGCCGCCGGGAGCAGGAAGGTGACGAGCGCGGCGATCCGTGCCGACCACCGCAGGGCCCCGCCGCTGCCGATCCGGGAGACCACCCGGGGCGTCAGGACGGCGCCGACCAGGCTGCCCAGGCCGCCGGTGGCCATCAGCGCGCCGACGGCCGCGGCCGGGGCGTCGAGGGCGTCCACCAGGAACACCGGAGTGAGCGTCATCAGCCCACCGGAGACGAAGTTGACCGCGGTGGCGTAGGCGGCACACGGCCCGATCACCGGATGCCGGGTGACGAAGTGCCAGCCCTCGCGGATCTGCCTCCACATCCCCGCGCCGCCCGGCCGCCGGGCGGGCCGCTCCGCGCGCGGCAGACTGCGCAGCAGGGCCGCCGAGACCAGGTAGCTGACGGCGTCCAGCACCATCGCGGCCGCGCCGCCGACGAGTTGGACCAGCACCCCGCCCAGCGAGGGGCCGGCCAGTTCGGTCGCGGCGCTGCTGCCGGAGAGCAGGCTGTTGCGGACGGTCAGCTCCTCCTTGGCGACGATCGAGGGCAGGAAGGTGGAGTTGCCGACGTCGAAGACCACACCCGCCAGCCCGACCAGCAGCGCGACCACCACCAACTGCGGCAGGCCCAGTACGCCCAGGGCCGCCGCCACCGGCACCGAGGCCACCGCCGCCCCGCGCAACAGGTCCATCGCCACCTGGGTGCCGCGCAGCGGGAGCCGGTGGACCAGGACCCCGGCCGGCAGTCCGACCAGCAGCCAGGCCAGGTACCCGGCGCCGGTGACCAGGCCGACCTGCCAGGCCGTCGCGTGCAGGGTGAGCACGGCGATCAGCGGCAGGGCCACGACGGACACCTGGTTCCCGAGCCGGCTGACCAGCGATCCGGTCCAGTAGCGCCAGAACACCCCCGCCGAGGTCCGGTGTCGCGCCTCCCCCTCCGCTGCGCGGTCCGCCGCGACCGCCGTCCGCGTCGTCACATCCATCTTCGGTCCGTCCCTTCCGTCGCAACCGGCCCACCCGTCGCTCCCCTGCTTCCCCGGCGCCGGCGCTCCCGGCCGCACGCTGGAGTCCGGCGCCCATCGAGACCGCACGGCCGCACGCACCACCCGCGAGGCCCCGGGCCACCGCACCGGCGCCCAAGTCACGGACCAGCCGGTCGCGTTCGCCGAGCACGCCGCGCCGCACCCGCCCACCGTCCGGGCCGCGGGCGTCGACCGGCCCGAACGGATCACCCTCGCGCCGGACGCCACCCGCACCATCCGTGGGGTCCGCTACCGGTGATCGACCCGGCGGGATCGGTGAAGGGCGCCCGCGGCCCGGTCGACGGGCTCACGGCACACTGACGGCGGGCCGTGACCGGCCCAGCCCTGACGCACCGGGCGTCCGCACAGCCGCCCGGGTCCTGACGCGTCCCTGCCCAACTCACCCGACGCCCACACCCCGAACGACCGAACACGCCACGGCCGTCACACCGAAACCCGGCCACCCCATGCGGCGGCCCGCACACCCGGCCGAACCCTGGCCGGATCCCGCCGCCCCCGGGGCCGCGGCCGCGCGCTCCCGCCGGTCACTCTCACGCGGCCGCCGCACCCGCCGCGCCGCGCCGCGCCGCCGATCCGACCGCAGCGCGACCGGACGATCCCGCCACCCGCCCCCGCGGCGCGGCCGTCCCCGCGGGAGAACCACCCGGAAGGCCCGCTTCCGGATTGTGACGTGCCCCTGTCTAGTTCGTTCCCGTCCCGGTGTGGTGGGATGAGCCTCACGGGGATGAACCGCTGACGGGGGTGTGTGCTGGTGCGGAATGGATGGTTGCGGGAGCTGGACGGGGACGCGGTGCGCCTGGCGGCCGTGGGGCTGGTGCGGCTGGGGGCGCAGGACTGGCTGAGTACGGAGGGCGGGGCGCCGGCCTGGGTGGGCGGGTTGCGGGCGGCCTCGTTCGCCGATGCCTGGCTGGCGTTCGGGGACGGGCCCGCGTCCGGGTTGCGGGCGCCCGCGCCGGAGGTGCTGCGGGCCGTGGTCGCCCGGGCCGCGGAGCTGGTGCTGCGCTCCTGCCGGGAGGACGGTCCGGCGGCGCTGGAGTGGCTCGGGCAGCGCTCGGCGGAGGCCCGGGAGCAGGCGCGTCGGGAGGGCGCCTCGCACCCGGCCGAGCCCTGTGCGCTGACCCTGGTGTGGCACGGGGTCCAGGCGCTGACCGCCGAGGACGGACCGGATCACGCCCGCCGGATCGAGGAGCGCGCCGAGGCGTACGTGCGGGAGCGGCACTGCCGCCAGGACACCCTGGCGCTGGTGCTGTGCTGCACCCGGATCGCCGCGGCCGCGCTGGTGGAGCTGTGCGAGGGCGATCCGGAGCGGGTGGCCGGCTGCCTGGAGCAGGACGCGGCACGTTCCATGCCGCGCGCCGGCCGGGTGCCGCTGTGGGTACCGGGCCGACCGGCCCTGCCCGCCGGCTGACCGGGCCGATCGGGGCACCGACCGGGCCGGCCGGAACGCCGGCCGGCCCGGTCAGGCGGCGTCGAGCA
>NZ_JBSFKI010000047.1:0-62135 GCF_053598475.1 Kitasatospora sp. NPDC001119
GGGTGTCCGTCCCGCCGGCCGCGATGCCGCGGGCGGCGGTGGCCGCGGTGCGCAGCCGGCGGCTGATCCGGTCGGCGACGAGCACGCCGGCCAGCCCTCTCGCACCGCCCGGCCCGCGCCGAACCGCCGCGTTGAGCCCGTCGACCAGCGCCAGGCCCCGGCCCAGCGTCCGGCCGAGCAGCGGCAGCCGCTCCAACCACGCCCGCAGCAGGTCCAGCAAGACCAGCAGGGACCACGCCTCCGCTGAGCGCACTGGTAGCGGCTCGCGAATGCTAGGCGATGACCCGTCAGAATCCCACTATCCTGGAGGCCATGCTGACGGTGTCCAGCATGGCGCGAATGCGCGGCTGGCACTTCGAACGTTGATAGGACGATGACGAGGCGTGCAAGAGAAGCGGGTAGTGCTGGGCCGCAATGAGTGGCTGATCGGCAGGCGCATCGGTGACCCCAGCGGCTTCGCTGAGGTCTTCGAGGCCACCGCCGAGGACGGCACCTCGGCCGCCGTGAAGTTCATCCCGAAGGGCAGGAAGATCGCCGAACGGGAGCTACTTTTCGCCGACATCGAGGCCAGCAACGTCGTCCCGGTGATCGACAAGGGCGACGTCGCTGAGTGGCAGTTCGCCAAGGACGGCCCAGCCGCTGCGTGGGTGATCGCTATGCCTCTGGCCGAGACATCGCTCGAAGCCCACCTTAAGGCGGCAGGTCGCACGGTCCCCCTTGCCGAGGCCATCTCCATCCTGCTGGACATCGCGCTGGCGCTTTCCGACCTTGCTGAAGGTGTGGTGCACCGCGACCTCAAACCGGCCAACGTCTTGCTGCTGGACGGACGCTGGTGCCTGGCAGACTTCGGCCTTGCACGCTACGCCGATGCCACAACAGGCACGATGGATACCTGGAAGGGGGCCGGGACTCCGTGGTACCAGGCCCCCGAAGTCTGGAACTACGGTCACCAGACGGTGGCCATTGATGTGTACTCCTTCGGCGTCATCGCGTTCCAGCTGTTCAGTGGCCACCTCCCTTTTCCCGGGCCGACGTTCGAAGACCTCCGCCGCCAGCACGTCCACGAGACACCGCCCGTGCTCCAGGGCGTACCGTCGATCCTGGTTGCCCTCGTCACGGAGTGCCTCCACAAGCTGCCCGAGCTCCGGCCAACCCCTGCCGAGCTTCTTGACCTGTTGACCCGGGCGGGCGGGCCGGCTGTTGAAGGCGGCAGGGCCGCGCTCGCCGCCGCGAACCTGGCTGAGGTGACTCAACGGGCCGAGCAAGGTCGACTGTCTGCCAAGTGGCACGCGGAGGCGGAACGGCGGGAGCAGATCCTCGCAGTCGGCGAAGCCGACCTGACCAGGATCTCGGAGAGCCTGCTGCGGGAGATTGCGCACCAGGCCCCGGCCGGAACGGTCCAGGACCTGGGCCAGGACGGGTGGATCTTCACCCTTGGCCGGGCGAAGCTCGGGTTCTCCGCCGCCCGCCCTGCCAGCGACTGGGCCGGCACTTCGTCCCCACCGTTCGACGTCATCGCCTACGCCGCCGTTCAGCTTAAGGTGCCCGACTTCCACCCCGGGCCCCACCCGGCGTTTGCCAACCCGGGCGGAGTAGGTGCTTACGGGTATAAGGGACGCTCCCACTCCCTGTGGTACTGCAACGCCCGTGGCGGGCGCTACCGGTGGTTCGAGACCGCCTTCATGAGCTCCCCGCTGATCAACCAGCATCCGCTGACGGAGCCGTACGCACTCCGGCCGGACGCGGACGCCCGCAGAGCTTTCGAGACCACGGACCTTCATCAGGTCGCTGTCCCGTTCAGGCCGCTGGACGCCACCGACCTAGATGCGTTCGTCGACCGCTGGGCGACGTTGCTCGCAGCAGCGTACGAGGGGACGTTGACCTTCCCCCGGCAGTTGCCCGAACCGGGCGCGGACAGCAGCTGGAAGTAGAGCGGGAGCATCAACGGCCGCAGGGGCGATTGATCACCGCGGTCGCTGATCAGCAGGTTCACCACCAGCTCGCCGGCGCGACGTCTACCGGGCCCGGGGCGGACCGGGCCGAGATCCTGCGCACCGTCGCCGCTCGGAACGGTGCGTCCTGGCTCGCCGGCCGACCGTGCCTGGACGACGCGGTGCTGGCCCAGCAGTACGTCGCCGAACACGTCAGCACGGTGTTCGCCGAGCGCCGTCAGTTCACGGCCGAGGTGGTCCAGCCCGAGCAGCCGTACGTGGAGGAGCGCCGCCAGCTGACCCTCGCCGAGTTGGCCGCGAGATCGACCGTGACCAGCTCCAGCAGCGCGGCGGACAGCCCACCCGCATCGCCCGGCCCACGCCGAACCGCCGCGCCGAGCCCGTCGACCAGGCCCAGGCCCAGTCCCCGATCCAGCGTCCGGTCGAGCAGCGGCAGCCGCTTCAACCGCGCCCGCAGCAGATCCAGCAGGACCAGAAGGGACCGCGCCTTTGGTAGCCAGCACCTACTGCTTACTCGTGGGTGGCTCGTTCGATGCGCGCAGACGCCGGTGTCAGACGCTAAAAATCCGTAGTTAGAGGCCCTTAGCATGCGTTCTGCGCGACGCACGGCGCCTTCTGCGGAGCGTTCCAGGGTAGTAACGCCGGACGGCCTTGCTTCCTTGCCATCAGGGCCCTGGGGAAGGAGGCAAGATCGATGCCCAACGAGCCCCGCCCTGACAAGGAAGACGAAGTTGAGGAACACGACAGGACCGGCCCGCGGACCGAAGAACCTTGGACTCGCCCGACTTCAGAACTGGTTGATTACTGAGCGGAATCGATCTGGCCTCACGCTTCACGCTCTGTCTCGAAGGACCGGCTACTCAGTCAGCACGCTCTCGCGTACCTGCCACGGCGACAAGGTGCCGACCATCTGGGTCGTCATGTCATTCGCTGCGGGCTGCGGCTCTGACCAGGATGAGACGTTCAGGCTCTGGGCGAGGGCAGAGGTGTACCAGGGCGGGGGGTGCCAGACTCCCAGGCCGGAACTGATCAGCACCGCCGCTGAACTTCGAGAGGGGCTGCGGCGGCTCCATCGGCTTGCCGGCAGCCCACCTCCTCGGTTCCTGGAGCTGCGGGCACAGGAGATGGGGCTCTCGCTTCCACGAAGCACGCTCAGCGACCTGCTCGGCGGCGTGAGCGCCCCGCGGGAATCTACAGTGCTTGCCTTGATCCGTGTCCTCGGTCACAGCGAGAAGCAAACCAGCAAGTGGCTGGAAGCCTGGCAGCGATCACGCCAGATCCGACGTCCCCCAAGGGCCCTACTGGACATGCCTCCCCAGATCTCAGGTCTCGCACAGTATCGAGTTGAAGATCTCTACCGAGAACTGATGACGCTGGGCGCCTCAGTTGACGAAGCGACTCGTGCTCTTGAAAGCAGCATTCGAGACGTAGGGGAGCGGTTTCACTGGGCCGTTGCTTTCGGCAGCTCCCCGCGTTGACATTCGGGTAGCTGATGTCCGCCGATATGTCTATCGGCAATGCGGCTACCGGGACGTTTCTTCGAATCTCAGGGCGCGCTCGGCCGAGTCGAGTAGATCAGCATATGTTAGTACTTGAATCCGGCTAAGGTGCGAGTTGTATGAGCGAATCGTTTGGTCGATTTGCTCCCTAGTGGCACGATCTGTCATCGCCCTCTCCTGGAAGCCGATTACGACCGTTCCGCGAGCGCGTCGATAGTCGTAGTTGAGGCCAAGCTCATTATTGTGCAGAGTTCTAAGGGCTGCCCCCATCTCGTCAATTGTGCGAAGGTAGTTCATGCACTGGCTGACCGCTTCATGGACAGCACTTGTCACGATTAGATGATTTTCCCTTGCGCGCCGAACGAGCGGGGCTTCGGGGCCCTTGAGTTCAATGATGTGCAGGCTTCCATCCGAACATACCAGAGGAAAATCATGCTCGTCCAGGTTCATTAGATCACGTCTGGCAGCCACTCCAGTGTACTGGCCTCCGAATAGCCAGTAGTGGCCTCCCATCGCCTTATGCATGGCGGTTTCATTGGCATCTGGTTGGAGGGCGAGATCGCGTAGCTCTGCGACCAGCATGCGGCGGCGACGGACTACTGCCATCTCGGCCGCTGCTAGTCCTGTTGGCGTTGAGGTGAAGCCGGTCATGACATCGGCAATGTCATCTCGATGCGAGAGGGCCTCACCAAAGGAGGCAGGGGACATGCCACCCTGATCCTGGGCGTAACTTAGCGAAGAGGCTCTGCTGACAATATCTGAAAGGAAATCTTCGACTCCCATATCCCAACAAGGCTCTTCCGGCATGGAATCGCCATCGGGCGTGGAGGTGACGTAGCATATCCCGTCGTAGATCCTATCTTTCAATAGTCGCCCGAAGAAGCCAGCAAAGCGGTCTCGGTAGGATATTCCGTTCATCTTTGATGGGAATCCGGCCATAGCTGACGTGGCCTTCATCGGCCTTCTCGACTCCGGGCAGTCCTCAAGGACAAAGAGGAGGCCGAGATGCGGCTGAAGATCCTTCAGGCCAGACCTCTCGTACTGGCGCCTGACATCCAGAGCCTGTTCGGTGATCTCCTGGATTCGGTTCCTGAAATTGTTCCCGAAGGATGGCCCTGCGGCTGATTTGATATATATGGCCGCGAGCGGGAATCCATCGCGAGAAATGATGACATCCCAGCCGCCGCTGACGCCCCCGTAGAGCCCGGGAAGGCCGAGCTTCGGTCCACTTTCGATCCATTGTGGTGGAACTCCGCGAGCCACAAGATCGGCGACGAGGCACTGCGTTATCTGCCGGAGCGCATGCCCCTGTTTCACGTAGGCATCTCGGCTCCACTCCAGGCGCCTTGCTTGCCAGACGTCCTTGAGGGCGCTTACGACCGAGTCCAGCATGAGCCGCTCCTGTGTTCTCCGAAGGCTGCTTGAAGGCTATCGCTCTGGTCGGACAGCGGTGGCCCTGGCAGTGGCCGGAGCCCGTCAGGGGTATGGCCGCACGGCCGACCATTGATGGTCTGGGCTGGCGGGCAGCTCGAAAAGCAGCAGGAAAGGCGGAGAGTGCCGACGGTCGGGATGCTGGGGACTCAACTGAAATGGCAGCATCCGCATGGGCCGAGGTCGGTCCCGCAGAGGGCGGGTGTCCGGCCGGCCTCCGGAGGGCGCTCGGCGTGGTCCGGGTAAGCCCGAGTGGTCACCCTGACGCATGGTCCACAGGAGCAGGGGCCGTCACAATCGGTTAGGAGTGTGGCGGCCCCGACTCCGCCCGGCAAGGCTGACTTGCCGTCAGCTATCGGCGTCGCCATTTCACACTTATTTCACATTGAGGGCGAGGACGAGCGAGTAGCAGCGAGAGCTTGCGATAGACGTTTTCACAGGTCAGAGGCCCTAAAATGGCCTCCTGGCCAAGTGGCCCACGGAGGCCGATCTAGAGGTCGTAGTAGAGCTCGAACTCGTGCGGTCTGCACCGCTTATCTGGCTATGCAGCGGCCATGGAGGCGCGGAGCGCCGCATGGCCCTCGTGGGCGAAGTCATCGTGGCCGGCGGCGGCAGCTGTGATGGCGATGGCGGCGGCGTCCCCGATCCCGCACCACCGGATGAGGCGTTGTTCGTCCTCCGAGGGCTGTCGGCCGTACCCGTTGTAGAAGGCGACGGAGAGGTCGGACCGAGTACGCAGGGTGCGCTGGGTGATTCGGAGGAAGTCCCGGCCGGCGGCCTCGTAACGGCTGGTCTCGAAGTCGATCACGACGATCCGCAGTCGCCCGCGTTCGTCGGTGTCGGCGAGGAGGTTGCGGGCGGTGAGGTCCAGGTGGGAGGGCTGGGACTTCTGTGGGGGCAGGGTCTCCAACTGGTCGATGGCGGCCAGGGCGAAGTCGAGTTCGTCGGTGGTGAGGGGGTGGGTCGGGCCGGTGAGCTGGGCGCGCAGGTAGGCGGCGCGCTGGCGGCCGAAGTCCGTGATCGTCTGCGGCGGGCCGGCTTCGTGGAGACGGCGCAGGAGTTGGCCGGTCTGCCGGTAGGCGTCCTGTTCCTGGGCGGTGGTGAGGGTGGCGAGGTCGAGGCGGATGCCGGGTAGCGCGGTCATGAGCAGGACTCGGGCGTCCTCGTCGGCGTCGACCAGTTGGGGTGCCGCGGTTTCGAGGGCCGGTGTCCAGGTGCGCAGCGCGTGCAGCTCGCGGGTGAAGCAGTCCGGGCTGCTGTTCGTCTTGAGGACGAGGTGCTGGCCTCCCGGGCGGCGCAGGAGGCGGACGGTTGCGGTGGTGCCGGGCCAGCTGAGGTCGGCAACGACCTCGGCTGGCCCGGTGAGGCGCGTTATCGCCTCGGAGACGGTGGTGGTCACAGGGTGCCGATGGTCTTCACCGCCTGGTCGGCGACCTGGCGGGGGGTGAGGTGGGTGGTGTCGATGACCTCGGCGTCGGCGGCGAGCCAGCCGTCGTACGCCTCGGTGTAGACCGGCAGCTTGCGGCGGCGGAAGACCCGGACCTTCTCGCTGCGCGTCTCGTCGTCGGGGAACTCGACGCTGGCGTCGATACGGGCGCTGACGGTGTCGGGGTCGGCGTGGAGCAGGAGGTGCTGGAGCGGGATGCTGGCAGCTCGGATGGCACCGTGGATCTCGGCGGCGTAGTCCTGGCGCAGCAGGGACATCGGGATGATCACCGGGTGGCCGTCGTTCTCGCGGTGGCAGTGGACGGCGAACTGGGCGACGAGGGGGCGCCAGGCCGGGTTGTCCTGGAAGTCCTTGTACTTGCCGGGGAAGACCTGGCGCAGGAGGAATCCGACCTCCTCGGCGTCGAAGAGGACGGCGCCGGGCAGTTCCTGCTGCAGGGTGGTGGCGAGGGTGGTCTTGCCGCCGCCGAAGGGGCCGTTGAGCCAGATGATCACTGGGTCTCGCTTTCGTCGCTGGGTGGTGGTGTTCGGGCCAACTGCGGGAGCTGGCCAGGGGTTACGACGTGCGGGTGCTGCTGTCAGGGTTGCACCCGGCGGGCAGGACGGGCACACGCCGCTGGAGGAGGGCGAGGCGGAACCGGTCGGCGTGGACGAGCCAGAGCCGGTCGAGCTCGGGCACCAGGTCGGTGGGGACGTCGAGGTCGACGGTCAGCGGCCCTGGCTCGAGGTCGATGGTGGCGTGGGCGTAGCTGCCGGAGCGGCTGCTGCGCGGGCGCAAGTGGACAGCGAGCAGGCCGCGTTCGGGACCGTCGACGGTGAGGGTGAAGGGCTGGCCAGGGTGGACGGCGGCGGGAGCGTGGACGGTCAGCGGGGGCTGGTCGGCAGGGTGGCTGTGGGCGGGCCCGCAGCGCGGGCAGGTGACGGTGATGCGGTCGCGGGGGCAGAGCACGCTGGTGAGGTGCTCCGCGGTCAGCGGCATCGCGCAGCGCGGGCACGGCGGAGCCGGCGTCGTGCGGAGGATTCGGTGGGTGGCGCGCAGCGCGGTGAGCTGGCGGCCGAACGCGCCGCCGCGGGTGCGGGTGAGCAGGCCGAGGGCGTGCTCGGCCCACTGGTGGGCGAGGCGTTCCAGCTCCTCGTGGTCGAGGATTCCGCTGGGGGCGGCGCGCCGCAGGAGGGTCTGGGCGCCCCTGCGCGCTTCGCTCATGGACCGTAGGCACTGTTCGAGGCCCGGGTCGGGACGGTGGGCGAGGGAGTCGCCGAGGGCGCCCTCGAACAGGGCGGCCTCGGCGGTGCGCTGCGTCCAGTCGGCGAGTTTCCGGTCCCGCTCGGGGGTGGGGACGGTGGGTGGGCGGGGGTGGCTGGTGCGGGGCGCGGGGGGTGCGGGTCGGTCGCTGTGCACCGGGTGGGGGTGGTGGTCGGGGTCGCCGAGGAGGATCGCGGCCCCTCCGGTGAGCCCGCGTTCGGCGGCGCGGCGGTTGGCGTCCATGGTGACGGTGCCGAGGTCGGCCCCGGTGTGGAGGAGGTCGGCGGCTGCGTACGGGTCCTCGGTGGTGGTGTCGGCGTCGCCGCGCAGCAGCCCGAACACGGCGGCCGGGTGTCCGTCGACGGCGTCCAGGGCGAGGTTCACGGTGGTGGGGTACTGCTCGTCGGGGCCGAGGGTGATGGCGTTGCAGATGTAGAGGCCGAGGACTTCGGTGTGCAGGTCGTGGGGGTGGTGGACGGTGATGCCGCTGGAGGGGGCGGTCTTGCACCGGGTGGGGGTGCAGCCGCCGGGGACGAGCTGGCCGCTGTGGGTGTGTTCGGCGTCGCCGGGCAGGCCGCACAGGACGGCGGTGCCGAGGTGGGCGTGGGCGGCGGAGCCGTGTGCGTCGATCAGGAGGGTGCGCCAGGGGGAGCTGATCGCGTCGGCGGTGGTGAGCCGGGGCGCGTCGGGCCGGTGGAGGTGGTGGGAGCGGCCGGTGGTGCCGTCGATCAGCGCGGATGCCCCGTCCGGGGTCGAGGCGGCGGCGAGGATCTTGGCGAGGAGGAAGACGGCGGCGGGCGTGTCGCGTCCGGTGAGCAGTCCGAGGCGGGTGCCGTTGCGGGTCCAGGTGTCGAGGGCGGGCAGCAGGTCGGCGAGGGTCAGGTGGGCGGGATCGGCGGTGAGCAGGACGCTGCCGCCGGCCGGGCCGGGGTCGGCGAGGGCCTGGGTGAGGGTCGGGTAGTGGTGGTGGGGGCGGCCGAGCGCGGTGGCGGCGAGTCGGCCCAGGCGCGGGTCCGGGCCGGTGGACACGACGCGGGCGCACGCCCGGGCCGGGCGCGGGAGCGGCCCGGCGGCGGGCCCGTAGTCCGTGAGGATGGCGGCGATCCGCTCGTCGCGCTCTCGCTCGCCGGTGGGCAGGAGGGGGACGGTCGCGTCGGTGAGCAGGGCCTGGGCGTGGTCGAGGCCGCTTGCCCAGGCGTAGCCGTCCGGCAGACGTGGAGGGGCGTTCACCGTGTCTCCAGCCGGGTGGTCAGGGCGCGCAGGCGGTAGCGGACCGGTCCTCCCGCGAGCGGGAGGGTCTGGGCGAGTTCCTCGGCGGCGGCCATCCCGGCGGCGTGCTGCTCGGTGCCGGCCAGCTGCTGGTAGGGCCAGGCCCGGGCGGCGAGCGTGGCCAGGGCCTGGGCGGGGGTGCGGTGGTCGTCGTACTCGGCGAGGAGGGTGTCGGTGGTGGCCAGACCACGGGCACCGAGGTGGGTGGTGACGAGGTGGTCGGTGCCCTTGCCGGTGATCAGCGGCGCTGGCCGGCCGTGGAAGGCCGCCGTGCGGTAGACGGCGTCCAGGTCGGCGGCCGGGTCGTCGCCGCGGGCGTGAAGGAGCAGGCGCACGAACACGCCGCCGGGGCGCAGCACCCGCAGGGCCTGGTCGGTGGCGGCGAGCGGGTCGTCGGTGAACAGCAGCGCCTCGTGCTCGACGACGACGTCGGCGCTGGCGTCCGGCAGGGGGATGGAGAGCGCCGTCCCGAGGAACAACCGCACCCGGGGCAGGTTCCGGGCCGTCAGGAGGGCGGCCATGTCCGGGGACGGTTCGAGCGCCGTGTAGGTCGAGGTCCCGGAGGCGAGGTGGGCAGTGATGCGCCCGGTGCCGGCGCCGAGTTCGAGGATGTCGCGTCCGGCGAGGTGTTCGGCGGCGAAGGCGCGCAGGGCATCGGCGAGAGCGGGCGCGACGGCGCGGTGGTCGTCGTACGCCGTGGCGAGGCCCGCGCCGTACAGCACGTCGGGTCCGGGGGCGGTGAGGGTGGCGTCGAGGAGGGGGACGAGGTGGCGTTCGAGGTCGTGCCAGGGCCAGGCGGCCTCGGCGCCGAGCAGCAGGGCCGAACTCTGGCGGAGGCGACCGAGCAGGTGGACCAGGGCGGTCACCGAGCGGGAGAGCCCGGCGGGGGTGGTCGGGTCGGCCCGCAGGGAGGCGGTGAGCAGCGTGGTGGCGGCGTGGCCGAGGTAGCGGGCGCTTGCGGCGTCGGGCCAGGGGCGCGGCTGGCGGCGGGCGAGCATCGAGGCCAGGCGGGTCAGGGCGTGGCGTGCGGTGTCCAGGTGCAGTGCCGCGGACAGCCGGTCGTCGGCGCCGTGGGCGTCTGCGGTGCGGGTGAGGGCGGCGGCGGCCTCGGTCAGCAGGGCGGTGGCGTGCCGGGCGGCCGAGGCGCGGGTGGCGGCAGTCCACGGCGGCAGGTACTCGGCGCCGGGCGGCGCGGGCTGCGGCATCCAGGCGCCGGGGTGCCCTGCCGCGTGGGCCGCCTCGGTGCCGGCCGGGACGAGCCGCCACTGGGTGACGCGCCCGTCCCGGTCGCCGGAGGCCAGGGTGTGCGCGCCGGTGGGCTGCGCCCAGGTGGCGCCGCAGGTGGTGAGACGGGTGGTAACGGCGTCGGCGGGCAGGCCGGTGGCGAGGTAGCGGGTGCGCAGGCTCTGGTGGTCGTCGTGTTCGGCGTGGCCGGGCGGCGGCGCGACGGCCTTGACCGGTTCGGGCGGTGTCGGGCGGCCCGGGCCTGCGGGCAGGGTGACGCCGAGGTCGGCGAGGTGCTGTTCGAAGGCGTCGGCGCCGCCGGGCTCGCGGAAGTGGTGGGCGTGCAGCCCGACCGTGCGGGCGGTGTCGGTGTTGATGTCGGAGTCGTCGGTGAAGGCGACCTGGTGGGGGGCGAGGCCCATGGTGGCGAGGGCGTGTTCGTAGGCGCGCGGGGACGGCTTGGTCAGGCCGGTGGCGGCCGAGTTGAGGACGTGGTCGAAGAGGTCGTCGAGCCGGTGGTGGGCGAGGTCGCTGTCGAGGATCGTGGTGTTGTTGGTGAGCAGGGCGGTGGTCAGGCCGGCGGCGCGGGCGCGGCGCAGCAGGGTGACCATCGGTGCGTTGGGCTCGCCGCGGTCGGCGTTCCACAGGGCGAAGGCCCGGTCGGCGCTCTCGGCGCCGAGGCCGGCGGCCATGCGCTCGCGCACTCCTGCGGTCCACTGCCCCCAGGTGAGCGCCCCGGTGTGGGCGGCGTCGCTGTGGCGGCTGGAGGTGTAGGCGCTGAGGGTGCGCGGCGGCAGGTCGAGTTCGGCTTCGGCGGTGTTCGCGCCCTGGCGGCGCCAGAAGCGCACGACGCCGTCGAGGTCGACGAGGATGCCGCGGATGCGGGGCTCGGCGGCGGGGCGGTTCATCGGCTCCTCCGGATGGTGCGCAGCAGGTTGGTCGCGGTGGGGTCGGCGGCGAACTGGGCGATGGTCAGGTCGGTGTCGTAGTGCTCGTTGAGGCGGGCGAGCAGGGCGAGGGCGCCCAGCGAGTCGCCGCCGGCCGCGTAGAAGTCGCCGCCGTCCGGGGCAGGGGTGCCGGTGGCGTCGTGCCACCAGGTCGCCAGCGGCTCGGGCAGCACGGCATGGGCCGTCCCCGGCGGGCTGTCGGACTCGGAGGGTTCGGTGGCGAGGGCCCGGCGGTCGATCTTGCCGCTGGCGGTGCGCGGGAGGTGGGGCCGGCAGGTGATGCGGGCGGGGACGGCGGCGGGAGGCAGGTGCTCGGCGAGGTGGCGGCGCAACGCGGCCGGGGCGAGGCCGGTGGCCGTTTCGGCGTGGAGGGCGATCTGCTGCCGGTCGCGGTCGAGGACGGCGCACGCGGCCAGGACCTCGGGGTGGTCCATGGCGCGGGCCTCGATCTCGCCGGGTTCGAATCTCACGCCGCGGAGGTTGAGCTGGTGGTCGGTGCGGCCGAGGAAGGTGTACTGGCCGTCCGCCAGGCGGCGCACGCGGTCGCCGGTGCGGTAGGCGCGCACCGCCCGGCCGGTGGCGGGGTCGGTGACGGTGAGGAACGCGGCGGCACTCTCCTCGGGCCGGTGAAGGTAGCCGTCCGCGAGTCCGGTCCCGGCGAGGTGGAGTTCGCCCGCTTCGCCGTCCGGCACCGGCCGGCCCTCGGGGTCGAGGACGATCGGGACGACGCCGGGCAGGGGCCGGCCGATCGGCACCGGGGCGGCGTGCGGGTCGACGTCGGGCGCCAGGAACGCCTCGATGCCGGCCTCGGTGGGCCCGTAGGCGTTGGCGATCCGCCGACCGGGCGCGAACCAGGCGGCGAGCGGGCGGACGTGGAGGGCTTCGCCACCCAGGACGACCAGCCGAAGGTCGGGCAGAGCGCTGGCCGGGGTGGGGGTGGCGGCGAGCTGGCTGGGGGTGCACGTCAGCGCGGTGATCCGCTGCTCGGCGAGGAACCGCACGAGGGCGGGGCCGGGGGTTCGGGCGGCGGCCGGGGCGGTCAGCAGGGTCGCGCCGGTGGCCAGGGCGCACAGTACCTCCCACAGCACGGCGTCGAACGCCGGGGAGGTGAGCTGGGCGATCCGGTCAGACTGGGTGAGTCCGGCGGCGGCCGGCATCTCCCGGGCACGCTCGGCGAGGGCGCGGTGGGAGAGGACGACGGGCTTGGGGGTGCCAGTGGAGCCGGAGGTGTGGAACAGGCACGCCGTCGCCTCGTCCGGAACGCACGGCAGGCCACCCGAGCTGCGGGCGTCGGCGGCGACGGAGGGCAGAGCGGGCGCCCAGTGCGGGCTGGTGCCGTCCGGGGTGATCACCGCGCGGGCCCGGCAGCCGGCCGCGAGACGGGCCAGGCGGGCGGGCGGGTGCCCGGCGTCGACCGGCACCGCCACCGCACCGGCCCGCCACGCCCCGAGCAGAGCGGTCACCCAGCCGGTGCCGGGGGCCACGGCGAGCAGCAGCGGCCCCCCGGCGAACCCGGTGTCCAGCAGTGCGGCGGCGACGCCACGGGTCTCGGTGTCCAGGCGCGCCCACGTCCACGAAGCGACGCCCGGGCTGTCGACGGCCACGGCGTCGGGCCGGGCCTCGGCGGCGGCGGTGATCAGGCGGGTGAGGGCGCTCATCGCTTCGCCCCCACCCGGTCGAGTTCGCGGCGGGCGGTGCGCAGCATGTCCAGGGTGCGGACGAGGTCCGGGTGCGGGACGGACAGGTTGACGCGGATGCGCGGCTCGCCGGGGTAGAGGGCGTTCCAGGAGGCGAGGGTGCCGCCGAACAGCAGGCTGGGGTTGAGCTTGAGGTCGAAGCGCCGTCCGACCGTGTTGACCCAGCCCACCAGGTCCTGAGGGGTGGGCAGGTCGACGTTCAGGCGCGGCAGGAGCGAGTACCCGGCGATGGGCCGCATGTGGGCGGCGACCTGCAGCAGCCCGGCACCGTGGTGGGTGAGCAGGCCGAATGCCTCGGCGAAATGGCCGGCCATGCGGTCCAGGTGGCCGGTGATCGCCCGGCAGGTGGACTCGGTCGGGCACGTGGACACCCGGTGGCGCTTGTACTGGGCGCGGACCCAGGCGTGGCGCCGGGCGAAGGTGCCCGGGTCGCTGTCGTGGGCGGCCTCGGCCATCAGCAGGACGGTGAGGTAGAGCAGGACGAACTGGCCGGCCATCGGGTTGGCGCTGGCGACGCGATCGAACACGTCGTCGCGCGCGGCGGCGATCAGGGCGGTGTCCCCGCTGATGAGCAGTCCGGCCCGAAGTCCGGGCAGGGACAGGTCCTTGGACGGGGTCATCAGGACGGCGGTGTCGGTGAGTCGGCCGGCCAGCGCGGTGCGGGCGTGGTCGGCGACCAGGTGCCGCCCGCTGCTGTGCCCGCCGGCCTGGAAGACCAGGTCGAGTACACGGAAATCGGCCTGGACGGCGGGCGGGCGGAAGCCGGTGCCGGTGACGCCGTTGGGAAGGATCTCGACGACGGCGGTGTGACTGGCTCCGCCGCCGGACCAGTGAACGGCGCCGTCGTCGCGGTAGCGGCCGGCGACGGCGAGCGGGTGGCGGCGCGGTGTCTGCTCGAACGCGAAGTAGCACGGCGCGGGCAGGACCATGCTGGCGCCGCACGCCGTCAGGTACCGGGAGACCAGCCCGATCCCTTCGCTCGCTCCCGCGCAGAACATCACCTGGTCCTCGTCGACCGGGACGCCGAGGTACTCGCCGGCCAGGGTGGCGGCGAGGGCGCGGTCGTGCTCGTCGTGGACGGTGCCGTACTCGTGCATCCGCCCGTCGCGCAGGCACGCCCGCAGGACCTGCTGCAGGTGCCGGGCGGTCGCCGTCGAGATCGGGTAGAGGTTGTATCCGTAGCCGATCTGCGCGCAGGAGCGGGCCACCCCGTCGCGCAGATCGCGGTACACCGCGACGCACGAGGCGTCGGCCGTTAGGTCAGGTGCGGGCAGCGCCATCACATCCCCCATTCCCCGCAGCCGAGCAGCGCGGTGACCTCGGCCAGGGCAGCGGAGGCTGACTCGTCGGGGCGGGCGGCGAACGGGTAGCGCTCGCCGGTGCGCAGGACGGCGACGTCGGCGGCGATGTCGGCAGGCTCGCGGGCACCGGTGAGGGCCTGGTCGATGAGCTGGGCGAGGAAGGGCATGTCCGCGGGCGAGAGGCCGCACCACACGGCCTCGGCCAGGCCCAGGCGCAGCGCCGGGTGGCCGAGCGGCAGGTCCTCCAGCCAGTTGACGCGGACTCCGGCCGCGTACAGGCGCTCGGCGGCGACCCGGGCGGCCAGGCGCGGGGTGGTGGTGACCCACAGCTGGTGGGTGTGCGTGTAGCCGAAGTCCGCGCCGGCGACGTCCCAGTCGGCCGAGGCGAGGTGCTCGCCGAGCGAGCGGGCACAGGCGACGACGGCGTGCGCGTAGTCGCCGGCGCGGTCGGCGAAGCCCGCGAGGGATAGGCCCAGCGCCGCGACGGAGCCGAAGTGGTGGCTGGAGATCAGCTGCGGCTGTACCTGCTGCCACGCTGCCGCGATGCCGCTCCGGTTGGTGGCCAGGATGCCCTTCTGCGGGCCCGGGAACGACTTGTGGGTGGACGCGGACAGGCTGTCCGCCCCGCAGTCGAGCGGGTTCGGGACGGCGGCGCCGAGGACCAGGCCGAGCAGGTGGGAGATGTCGGCGTGCACCAGGGTCCCGGGCGACGCCTTCTTCACCGTGTCGGTGATCGACGCGATGTCGTAGGGCACGAGGGCGTGGCACTGGTCGATGTAGAGCAGCGCCGGGCGCTGCGTGGAGCACAGCTCGGCGAGCTGCCCGAGGTCGAGGCGGTGCGGGTCGGGACCGGTGACGGTCAGGACGTGCTGGCCGAGGCGGCGGGCGATGTCGGCGGTGGCGTAGTGCCCGCCCTGACGCGGGGACAGAACCGCGACGGGCGCTCCGGCCGGGTAGCAGGCCAGCGTCATCTCCATGGCCTGCAGGCCGGACAGCGGGCGGATGTTGACGTGGGCGGCGCCGAGCATCCGCTGCAGCAGCGGGACGGCGAGTCCGGTCTCCAGCCACTGCGCGTCGCGGGCGCCCGGGAAGCGCCACTCGCCGAAGTCGGGGTGCTGGTCGAACATGTACCGGCCGGCGAGGTCGCAGGCCAGAGGCAGCCGGGCGATGGGCCACATCGCGTTCTCGGCGGGTACCAGGTTGATCACCTGACGGGCCGCGCGCTCGTGCCCGGCGAGGACGGTGAGGGCGGTGGTGAGCAGCTGCGCGCCGCTCGGGTCGCCGGTTCCGGAGCCGAGGTCCGGGCCGGTGCTGGTGGTGAGGGTCATGCCGTGCTCCAGGCGTGGGTGGCGGACGGGTCAGACGGTGGGGCGGGTGGTGAACAGGCCGCGCAGGAGCAGGCGCGGGGCGGCGGGGTCGTCGACGAAGGGGGCGCGGCCGTGGCAGAGCTTGTCGTTGGCCAGGATCAGGGCCTGCCCGGCGGCGAGGGTGAAGGTGGTGCGGTGCCAGGAGCTGTCGGCGGCGGCGTCGGCCAGCGCGGCGAGGGCGCGGTCCAGGTGCTTCTGCCGTCCCGGGGCGGTGGGGTGGTAGGAGTCGGTGGCGGTGAGGCTGTAGCGGGTGATCAGGTTGCCCGCCGGGTCGCGGCCGAACGCCGGGCCGGCAGTGGACAGGCCGTCGACGAAGGTGGAGGTGCGCACCAGAGCGCGCTCGTGGGTGAGCTGGGTAGCGGCCTCGGGGTCCGCTGCCTGCAGTTCGGCGAACGCCTGGACGGCGTTGAACAGCTGGGTCTGGCCGCCCGAGCGGCCCGGGCGCACGCAGATCATGACAGTGGTGGCGACCTGGCCGAGGTGCTGGAGGGTGGCGTCGCAGTGCAGGTTCTGCCCGGCCCGGTCCTGGAAGGGGTGGGCGGGGTCGGCGGTGGCGGTGAGGCGGCTGACCCCGCCCTGGGTGTGGGTGCTGCCCCGGTACTGGGGCGGGCTGAACGCCGCACCGAGGTTCAACGCGTCGGCCAGCGAGGAGAGGTCGGCCTCGGCCGGGACGGTGTCGGGGACGTGGACGACGGCGTAGCCGCGGGTGCGGTAGTCCTCGGCGATCCGCTGGCGGGCGACGGGCTGGGGGATGCCCCAGCTGCTGACGACGATCGGCTCGGCGGGGGCCAGGGTGAAGCCGGGCAGCTGGAGAGGGGCGGCGCTGCGGGCCGGGGTGCGGCGGGTGATGGCGGGAGCGGGCACGGTGGCCTCCGGTCGGACGCGGTGTCAGATGATGGCGGGAGCGCTGGTGGTCAGGGCCGGGGTGTCGGCGAGCAGGCGGGCCACGGCGGCATGGTGGGCCGGATCGTTGCGGTCGGGCGCGGGCCGGGCCTCGGCGATCAGGCGCAGGAGCGGCCGCAGGTGGCGTTCGAGGTCGAAGCGGGGCGCAGCCAGGTCGAGCGCGGCGAGGTGGCCGGTGCGGGCGGGGCCGTCGTCGGTGGCGGCCAGCAGCGCGAGGGCGAGCGCCTTCGGGTCGGCCGGATCGGCGACGGGGCCGATGCCGAGGGCGGCGACCACCTCGCCGGTGGCGCCGTGCGGGTCGGCGACGACCGGCAGCCGGTACAGGGCTGCATCGCGAAGGCGCAGCCGGTGGCAGGTCTGGGACTCCGCCGTGTGCGCACCGGTGATCGCGAGGCAGCGGGCGCCGTTGAGCATCCGGTCACGGCCGTGGTGCCCGAGCGGCCCATTGGGCAGCTGCACCAGGCCGTCCAGATCCATCGCGTGCACCTGGGCACGGAAGGCGGGGCCGGGCTCGTACAGCAGGCGCAGCGTCAGCTCCCGGCCGAGGCCGCGGGCGTGGTCCAGGGCGGGCAGCAGCGGGGAGGGGTGGCAGTACTCCCACGCGCCGCCGCTCCACACGACGTCCACCGGCGGCCCGGCCGGGGTTGCTGCAGCGGCTTGGGCGGAGTGCCGGTTGTGGCCGATCGGCACCAGGCTGAGCAGGTGGTTCAGGGCAGGACCGGCACGGTGGTGGGCGGCGGACAGACGGCCGGTGGCCACCAGCGCGCCGAGGGTGGAGGCGCGCTCGGCCTCGGAACGCACCAGGAGGTGGTCGGCGAGCATCAGCTGCAGCCGCCAGCGCGCGACCGTGTCCGCGTACAGGTCCTGTCCGTCCGGGCCGGCCAGCGCGTCGTAGTGCAGATGCTCGATCGGCGGGGCATTCTCCGCGACCAGGAGCAGGCCGGCGGCGTGGGCGGCGAGCAGCAGCCGGGTGTCGAGAAGGTCGGTGGTGACCAGCACCCGGTGCCCGGCGAGGAGTTCCTCCCACGGCCGGGTGGTGACCGTGACGCCAGGGTGAGTGAAGCCGGAGGGGCGCGGGACGGCGATGGTGATCCGGTGTCCGGCGTCGGCAAGGACCTGGGCCGTCTCCCACAGGCGGATACCGATCCCGCCGAGCTCGTCGTCGACCGGGTAGGGGCCGGAATGGATGAGGACAGTCGTCACAGGACGCTCCCGGTGATCGTCGAGGCGACGTTGGGCCAGGTGCCCAGGTCGGTGAACGGGCCGACGTCGAGCGCCGGCGCGCCGAGAAGCGGGGCGATGCCCTCAGGCCCCGGCGGCTGGCGGAGCGTCGCACGGTGCAGCACATCGAGTACGGCCCGGCCGTGTTCGTGGGCGAAGGCGTAGGCGAACCAGACGGCGTTGAAGCGGTCGGCCTGTTCGAGGCCGGGCTTGTCCGCGAAGTCCGCGACCTGCGGCCACTCGTGGCCGCAGGTGCCCTCCAGACGCAGCGCCCCATCCACGGCCAGCCGCTGCGGGTCGTTCTCGGCGGCCATGAGGATCGCCGCCCGGTGCCCGGTGTGCACGAGGTCGAGGAGGTTCCCGACCGCGTGCGGGGCCGGCTGGGCGAGGATCTGGTCGGGCAGTAGGACGGCGGTTGCGGGGCCCCACCAGGCTTCGCAGCTCAGCACCGCGCCGGTCGACTCCGGCAGCTCCGCATCCTGCGAGCAGAGCGCGAGCGGCAGGCCGAGGTCAGCGCAACGGGCCGTCAGATGGCGGGCGGTGGCCTCCCGGCCGGGGCCGAGCACGGCGACCAGCCGAAGCCGGTCGGCGTGTGGGGCGAGCAGGTCCAGGGTGTGGTCGAGGGCGACCCGGCCCGGCCCGGTGGGGACGAGTTCCTTCGCGATCGGCAGGCCGAGTCGGCTTCCGGTGCCCGCGCACGGCAGCACCACTGTGTCGCGCCCGCCGCTCACCGCGCACCGCCGGCGACGGTGTGCAGGGCGTCGGCGACGGTTCGGGCGCCGGCCAGGACGTCGTCCTCGGTGATGACCAGCGGCGGCGCGATCGTCAGGACCGGCCCGAACGAGCGCACCAGGACACCGGCCTGCTGGGCGAGCGTGGCCACGTCCTGTGCCACCTCCACAGACACGGTCTCCACCCCGATCAGCAACCCGCGGCCACGGACCTGCCGCACCGGTGAACAGCCGGACAAGTCCTTCGACAGGTACTCCAGGACAGTCGAGCCGACGCTGCGGGCGCGGGCCGGCAGGTCCTCGCCCTCGACGATGTCCAGGACCGCGAGCGCCGCCGCGCACGCCGTCGCGTGGCCGCCGGTGGTGTGCCCGTGCCGCAGCCCGCCCAGGTACGGGTCGTCAGCGAACGCCTCGTAGAGGCCCTGGCGTACCGTGACGGCGGCCAGCGGCACGTACCCCCCGGTCAGGCCCTTGGAGGTGACCACGATGTCCGGACCGGTGCCGGCGGCGAGGTCGTGCTGGAAGCCGAGCATGTACCCGGTGCGACCGATCCCGGTGGCGACCTCGTCGACGATCAGCAGAATGCCGTGCCGGTCGCACAGCGCCCGCAGCGCGGCCAGGGCGCCGTCCGGCGGGACGACGACCCCGCCGACGCTCAACACCGGCTCGACGAGGACCGCCGCCACCCGGTGCGCGCCCACCGCCGCGAGCTGCGCCTCCCACTCGGCGGAGCCGGGAATCCGGCACTCGTGACCGCCCGCGCCAGCCGTGCAGTTCGCGCACCGGGGAGTGGCCAGGTGCAGGAAGCCGTCCGGAAGCGGCCCGGCGCCGTCGCGGCGGAACTCCGCCCCGGTGGCGGCGATCCCGGCGGTGGTGGCCCCGTGGTATCCATCCGCCCAGGAGGCGACGACGGAGCGTTCCTTGTCGCCGGTGATCCAGTGGCACATCCGGGCGATCTTGAGGGCAGCTTCGATGCCCTCGGAGCCGGAGTTGCAGAACAGGGTGCGCGAGAGGCCCGGCGGGCAGAAGGCGGCGATCCGCTCGGCGAGCAGCGCCGCAGGCTCGGTCGTCACCTCCGCCAGGTCCCACGTCATCAGCTGCCGGGCCTGGCGGGCGATCGCGTCGACGACGCGCTGCTCGCCGTAGCCGACGATGGCGTTCAGGGTGCCGGCACGCAGGTCGAGGTAGCTGCGGCCGGTGTCGTCGGTGACGCGGCAGCCCTCGCCGCTGGTCAGGACGAGGCGAGGGGTGGCGACGCGGATCGGGCTCCACGGGTGCCACAGGTGGCCCGTATCGGCGCGGCGCACCGGGCCGGGCAGGGGGGTGGGCATGACGGATCGCCTCCGGGTGAGGTCGTGGGGGCAGGGAGCGGCGCGCCGGTCAGCGCGTGGTGCGGCGGGGAAGGGCGAGGATCGCGTCGCCGAGTTCGCGGGCCACGTCGGTCACGTCCCGCCCGGTGGTGTCCACGGTGATCAGGCGGCGGTGGCGGCGGCCCATCACGGCGAGCGCCTGGTGGAAGCGGTCGGCGAACGGCTCGTCCTGCGCACTGCGCAGGTCACGGACGTCGATGTGGTCGCGGCCGTGCAGGCGCTCGGCACGGGTCTTGATGTCGGCGGTCACGTGGACCGCGAGGTCGAACGGGGCGAACATCTGCGGCCAGCGCAGGGCCGCGCGGGCCGCGAGGTACGGGCCGCCGGCGATTCCGAAGGCGACGATCCGGTCCACGTAGGCATCTTGGATCAAGACCTCGCAGCCCTCGGCTGCCAGCGGCCGTACCCTCGCCAGCAGGTTGTCCAGAGCGAACCCGGCGAACAGGTACGCGGTCGTGGTGAGCGCGCTGTCCGGCTGGCGGGCCATGGACAGCCAGCGAAGGGGCCGGTTCAGCGGATGGCGCCGGGTGAGCATCCCACGGTGCCGAGCCGCCATCACCCCGCGATCGGCGAGGTCTCGCACCACGGCCTCGACCAGCGTGGTCTTGCCGGCCAGGTCGATGCCATCAACCATCACAAGCAGCATCGAGTCTCCTCGTTACATCGTGGGCAAGGTTGTGGTTGCCGGGCGGGGGGATGCCACCCAAGCTCACGCCGTGTTCCTGGCGCTTTCGGTCGCGATCCACGGCGCGGTGAAACCCGGTTCGAGGCCGAGCCCTCCGTGGGCAGGCCCGAGGGCACGCAGCAGCAGCCGCTCTCCCGTGAACGCGGCGCGGCCGTGCAGGACGCGGTGGTTGTCGAGGAGGAGCGCCTGCCCGGCGGCCAAGCGCACCGAGACGGTGTGCCGAGCGATCGCGGTGCGCAAGGCGGGCATCTGGACCTGTGTCTCTGGTGAGAAGCGGGCTAGCTCGTCCTGGCGCAGGCGGATACGCCATCGCTTCGATGGCAGGTCTTCCAGGACGGGGGCGAACAGCCCGTCCGCGCCGCCGAAGTAGGCTGCGCGCGGCGCAGACAGGGCTGCCAGCGCGGCGGGCCGGAAGCCGGCCAGCTCGCCGAGCACGGCACGCCCGTCGACGAGGATGCTCTCGCCTCCAGCACGGCCTGGCTGGAGGCAGGCGAGTATGACCAGGCGAGGGGGGCAGGGCAGTTGGGCACTCTCCGTGTGGGCCGCGAGATCGCTTCGGCCCAGCCCGGCCAGGCCAACACGTCGGCCCTGGCGGCCGGTGTCGCGGATCGTGGTCAGCCCGTCCGGGCCGCTGTCGCGGTGCGGGCGCAGTTCGGCCAGCAGCAGGTGCGCGACTTCCAACACGTCGTCGCGGCGGTGCAAGCCCGTCAGGCCGGCCGCGCCGCGTTCCCGGAGCACCTCCCCGATTCGCTCCCGGAACTCACCGGAGCTGGCCGCCGCGGAGTCCGGCGCGAAGAAGTCCACTCCGGGGGTGTTCGAAGGCATGGGGATCTCCCTTGGGCGTAGATGGGATGGGGAGACCACAACAGTCGTCGGCATCGCCACCGCCGTACAGTGACAAACTGTCAACCCGTGATCACGGGAACAGGGCGCTTCGGTTCGGCTCGGGGCTGCTACGTTCGGGATGCCTGCGTCTGGCCGCACATCATGGAGGACGGCGTGATCCAGCTCGAACAGCCTTACGTCCCAGTGAAGTTCCCCATCTCGATCAAGGGTGTGGTCCTCGACAGCCAGCGGCGCGTGCTGCTGCTGAAAAACGAGAGGCAGGAGTGGGAGCTGCCCGGAGGCAAGCTCGAAGGCGACGAGACCCCCGCCGAGCGGGTGGAGACCGAAATCCAAGAGGAGAGCGGCTGGACGGCCAACGCCAGCGCTCTGCTCGATACGTGGATGTACGAGCCGCTGCCCGGCCGGAAGGTCTTCATCGTCACCTACGGCTGCACCGCCACCGGTGCTGACACGCCCCCCGTTGTCAGCCACGAACACAAGGAGGCCGGACTCTTCCACCGGCACGAGGTCGACGCGCTCGTCATGCCCCAGGGCTACAAGGACTCCATTGCCCGCTGGTACGAACTCCTCGACCGGGACTGAGCCGTGGAGCCCGCGCCACGCGACGGCATCCAATGGCATTGGACCACGCCCCGAGCCCAGGAGATCCTGCGCCGGCGAAGCCTGGCGGGAATCCTTGCCTTCTACCGTGAACTCCACGGCCTGCCCCAGCAGGAACTCGCGGACCTGCTCGGCTACTCCACCAGCTACGTGTCCCGGGTGGAGACCGGCTCGCGCACCATCACCGACATCGGCGCCCTGCGACACATCGCCGACCAGCTCCGCCTCCCGCCCCATTGCTTCGGCATCACCGACGACGCAGATGGAGACCACCACGCCATGATCCAGTTCGCGGAGAGCGTCCTGCGTCTGGCCGAGATCGCCCGCCAGGCCGGCCAGGCCAGCGCCGCCGTCGACGAACTGTGGCCTCTGGTGGCGCGGTTGGAGGCCCGGGTCGAAGACGGCCGCACCGAAACTGACGTGCTGCGGCTGCTCGCCCGCGCCCGCGTCGGCCTCGGCGTCGCCCTCGGTCACGTCCTGCCTGACGAGCGCCTGGCCACTGCTGCCCGCTGGACCGGCAAAGGACTGGCTGTCGCCCGACGCCTCGGCGATCCGACCCTGCACACCTACGCCCTGCGCCACCACGGCAACGAACTCCGCAAGGCCCGTCTCCTGGGAGCCGCGGTTGACCGGCTCGCCCAGGCCCGGGATGCCGCCCGCACACCTGGCGAGCGAGCAGAAGCCGTGATCCTTCTGGCCCGCGCCGCCGGCAACGCCGGTGACCGGGCCGCGTTCGACGACGCGGTCACCGAAGGCTTCCGGTTGCTGGACGTGGCCCCGACGACGTCCCTGTTCTCCGATTTCAGCCACCACGAGGTCCACGTACGGGGGCTCGCCGCCACCGGCCGTGTCCAAGAGGCTGTTCGCGTCCTGGAACGCGCACCCGCGCCTCGACTTCACACGACCACGCAGTGGCGCATCATCTCCGCGATCACCGCCGGGCAGGTCCTGACGCTTCGGGGCGACCACCGGGCCGCCCGAGAGCACCTGGCCGAGGCAGTGCGGGGAGCGGTGGCGCACCGGCTGCCGCACCAGATCCAGCGAGTGGTGCGCGCCAGCCGAGACTTGCCGGACGTCCGCGAGGAGGCCGGGGTGGCCTTGACTCAGTTGAAGGCGGCGATAGCAGCCTGACCGGCGGCCACTCTGCGAAGGTGCCGCAGGACCTGCCCACCTGGCGGCGATCACAGTCTCGTGCCGCAGCTGCCAAGCCTGCGGGGCAACGGAAACCTCACAATGAATTACGTGGTTCACCATGGTGCAGCCTCCGTCTCGGCCCGTGGATGTGGGGTCTTGGCCCTAGAGTGGTTGGGCCGACTCGACACGCGAACATCGGGTCGACCCCGGTGACTTCGGCTTAGCCTCTAGACGGAAACGGCGGGTTCCGGCTCGCGGTTGATGGCGGTCACGGGGTGCTCGCCTGGGTGATTCGGGCGTCGAGGCGTTCCATGTCCCGCAGGCTGGCCAGCGCGGCGTACCCGTCGAGGCTGGCGCCGTACCAGGCGAGCGCGGCCTGCTTCGCCCCGGAGCGTTCGGCGTCCTGGCCGAGGAACTCGGTGGTGAGGGCGCGCCAGTGGCCGTGGCCGATCTCGTCAAATCTCTGGCGTGCCTTGGTGAGGGCGGTGACGGCGAGGTCGTGCCGTCCGGCCAGGGAGTGGGCCTCGCCGAGGAAGGCCAGGGCCCGCGCGGCGTTGAGCGGGTCGGGTGGTTCGAGCAGGGCCAGGCTCGCGTGGGCTTCCGAGAGCAGGGCCACGCCGTCGTCGGGCTGGCCGAGGCGGGCGGCGGCCGAGCCGAGCAGGATGTCCGCCAGCGCCGCGCCGCGTAGGTCTTCGAGGTCGTCGTAGACGCGGGTGGCCTCACCGAGGTGGGGCCTCGCGGCGTCGTACTGCCCGCCGGCCCACAGGCAGGACCCGATGCCCATCGTGCACTGGGCGACCCCGCCGCGGTCCTGGTCGGCGCTTGCCAGGTCGCGGGCGTCCGCGTAGCGTCGGCCGGCCTCGTCGAGGCGGCCGGTTCCCTTGAGCGCGAGGGCCAGGGTGGTGGTCATCTCGCGGATCGCCATCTGGTCGCCCCAGAGCACGGCCGAGCGTAAGCCCTGCTCGTTGGCGGCGACGCTCAGGTCCAGCCGCCGCAGCCGGTGGAAGAGCGGCCACAGGTCGTGGACCAGGGTGACGAGCGCCCGGTGCTCGCCGAGTTCGCGGGCGGCGTCGAGAGCGGGTTGGACGGCGGGCGCGATGGCCTCCAGCCAGGCGAGCGCGCTGCGATCAGAGGCGAAACGGGGCGGTTCGCTGGGCAGGTGGCGGTACTGGCGGGGCAGCACGCGGTGGTGCGGGGTGAGCCGCTGGACGGTGGCGTGCGCGGTGGCGATCAGGACGTCCAGGTAGCGCTGGACGACCATGGTCCGGATCACGGTGGAGTCGGTGCGGGCGGCAGCGGCCCGCATCTGCTCGGCGACGGCGGGCCGCAGCTGGTACACCTCGCCCCGGCCAGCGATTCGTCCGGTGTGTTCCAGCAGGTGCCGGGCGGCCAGCTCTTGGAGCAGCTGAGCGGTCTGGACAATCGGCGTCGCGGTCGCGGCGGCGGCGGTGAGCGCGTCGACGTCGGGCGCTGGCACCAGGGCCAGGAGCCGCAGGAGCCGGGCCGCGGGCTCGGGCAGCGACTCGTAGACGACAGCGGTCGCCACCGCGACGGCCTCCGAAGGCGTGGGCGCGGCCAGCGCCGGGTGTTCGCCGAGCGGCCGGGCCGGGTCGAGGGCGGCTTCCCCAGCAGCGAGGCCGACCGCCAGCGGCATACCGCCGCAGGCCGAGGCGAGCGCGGCAGCGGCCTGCGGCTCGGCGTGGACGCGCTGCGCGCCGACGATCCGCCCCAGCAGCAGGAGAGAGTGCTCGGGCGAGAGCGGGTCCAGGCGGTGGTGGCGTGCGCCGTGGGCGGCGAGGGCGGGCAGCGGGGCGGCGCTGGTGACGACGACGGCGCAGTGCGCGCTGGCGGGTACCAGCGGGAGGACCTGCTCGGCCGAGTCGGTGTCCTCCAGAACCAGCAGCAGGCGGCGGGTGGCGCTCACGGAGCGCCACAGCGCGAGCAGTTCGGTGGTGTCCCACGGCAGCGTCTCGGTCTCTCCGAGGCCCAGTGCCCGCAGCAGGGACCGGGTCACTTCGGCGATCGGGGCCGGGCGGCCGGCGCCGCGCAGGCGGGCCACGAGCTGACCGTCCGGGAACCGGTCGGCGGCCCGGTGCCCCCAGCGGGCGGCCAGGGTCCGCTTGCCGATGCCGTCCGGGCCGCTGATCACCGCCACCGGTGCGGTGCCCGGCGGCGGTGCGGCCAGCGCCGTGTCCAGGAAGCCAAGCGCCCCCACTCGGTCGGTGAACACGCCAGTCACGGCCGGGAGCTGCCGCGGGACGGGCCAGACCCGGTCGGGGTGGATGTGGATGCCGCCGTTGATGTCCCGCGCCTGCACGGCGGTGCGGACCCGAGAGCCCTCGATGCGGTTCATGGTGGTCCTGACGCTGGGTGGAAAGGGTGACAGGGGGCCTCGCGAGACGGTCCCCGCAGTAGCCTCGGAACGGGGCGGGGCGGGGCGGCTGCGCGGCTACGGCCGGAGGTCGGGCATCAACTCGCGTGCTGCGCGGGCGGGCCGGTGGTCGCGGAGAGCCGGGTGTCCGGCCAGCCGTCGCCCAGGGCGCTCAGCGGCACGATGCCGGCGAGGACGGCGAGGGCCGCCGCCTGCTGCCGGGAGCGGACGCCCAGGGTGCGCAGGATGCTCTGGGTGTAGGTCCGGACGGTGCTCGTGCTCAGGCGAAGCCGCTTCGCGGTCGCCGCCGGTTCCTCGCCGGAGACCAGGCCGGCGAGCACCCTCTGCTGCTGGGCGGGCAGGGGCAGGCCGGTCGGGTGGGACACGGGCACGTCCTCGGGACGCACCAACCCCCAGGCCGCGCCGAGAGCGGCGGCGCGGTGGCGGTGCCGGGTGCCGAGCCGGGCCGTCAGCGCCTGGATGGCGGGGTTGACCTCCTTGGCGGCGAGGCCCGTGGCGCGGCTGACCGGGTCGATCAGGTGGCCACCGGCGACCTGGCGCAGCAGCAGGACGTCGGCCTCGGACAGGTCCGGCCGGTCGGGGAGGGAAATGGGCATGGCGAAGCTCCTTGTGGCGCAGGTGAGGGCAGGGTGGGGTGTGCTGCTACTGGACGGGCCGGGGCCGGTCGAGGGCGGCCAACAGCCTCGGGCCGCTGCGGCGGGCAGCCTCGGTGCCGATGGTGAGGATCACGTCGTCGGCGTGGGCGAGGGAGGCGGCCACGTCCTCGGCGCCCATCCCGCAGGGTCCGGGCTCGGGGATCACGAGTGTGCCGCTGTCCCGGCCGCCGGCACCGTCGCTGGCGCTGGCGAGTGCAGCGATGCCGTCGATCTGGAGCTGGGAGCGGGCCGGGGTGGACAGGACGGGCAGCAGCACCGTGCGGTCGGCGGCGGCCAGGGCCGCGGTGATCCGGTCGGCGAGCGCGGCGGTGCGCAGGTGACCGACCGGCTCGTACACCGCGATCACCGCCCCCTCGGTGAGCATCTGCGCCCCCTGGAGGTCGGCGGCGATCTCCTCCGGGTGCTGTGCGCGGGACTCCAGCACGGTGACGCGGCGGACCGTGCCCAGGCGGGTCAGCGACCTTTCGGCCCCGGTGAACGCCCCAAGCCCGTCGACGAGGTCGGAGGGGGACACCCCGAGGGCCCATCCGGCCGCGAACCCCGCCGCGACGCCGAGGGCGGACGTGCGGCCCGCGACGGGCACGGCGAGCGAGACCCGCTCGCTGCCGGCCTGGATGGTGAGGTGGTGGTCCTCCCCGCTCCAGAGCAGACGGAGGATCTGCACGTCCATGCCCTGGCCCCGGCCCACCGTCACCACCCGCGGGCCCGGGGCCCGGCGCAGGCGCTCCAGCAGCTCGTCGCAGCCCGGCTGTCCGGCCCACACCACCACGCTCTCGCTGCGGCGGGCCAGTGCCTCGATGTCGTCCAGCGCCTCCTCGCGGGTCGCGAACATCGGCGGTGCCGTGTCCACGGAGGTGACCAGCGTGACCGCCGGGCGTAGGCCCGAGCCCAAGGTGCGGTGACGCCAGCCCGGCGGGGCGGCCTCGTGAAGTGCGGTGTCGGGGCACAGGTCCACCACCAGGACGTCGCCGCTGCCGTCGTAGCCGGGTGCGTCGCCGTGCGGGGCGGCGGTCAGAATCCAGCCCGGGTCGCGGACGGTCAGCGCACAGGTCAGGGCGGCGGCGGCCATCGCGGTGGAGTGGCTGCCCACGACGGCCACGACGGTGGGCGCGGTCCCGGCCAACAGCTCCACCGCGCGGGAATAGCCCATGCTCGGAAGACCGTGGCCGGCCGCACGATCGAGGATCTCGTGCACCGCCGCGTCGTCTCCGCCCCAGACCAGCGACGTCGTCACGCCCGGCACCACGGGCTGCAGCACGGCGCCGGCGCGGGCGAGGCGCTGGAGCAGCTCGTCGTCGCGGCCGCCCTGCCGCGGTGCCACGGTCACCCGCGCACCGCGCCGGGCCAGGTAGCACGCGAGCCCGGCCATGCCGGGGCTGCGCGGATCAGGGATGTGAGGGGCCACCAGGACATCGGGGAGCGGATGCGGACGCCGGCGGCCCCGAACGGCGTGCTCCTTCGGCGCCGCGCTCACGCTGCCACCGCCACGACGTGGCCCTGGTCCGCGAGTTCGATCAGCCGACCCACGATCATGCCCAGGTCCGCCCCCTTGGCAGCGGCCACGGCGAGCATCGACTTGTCCGGCGAGCCGACCAGAACGAGGGTCTGGCCGTACCGGTCCTCGATCACGCTGTAGCCCCACGGGACTTCGCGGGACGTGAGATCGCCGACGATACCGACGCCTTCGGTGCTCACCGCGCTCAGCGCAGCCATGGCGGCGGCCCAACGGTCGGCCGTCTCGGAGGTGAGCCCAGGGGAGGCCGCGAGGATGAGTCCCTCGGGGCTGACGTGAATGGCGGCCCGAATGCCAGTCGTGCCGGTGACCAGATCGGTTAGGGGCTGACAGTGGGGTGAACTCACGGTGTTGCTCCTTCGCCAGGCTGTGCGGGGAGATGGCCGAGACGCCGGGGCTGTCGTCTCCGAGTCGCTCTTGACGCCCTCGGGCCTGCGCGCGGTGACGCCCCGGACCGCAGCCGCTGTTAGGGCGGTCGGCCCGCCGCTCCAACCGGGGTGCTCGTCCATCGCCTGGACCAGCCACGCGGACGGCGCTCTTCTGGCGCGACGGGGGAATCCTGCTCGTGTCCGGACGACTTCGGCTAGTAACCACGCGCTGACACGAGCCGACACAGGTCGACATCAGCCGACATGAGAGCTGACATTTCGTCGCTGACCCTCCCGCGTCAGGCTGGGATCGGAGATCGTTGTTTCGAGGCCGTTCCATCGATCCCCGTAACGGAGTTGTCATGGCGTCAGACCAAGAGATCTCCCTGTTCCAGGTCCTGGTGCAACAGCGTGGACTGGGCGAGTACCTCGTCTTCCTCCGGCAGCTACAAACCGCCGCCGTCGAGGTGGCGCGCCTCGAACACAACCCCGCGCTGGCGAAGGTCACCATCGGAGAGCGTCAGTTCAGTCGGTGGACGCGCGGACAGCACGGCAGCGGGCCACGGCCACTGACGGCGCGGGTCCTGGAGCACCTGTTCCAGCGAAGCGCCCGGGATCTGTTCGGACCTGTCCGCGCCGCGGGCGAGCGCAGTTCGCTTGCTCCTGCCGCACAATGCATAGAGCCGAGCGTCGGCTCGGACGCTCACACCCAGGACCTGCTGATGACAGCCGCCAGCCAATCGGCTTCCTTCGCCGCCTACGCGGAACAGAGCAACGTCGGCCCGCACAGCCTTGAACAGCTGCAGGCCGACATCAACAGGATCGTCGCCACCTACCCCAACCGGCCGGTCGTCCCCCTGTTCGAGGAGGTCGTCTCCTTGAGGGACCGTTGCTTCGAGTTTCTGGAAGGCCGGCAGCCTCCGGGTTACACCAGCGACCTCTACCTGGCAGCCGCGGTGCTCTGCGGAATCCTCGCCAACGCGAGTTTCGACCTCGGTGCCTACCGTGCAGCAGAAACCCAGGCCAGGACCGCGTTCGTCTGCGCGGAGCAGGCTGGCCATAACGGGTTGCGATCGTGGATCAGGGGCACCCAAGCGATGATCTGCTACTGGGAGGATCGCCCGCACGACGCAATTCGCCTGGTGCATTTGGGCGAGCAGTACATCCCGGAGAGCGGAACGGCTCACATCCGCCTCTCCAGCATCGCCGCGAGGGCGCACTCCCGTCTCGGGCAGCAGCACGACGCCGTGGAAGCCCTGCGCCAGGCCGACGCGTATCGGGAGCAGGCGACCAATGACGACATCCCGGGTGGGATGCTCGCGTTCCCGCTGGCCAAACAACGGTTCTACGCTTCCACCACGCACCTTTGGCTTGGGGGCGACGCGAACAACAGGGAGGCGGCGGCCATGGCCGAAGAGTCCGTCGCTCTCTATGAGTCCGACCCGCCGGAGACCCGGCGGCTCGGCGAGATGTCGCTTGCCCGGATGGACCTGGCCCTCGCCGAGCTGGCAGGCGACGAGATAGAAGGGGCGGCCCACCAAATCGACGCGGTGATTGCTGTCGCGAGCAAGCGCCCCACGGAGAGCGTCAGCCGACGTCTCGATCAGTTCGCGCGACGGCTGGCTGTGAGCCCGGCCCGCACCTCGCCCATCGGGCTGTCCCTCCAAGATGGGATCATGCAACACCGAAGGGTCCGCAACGAACTACCAGCTGGGGGTCGCGGTTGAGCACGATCACGGTTCTGCACCCGGGACAGATGGGTGCTGCCATAGCTGCCCAGGCCGTTGCCGCCGGGCACCAGGTTCTGTGGCTGCCGGAAGGCCGCAGTGAGAGCAGTCGTCGCCGAGCCGCTGAGGCGGGCCTGCTTCCTGCCGATGATCTGGCGACCGCGCTTGAGCAAAGCGAGATCGTCATCTCGGTCTGCCCGCCGGCAGCCGCCGAGGAAGTCGCGGCCGAAGTTGCCGCCGTACCTTCCTATACCGGCCTTTATGTGGATGCGAACGCGATCAGCCCGACGCGGGCCGGGAGCATCGCCCATATCCTCTCTGAGGCGGGTGCAACGTTCCTCGACGGCTCCATCATCGGCCCGCCACCAGCCGCTTCGACCACCGCGCGCCTCTATCTCGCAGGCGACCCGGTAGCGGCTCGCCGGGTGGCCGCGATCTTCGACGGCACACTGGTCGCTGCACGCTGCCTCGACCGGGACGCCGGTGCGGCCTCGGCGCTCAAACTGGCCTTCGCCAGCTACCAGAAGGCCGCCAGGACATTGGTCGGAGTTGCGCACGCGCTCGCCGATCAGCACGGAGTGACCGCCGAGTTGATCGACGAAGGCCGCGCAATGGCCGGGCCGCTGCTGGCGGATCGGGATTACCTCCGCACGGTTGCGCCACGAGCATGGCGGTGGGCACCCGAGATGCGGGATGTGGCCGACACTCTGGTGGACTCGGGGTTGCCCGCCGACCTCGCACACGCGGCTGCCGTTGTTCTCACCAGGTGGAGCAGCCTGAAAGATCGAGACGATCTCACGGTCGAAGACGTCCTCGACGCTCTCCGACCGACCGAGTGATCATTTGACCGTTCACTCCGGGGGCACGGTTGGTACTCCTGGGCAGACGAACACCAGGGCGACGGCGCTCACCACGCTCCCGCCGCACCGGTTCGGGAGCGTGGTGCCACTTCTTGCTCAGGCGCAAAACCGCGCGGGCTGCTGGTCAGACGCCGTGGAAAGCGACGATGAAGCGCAGCTGCCTGTTACGCAGCGGGGCCAGGGCCATGATGCGGACGGGGACCTCGTCCCCGCCGCCGTGAGGGATTCGCATGTGCCTGATGTCGCCGTCAGGGTGCTCGTAGAAGTCGTGTCGGTCCCACAGCTCCTGGGCTTCCGGGCAGCCCTCCAGGATGTCCGCGACGAGCTTCTTGAGCTGCTCGTTGTCGGGGTACTGGGCGGCGGCGGTGCGGATCTGGGCGAGAAAGGGGACGGCCCAGGATTCCTTCCAGTTGACCAGCTGCTCGCGGGCGCCGGGGTAGAGGAAGGCCCATCTCATGATGTTGCGCTCGTAGACCCAGGGGTACATCTCCCGGGACGGGTTGTTGTGCGCGACCACGTTCCAGGCGACGTCCGATATGTACGCGGGGTGCGGGAGCATCTTGTCGAGAAGACGCTGATGACGCTCTGCGAAATTCCTCAGGTGCTACTCAAGTTGCCTCCAAACCTGCTCAGTTGATCTCCCCACCCTTCGTGTGACCCTGCCCGGCGTGTCGGGATAGTTCGTGGCCGGGTGGAAAGCCTGCGTGCGCATGGAGTTCGGCCTGTTCGGGGGCCTTGATGCTCACCAGGGAGGAAGACGTGGACGCGCACGCGCTGCGTCGGCAGGGATGGTCGATCTCGGCGATCGCCCGGCATTTGGGGCGGGATCGCAAGACGATCCGCGCCTACCTGGCCGGGGAACGCGTCGCCGGTGTCCGGGCCCCTGCTCTGGATGAGTTCGTGCTGTTCCTGCCCTACTGCCGGCAACGACTGGCGGATGATCCGCACCTGTGGGCGACCACGCTGTTCGACGAGATCATCGATCTGGGTTACCGCGGCGGTTACTCGACATTTACCCGGGCCCTGCGCAAACACCAGGTCAGGCCGCACTGCGGGCCGTGCCACCGCGGTGCCAGGCGGGACAGCTCGATCATCGAGCACCCGCCGGGCGAGGAGGTCCAGTTCGACTGGCTGGAGCTGCCCGACCCACCCGAGCACTGGGGCGTCGGGGCGAACGCCCACTTGTTGGTCGGTGCACTCGCGCACTCGGGACGATGGCGCGGGGTGCTGGCCGAGAGCGAGGACTTCCCGCACCTGGTCGAGGCGCTGGACCAGGTCCTGCGGAGGCTGCATGGCACCGGACGGCGCTGGCGGTTCGACCGCATGGCGACGGTCTGCCACCCGGCCAGCGGGAAGCTGACCGCCGCGTTCACGGGCGTCGCGAAGTACTACGGGGTGGGTGTCGACATCTGCCCGCCGAGGCGGGGCAACCGCAAGGGCGTGGTCGAGAAGGCCAACCACTCGGCCGCGCAACGCTGGTGGCGCACGGTCCCGGACGGCATCAGCATCGAGGCCGCGCAGAACGGGATCGACAAACTCGCCGTCCGGATGGACGGCCGCCGTCGCGCGATCGAGGGCGTCCGCACCACGGTCGGCGACCTCGCCGACGCCGAGCCGCTGCTTGAACTGCCCCTCGCCCCGTTCCCGGCCCAGGCCACCGCCGACCGCGTCGTGACCGCGCAGGCCCTGGTCCCGTTCCGCGGCAACTTCTACTCGGTCCCGCCGGGCCTGCCGGGCGCGGTTGTCTCGGTCCGTTGGCGTCTGGACGAGCCGTTCCTGTCGGTCGCGACCGCGGGCGGGGCGGTCATCGCCCGCCACGAGATGGCCCCACGGGGTTGCGGCCAGACCGTCCGCGACGCCGGGCACGTCGTCGCCCTGGAGCGGGCGGTGCTGGAGGCATTCAGCGACGCCCCGCCCTGTCGCGGCAAGGTCCGCCGGCCGCTCTCGCCCCAGGCCCTGGCCGAGGCCGAGGCCCTCCGAGGCCAGGGCAGCGCGGCCGATCCCGCGGCCCGGGTCGTCATCGACCTGTCCACCTACGCCGACGTCGCCGCCCGACTGCGGACGGCACCCGGCAACGAGGAGAAGGAGAAAGAGAGTTGAGTGATCCTGTCCCGATGAGCGAGGCGCGCCGCTACCAGCAGTTGCGGGCCCACCTGTCCTACCTGAAGCTGAACAACGCGGTCGAGGCCCTGCCCCGGGTCCTCGACCAGGCCCGCGCCGAGCGGATGTCCCTGACCACGGCGCTGGAGCGGCTGCTGGAGATCGAGGTCGAGGCGACCGAGGCCCGCAAGCTGGTCTCCCGGATGCGCTTCGCCTGCCTGCCCGAGCCCTGGACGCTGAACGACTTCGACTTCGCCGCCCAGCCCGGAGTCGACGAGAAGCTGATCCGCGACCTGGCCACCCTGCGGTTCCTCGACAACACCTCCAACGTCCTGTTCGTCGGACCGCCGGGCGTCGGCAAGACCATGCTGGCCATCGCGCTCGCCCGTTCGGCGGTCGAGGCCGGTCACCGGGTCTACTTCACCACCGCCGCCGAACTCGCCGCCAAGTGCCACAAGGCCGCGATCGAGGGCCGCTGGTCGACCTGCATGCGCTTCTTCGCCGGACCCAGGCTCCTCGTGATCGACGAACTCGGCTACCTCCCGCTGCCCGGGGACGGGGCCTCCGCCCTGTTTCAGGTGATCAACCAGCGGTATCTGAAGTCCAGCACCATCCTGACGACCAACGTCGGCATCGCCGACTGGGCCGGAGCCTTCGGGGACGCCACCGTCGCCGCGGCCATGCTCGACCGTCTCCTGCACCGCGCCGCCGTCGTCGGCATCGACGGGCCGTCCTACCGGATGCGCTCGCACCAGGACCACGCCGAGACCCTTCGTCGGGGAGTGAACGCCCGTGTCTCCTGAAGCCGACCCGCTCACCGACGCCGCCGGCCGCCTGCCCCGCTACTGCCGCCACTGCGACACGGAGTTCGACCCCACCCCCGGCACACGGCAGATCTTCTGCTCGCCGCGATGCGCCGACCTCGCCCGCCGCCCCGCGCCGCCTCCGCCGGTGGTCAAGAACTGCCCGAACTGCGGAAGCGAGTTCACCCACGAGGCCCGGGTCCGCCAGGTCTACTGCTCGCCGCTCTGCCGCCGCGACGCGGAGAAGACCCGCGACCGCGAGCGCGACGAACGACGGGCCCGCCGACTCGGCGAACCCCTGCTCAACCGGCCCGCGATCGCCGCCGGCCCCGCCAAGCCCACTCTCCCGCCGGCGCCTCGCCCACGAGCCGGCGACACGCTCGCGCCCACCGCGATCCGCAACTGCCCGCACTGCGACCAGCCCATCACCATCGTCGCGCTGCTGGCCACCCCGGAAGCCGCCCGCCCGACCATCCCGCAACCAACCAACGACGTCGTCCCCCTGCGCAGGGTCTGACCCGTCAATCGTCAAGGGGGGGAGCCCACGCTGCGGGCTCCCCCCTTGACGCTGCAGTCGTCGTCAGATGAAGTCCTTCAGTCCCAGCAGGCGTTCGAGCTCGGCGACGGCTTCGGCGGCCGCATGAGTCTCCAGCACCTCCTCGGCCGGATGGGCATAGGGACTCCCGCGCCAGACGACATAGCCGCCCTCCGGGGCCACCGTCACGAACGCCGGCGCCGGCTCCCCGTCTCCCATCCACCAGCGCGGCCCCGTGCTGAAACACAGTCGGCCCATGCTGGTGAACGGAAAGAAGCGCGCGAGCCCACCACCCCGAGCCGCCGAGACCAGAGTAACCAAGCCCACGTGCTCATCACGGCCATATGCCTGGTCAATACCTGCCGAACTGTCCAGCTCGAAGTCCCAGGCCGCTTCCAGCGATTCCTCCATCAGGCCATGCTCCCGTCGATCCGATCAGCAGAAAAGGGCCAAACGCCCACCCCCACTCCCCAGACCGTTCAAGCCTCAAAGAACTGAGGAGCTGGAGCAACACCGGCCAGATTCAGAGAGCCTCATCAACGCTGCATGTCCGCGTCCATGGCCGCCATGGCGTCGGGCTCCGTGTCTCGCGGGGCGGGGGCGCGCCCAGTGGCGTGGTGGTACAAGGCGAGGCGTTCCGCATCATTGAGCCGGAATGTGAATGCAAGACGGTCGAGAATTGCGTCGGAGAATTGTGCCGGCTCTCCGTTTTCCAGTTTCGAGTACCACTTGACGCTGATGCCGGCAAGTTTGGCGACCTCGGTTTTGGTGAGTTCCCGAGTGCGGCGACCTGGGGTCGTGACCAGACCTGGGATGGAGTTGGGATCTGTCCGCTCGCGCCAGCACTGGATCATGGCGGCGAGCGTTTGATCGCGAGCCGCGAGGCGCTCGAAGTCGGTGCTCATGGCAACCGAGTCTAGGCATCGTCGAGACGCGGAACGGCCTCGATCGGTGTGTGGGGAAAGCCACAGAAGCGCAATTGTGACCATTTAGTTTAAAGCTCAATATTCCTTCCTTTCGGAATGATGAAGTGTCATTTGATCAAGTGGACTGCTGAGGCAATCTGACGAGTCGTCAATGCACCGACGGTGCCCCTGAGGTGGCGACGCTCGGGATGTTGCGGAAAATATCCGGAAGATTACTCTGGGTGATCTATGTGTGTGGTTCGGAACTGAGAGTTCGCGAACTCACGGTTCCGGAACTCGGACTTCTGGAAGTCCGAGTTCCAGTGGGGGGCTGGCATGGTGGAAGCCGCCGGGCACCGAACGGGTAGCTCGGCGACCTGCCCCACGAAGGAGAGCCCTCATGTCCCGCTCAGCCCTGGTTATCGGAGGCAGCCGAGGCATTGGCCTTGCTGTCGCGCAGCGGCTCGCCGCGGACGGCGCCACCGTGGCCGTCGCCTCCCGCAGCGGGCTCGCCCCGGAGGGCCTCCTCGGTGTGCAGTGCGACGTGACCTCCGCCGAGTCGGTCGACGCCGCGTTCACCGCAGTCGAGGCGGCCCAGGGGCCGGTGGAGATCCTCGTCGTCAACGCCGGCATCACCCGGGACGCGCTGCTGCTGCGCATGTCCGAGGACGACTTCGACGCCACTCTCCAGACGAATCTCGCCGGCGCCTACCGGGCCGCCAAGCGTGCCTCCCGCGGAATGCTCCGCGCGAAGCGCGGCCGACTGATCTTCATCTCCTCCGCTGTCGCGATGACCGGCGAGAGCGGGCAGGCCAACTACGCCGCTTCCAAGGCCGGCCTCGTGGGCTTCGCCCGGTCCCTGGCCCGCGAACTCGGCCCGCGCGGCATCACCAGCAACGTCGTCGCCCCCGGCCTGACCGAAACGGACATGACCGCAGTCCTCTCCGAGACCCAGCGTGGAGCCCTGCTCCAGCGGGTGCCGCTCGGCCGCATGGCCCAGCCGGAGGAGATCGCTGCCGCAGTGTCCTTCCTGGCGAGTGACTCCGCCGCCTACCTGACCGGGGCGATCATCCCCGTAGACGGTGGCGCCGGCATGGGTCACTGACCGCTCGTCGGGCCTGGGCGCACGAGGCAACGCCCAGGCCCGGTGCACCCCCCGCTGCTCGCGCGCCCGGCGCGCCCACGGCTCTAGCTGCGACGACCTTGTACTGGACCCGTGACGGGACCTGCGGCCTTGGTCGGGCCATCGGCCTCACATGCCTATGCCGACCGGAGAACGGACTTGGCCGGCCGGTCCCGGCACCACAGACCTGCGAGACTCCCTTGCTTTCTGCTGCAACACCAGCGCCATCGACGCCGCGCCAGCAATCAGGCCCGGCGGCCAGCACTCACGCCCGAGTCCTTACCGTTCTCCGCGCGGTCACCCAGGGAAGCGGCGTCCAGGGCGTGCTCGACCTCACCAGGTCCACCGGCATCCCTGACTCCACAGTCCATCGCATTCTGCAGGCCGGCGTGGAGACCCGTACGGTCGACCAGGTCAGTCGAGGCCGCTACCGGCCGGGCCCCGCCATGATCGAGATGGCGCTGCAGGCCATGACCTCCGCCCCGGTCGCGGCCGACGTCCAGCAGATGCTCGACGACCTCCAACGGAGTACCGGTGGGGTCGTAATTCTGTCCACGGTCACCGGGTTCGGTGGCCTGCGTCGCCTGTGTACCGACTACACCCTCGGTGACCGTGACCCGGAGACCCTCAGGGCTCTGACCTACACGATCGGCTCCATGCCGCGCTCGCTGCGCGTCGGCGCAACGGGGCGCGTGATCCTGGCTCACCTGCCGACCCACATGCAGGAGGCGGTGCTCGCTGAGGAGCTGCCCCAGCCCCAGACGCCGGGTGCGATCCGTGATGAGGCTGGTCTGCTTGCCTCCCTTGCCGATATCTGTCGGCGCGGCTTCGCGATCGGCCGCCAGGAGGCGTTGGTCGGATGGGATGCCATCGCGGCACCTGTCATGTGGGGGTCGACGGTGATGGGATCAATCGGCCTGGGAATGCCTGCCGAGGAGATGCCGAGCGACCTGCGAGAACTGATCCAGCGAACATGTGATGCCGCGCGCGCAATGAGCCTTATTTCCGGTGGGCAGATCGCCGCATAAGCGGGCGCCGAGCTTTCGTCATGCTCGAATTGGCGGCCGACAGGAGAACCTGTCGGCCGCCAATTCATTTCCGGGCGTGCGATCCGGAGGGCGTCCGGGCGCTGCTCGATGCGGTACGGGCATGCCGGAATGAGTGATTCATTGGGTCGGGGGGTGTCTGATATTCACCGGCCAAGATCATTTCCCGTCAGGCGGGAAATGAGGGTTACTACTCGCGTAGATGGCTTGAAATTCTTGACCGGAATCAAGTGGCGATCATAGGGTCTCATTGATGTCGCGGGCGGCCCGGAATTTCCGGTTCAGCCTTTGGCCCGGGGTTGCAGCAGCAACGGTGGCCGGTGGCTGGGAAGGCCGAGACCGTGAAGCCGGGGCCCGAAGGCCGGCCGGGCACTCATGGGGCGGCGAGGGGCATGGGGCGGTACGCGCACGAGTCCTCCCCCCCCCATGGGGAGTTAAGGACTGGATGTGTGGCTCCGGAGGCCCTAAGGTTCTCACCCCGCCGCGGAGGTGACAGGTGGGCAGAGAGAGGGGGAGTCGATGCAGTAGGACATGTCCGGAAACGAGAACCGGCGCCCTGGAGCTACCAACTCCTGGACGCCGGGCCAGCGCCCCGAAGGTCGCTGATTCACTACCGCGCGAGCGGCGGGACTTCTTTTGCACGAGAGGCCGCCGCGCGCGTTTCCTACGAAACACGGAGTATCGCATGACTGCCCTGCCCGGGGGAACCCAGTACGTGGAGCCCAACCCAAGCCAGCAGCGGCTCGGGGCCAAGCTCGCGGGCATGATTCCCGGCGCGGTCGCCGTCCGCGTCAGCCTCACCCACCCCAGCCGTCAGTGGCCCCACCCCTACACCGTGGCGGTCGACGGACGCGGCGAGCGGCTCATGCTGAGCGGCAGCACCACCAAGGTCGCCGCCCGCTGGGTGCTGCGGTCCTGGCCGGAGGCGGACTGGACGCGCCCGCACACGCTGGACCTCGCCACCGGCCAGCTCGCCGTCACCTCGGTCCGGAGCCGCTGACATGGCGCGAATACGAGCGATCAAGCCCGAGACCTGGGTGAGCGAGACGCTCGCCGAGGTGGCCATCCCCGCTGTGATCACCTTTCTCGGCATGGCGAATCACGCCGACGACCACGGCAGGCACCGCGACCAAGCCGCGATCGTCTACGGCCTCGTCTGGCCGATGCGCGAGGAGATCACCCGCGCTGACGTCGAGGACCACCTCCAGCAGCTCGCCTCTGCTGGCGCGATCTGCCGCTACACCGGCTGCGACGGCCGCCGGTACTTCCACTACCCGACGTGGCGCAAGCACCAGAAGATCGACAAGCCGTCGCTGAGCCGCCTTCCCGCGTGCCCGCACTGCGAGCCGGAGCGGTGCGGCGTCTGCAAGGGCCCCTGCATTCAGCAGGCCGCCCTCGCCGGCACCCCGGGGTCCGGAGTCGAGGCCGCCGCGAGTGCTCCCCGAGTGTTCGGCGAAGCGTCGGCGAACACTCCGGCAGCCCTCAAGCAGCCGCGCGAGCACTTCCCGGCGCCCGCCGCGCAGACGGCGCCGGGCACGGCCGAAGCTGTCACCCTGGTCGTCGAGGCCGAGGTCAAGCCGGTTCCGGCTCCCCGGAAAACCGCAGGTCAGACGGTATTCGTCGAAGCCTCCCCGACGGTTCGCCGAGCCCACCCGGAGTCCTCGACGCCTGGATCTAGGATCTTGGATCCTGGATCTTCTTTCCCTACGGGGCGCGAGGCGCCCGACGCGGACGCCGTCTCAGCCGGTCAGCTGATCGGCGAGTACGTCACGGCCTGCGCCGAGCGTCCGCCGGGCAGCGTGCTCGGCCACCTCGGCAAGGTCGTCAAGACCCTGCTGGACGAGGGCATCGCCGCTGAGCACGTCCGGGCCGGGCTGCAGCGGTTCGCCGAGATCCAGGGCCACCCGTCCCGGCTGCCGAGCCTGGTCAACGACGCCATGAACGCACGAGGCACCGGTTTGGCGCGGCCGGGATTCCGGCCTAACGTGCCCGCTCACCAGGCGTGGACCAACCCGGTCGACGCCGTCGCCGCCTACGCCGAGGAGCTGTGATGCGCACCCACCGCGACCCGCAGACCCTCGCCGACGCGCCTTCGGTGCTCGACCGGATGGCCCGCATCCTCGCCTCCCGGGGCATCGACCAGCACGTGGTCGACGCCCTCCCGGACGAGGCGGAGCCGTACTCGGCGGAGGAGGTCCTGTCTGCCGGGCTGCCGCCGCGCTACCGCGAGGCGGTCGCCACGAACCCGCAGGTCCTGGCCTGGGTGCGGCAGGTCGCCGCCGAGGCCACCGCCCCGAGCCTCGGTGCCCGCCGGCAGGTCGTCACCGGCCCCAGCCTGCTGATGGCCGGAGTCGTCGGCGCCGGGAAGACCCACGAGGCGTACGGCGCCGTCCGCCGCCTGGTCGAGGCCGGCATCGGAGTCCGCTGGCGCGCCACCACCGCAGCGGACCTCTACGCCGAACTCCGCCCTAGCTCGGACACCGACGCCGAGCGGGCCCTCGCCGCCTACAGCCGGGTGCCGCTGCTGATCCTCGACGACCTCGGCGCCGCCAAGAGCTCCGAGTTCGTCGAAGAGCAGACCTACCGGCTGATCAACCGCCGCTACAACCACATGCTCCCGACCCTGATCACCAGCAACCTGCCGATCAAGGACCTCCGCACCTGCCTCGGTGACCGCGTCACCTCCCGGCTCGCCCAGATGACCACCCGGGTCAGCTTCGAGCCGGTCGACCGCAGACGCCTCCAGCGCGCCGCCTGAGCCGCCGCCGCGCCCGGCCGCCCCACGGCGAGCCGCCCACCCTTCACCGACCCAGCGCCCTCTCCGCCGACGCCGACCCCGCGCGCGGAGAGCGATCGGAGCAACCCCAAATGACCACCACGACCCGCCCTGTCCGCCACCGCGCCCTCGGCGACCAGACCTGGCAGGACCAGGCCGTCTGCACCCCGACCGAGTACACCCCCGTCGACCCCGAGGTGTTCTTCCCCGGTCCGGAGGACACGGCCGCGATCACCACCGCGAAGGCGCTGTGCGCCCAGTGCCCGGTCGCCCGCGCCTGCCTGGACGCCGCGCTGGAGACGGGCGACACCCACGGCATCCGGGGCGGCCTCACCGAGGAGGAGCGCGAACCGCTGCACAGCAGGCTCGTCGACCGCCTGGACTACAGCCGGGTCAACGCCGTGCTGGCCGGACGGGACATCCACATCACCCGTGCCGAGCGGCGCGCCGTCGTCCTCGCCGGGTACCGGCAGGACGTGCCGGTCGAGCGCCTCGCCTGGCTCCTCAAGATCAGCCCGGAGCACGCCCTCAAGCTCTACCGGGAGACCCGCCGCGCGATCCGCCACCGGCAGATCGCCGAACAGGCCGCCCGCACCGCCTCGGCCGGGCAGGGCGCCGCCGAGCAGCTGCACCGCGACGACTTCGGGACGGCCGCGTGAGCACCACCACCGCTACCACCCCGAACTCCGCGCACGTCACCGGCTGGGACCGGGCCGTCGTCATCGCCCTGGGCGGCGCGGGCTGCGCGCTCAGCTACGACGCGCTGCAGCAGATGGCCGTGGCCATCCACGTGCGGGGCCTGCTCACCCTCGTGTTCCCGCTCGTCATCGACGGCTTCATCGCCTACGGGGTGCGCGCCCTGCTCGTGATGCGCGACGCCCCGCTGCGGGCCCGCGCCTACGTCTGGCTGCTCTTCGGCGCGGCCACCGGGGCGAGTCTGTGGGCCAACGCCCTGCATGCCGTGCGGCTCAACGAGCAGAGCACCACCGCCGGCCTGCGGCTCGGCGACTCGGTGGTCGCGGTGCTCTCCACGATCGCCCCGCTCGCCCTGGCCGGCGCCGTCCACCTCTACATCCTCATCGCCCGCGGACCGGTCAGCCCCGCCGACCGGGACGGTCAGGGTGACCGAGGGACCGAGGCCGACCGAGGTCAGGTCACTCCTGACCTGACCTCGGTCACCCCTGGCCTCGGTCAGGTCAGCGTCGAGGCCGGACTGACCGAGCGGCTGGCAGCGCTGACCGGCGGTCAGGACAGCGGAGTTCGCCCCGGTGCGGGGCGGCCGGTCAGCCGCCCGGTCACCGCGCCGGGAGACCAGCCGAGGCTGACCCAGGTCAGCGCGGTCAGTCTGACCAAGCCCTCTGACCTGGGCGGTCACCCGGCCAACGGCCGACAGGTCACTGACCGACCGGCGGACACCAGGCCGGTCACCGCCGCGACGGTCAGCCCCGCCGAGGTCACCGGTCAGCCGGTCAGTGTTCCGGTCACCGACCCGCCGGTCACTGACCGGGACAGCGACCGCCGTCCTGACCTGGACACCGAGGACCTGCTGGCTATCGCCCGGCAGGCCGCGCCGGAGAACGGCAGGCTGACCCGCAAGGCGGTCGCCGAGGCGATCCGAGGTCAGAAGATCCCCCTGTCCAGCGCCACGCTGACCGAACTGATGGCCCAGCTCCGGCCCCAGCCCGGTCAGCCGGTCACCGCCGACCGGACCTGACCGACACCCGAGCGCCGGGGTGACCGACCAGGTCACCCCGGCCGGTCACCCGCCGCACCACCGCCGAACGGGAGTACCCCACCATGCGCACCACCCCCGCCACCTGGGCCGAGGCGGACTCCTGGCTTGCCGTCCTCACCCAGCACGGCCACCTCCACCGCGTCGAGACCGGCCCGGACGGTACCCGAAGCATCCAGCGCGGCCGACACTCCCGCCCCTGGACCCTCCACCACCCCGTCCTCGCACTCGACTTCGTCGAAGACCTCCTCCTCGACATCCGCCAGCGCGACACCGAGGCCAGCCGATGACCGCACCCGGCCACGACAGCACCACACAGGTACGGGAGAACGACCCCAACACCGCCCCTGGCGGAGCAAGTTGTGGGGTAAGCGATGCTTACCCCGCCCGCGCCCCGAAGGGGGCGCGGGCACCCCGATCGTCGGCAGACCCAGGGGGGCCTGCCGACAACCGGGGAGTCGACTCGGGGGAGCCGACCGGGACAGACACGCCGACCGCGCCCGCTCCCGAGCGCGCCGCCTCCCGACGCCGCCGCCCCCGCCACGCCACCCAGCGCCGCACCTGCGTGAGCCTGCGTTTCAGCGAACCGGAGTGGGCCGCCGTCCGGAAGGCCGCCGACCACGCCGACCTCGCCCCCGGCGGCTTCTGCGCCGCCGCCACCCTGGCCGCTGCCACCAGCACCGACCCGGGCGCCGCCATCGCCGACTACCGGCGCGGCATCCAGGAACTCATGGAGTCCAACCGCCAGCTCGCCGCCATCGGCAACAACGTCAACCAGGTGGCCCACTTCCTCAACGCCGGCGGCCAACCGGCCACCGACCTCCGCCAGCTCCTGCGCCGCGTCGAAGCCTCCATCGCCGCGGTCGACGACGCCGTCGCCTGGATGGTCCGCCGGTGATCCCCAAGATCCGCACCGGCACCGGTGGCACCTACGGCCTCATCCGCTACCTCTACGGACCGGGCCGCCGCGACGAACACACCGACCAGCACCTCGTCGCCTCGTGGAACGACTTCGCCCCCGACCCCGGACGCAACCCACACCACACCATCGCCCAACTCGCCGCCCAACTCGACCAGCCCGTCAAAGCCATCGCAGACCGCGCCCCCGCCGACACCATCTGGCACTGCTCGGTTCGCGCCGACCCCGGCGACCGTCACCTCGACGACAACGACTGGGCGAACATCGCCCGCCGCATCGTCCACGCCACCGGCATCGCCCCCGAAGGCGACACCACCGCCTGCCGCTGGGTCGCCGTCCGCCACGCCGACGACCACATCCACATCGCCGCCACCCTCGTCCGCCAGGACGGCCGCCTCGCCAACCTCTCCTTCGACCGGCGCAAGGCCCAGGCCGAGGCCCGCCTCATCGAGAAGGAGTACGGCCTGCGCCGGCTCAACCCCGGCGACGGCACCGCCGCCAAGAACCCCACCAGCGCCGAGCGCTTCAAGGCCGAACGCACCGGCCGCACCGAGACCCCGCGCGAAACCCTGCGCGACGCTGTCCGCCAGGCCGTCGCCGGAGCCGACAGCGAGGAGGAGTTCTTCACCCGCCTGCGCGAGGCCGGCCTGCGGGTGAAGCTCCGCCACCTGCCCTCCGGTGACCTCACCGGCTACAACGTCGCCCTGCCCGGCGACCGCAACCGCACCGGCGAGCCCATCTGGTTCTCCGGGTCCAAACTCGCACCCGACCTCTCCCTGCCTCGCATCCGCCTTCGCCTCGACAGCGCATCCACCACCGGCACCACGAAACCGGGCAGCCACCGGGCCCGCACCGGACGCTCCACTCCCGCGCGGCGCCGCCGGGACGCCGCCGGCGCCGCCGAGCGTGCCGCCGCCGTTCTCGACCAGGACGATGACGATGCCGCCGCTGCTCACCTCGTCGGTGCCGGGGAGATCCTCGACGCCCTCGCCCAGACCTCCCCGGCCGCCACCCGCGCCGAACTGCGGGAAGCCGCCCGCGCCTTCGAGCGCGCCACCCGCAGCCAGGTCCGCGCCGAGAACGCCGACATCCGGGCCCTGCGCTCGGCCGCCCGCGGAATCGTCCATGCCGGCAGCGCGCTCGGCCGGGGCGAGGACGGCGGCGCCACCGCCATGGTCCTGTCCACCTTCGTCCTGGTCACCCTGGCGGCTGCCCGCTGGCACTCCGCCCGGGGTCACGCCCAGCAGGCCGCCGCCTCCCGCCAGGCCGCCGAGCACCTGCGCTCCGCCTACCAGCAGGCCGCCGCCACCCCCATGCGAACGATGCGCGAGATCGGCCGCGCCCTCCCGGACGGCGAGCGCCGCCGCCACGACACCACCATCCACACCGTCCTCGGCACCGCCGGGAGCCCCAAGGGCCCGGCCCGCGAGCACGACGCCCTGGCCGCCGTCCTCGCGGAAGCGGAGAAGGCCGGCCACGACCCCAAGGTCCTCCTGGAGAAGGCCGTCGACCGGCGAGAGCTGGAAACCGCCCGCAACACCACCGACGTCATCGTCTGGCGCATCCGCCGCCTCGCCGACCTGCCCGCCAACCCCGAACACCCTCGTACGTCCCCCAGCCCCCGGACACGGACCGGACCGGCACAGGCGCGCACCGCGCAGCCGGCACCGGCCCAGCCCGCGACCGACCCGCGCCGCCCGGCACCGCGCCGCTGAACCGGCAGCCTGCCGAGCAGCCATCACGGAACCCCTCGACACCCGGTTCCACCAGGTGTTACGCAAGTACCCGAGCACCACGAACGGAGAGCCCGTGACCAGAACCACCGAGAACACCACCACCGCCCCGGCCCCGATCACCACCCCGGTCCCGGCCGGCTCCGACCCGCTCCTGCAGCTGGAGTACGAGACCCAGACCCCCAGCGGCCCGGAGGCCGTCCGCGGTCTGCTCCACCCGACCGAACTCGCGCTGTGCGGCATACCGGTGACGTGTTCCGCCTGCCGGGCCCGCCGAGACTGGCTGCTGCTCAACCACCGTCGCAACGTGTGGGTCCGCTGCCGCTGCGGGAACGAGTGGCTGGAACCGGAGATCACCCGCAAGGACTTCGACGCGATGATCGCCAACCCGGCCTGGACCCACCACTCCGACACCGACGCCGCGAGGGTGGCCCTCGGCTTCGACGGCACCTTCGCTGGCGTCTACCTGGATTAGGCCGGGCAGCGCGAAGGACCGCCACCCACGTCGGTGGCGGTCCTTCGCGCTTTGGATCAGTGTCCCGAATCGAGAGGTGCTGTCGGGGGGAGTCTGCGGGCAGTGGCCAGTCGGTGAAGGCTGAGCCGGACGGCGGCCAGGCGCAGGCCGAGGCCGGCGGCGAGTTCCTCAGGGCTAAGGCCGGGCCTACGCTGCAGGTGGTCGAGGACGGCGCGGTCGGTCCGGTTCTCGGCGGTGCGGATGGTGCGGTAGGCCGCCAGCGTGCCACCCCCGAGGGCGAACAGCCCTGCGGCGCACACCCCGTGGGCGCCGGTCACCGCAGCGCTGATCGCTGTGGCGGCGCCGATCACAGCGGTGGAGCACCAGGCGGTCAGCGCGGCGGGGCCGCGGACCAGGCGGTCGGGCATCGGCAGGTACTCCCCTTCAAGCTCGGTGGCGAGTGGCGCGGGTCAGCCGGACGCGGGCTCGGAGGGCTTGCCGAGCAGGTCGCTGCGGCGGCCCTGGCCAGGGGGCGTCCAGTCCTGGAAGGTGGACGGCTTCCAACGGGGGCGGTCCGGGACGCTGGTGTCGTCGGGATCGGGCAGGGTGCCCCTGTTCTTGCGGTTGCGGGCGGCGCCGACACTGATGCCCAGGTGCGCGGCGACCTCGGCGTAGCCCCAGAGCTGCTGGTCGTCGGCCATGCGCGTGTCCTAATCCTCGGTGTTCCGGTGATGAGCGTACGCGCCGCCGGTCGGGTGGGTGCACGGCGAGGCCGCCCCGGCTGGTCAGCGCGGGGCGGCCTTGTGCGGTGCTGTTCAGGAGTCGACGAGGCGGTTGGCGAGTTCGAGGGCGGCGGTGGCGACGGCGAGGGCGGAACACAGGCCGGTGACCTCGTCCAGGGTGGGGCGCACCAGACGGGGCCAGTCGTCGCTGGCAGCGGGCCAGGTGGCAAGGCGGACGTCGGCGGTGGCGAGGCCGAGGCGGGCGGTGACGTCCCAGCCCGCCTCGGGGGCCTTCTCCCACCGCAGCAGGATGCGGCCGAAGGGGAGTCTCGTGGTGGTGGCGGGGAGCCAGAGGACCTCGATCGGCTGGCCGGGGTCGGTGGGGACGCGGCGGACGAGCGCTCCGCTCGCCCAGTGGGGTACGGGGTGCAGCGCGAGCCGGTCGAGCGGCTGCGTGCGGGTGCGGCGGTGGGTGGTCGGGATGCGGGTCTCCTTCGGGCGGGCGGTGGTTCAGGCCCAGGCGAGTTCGTCGCGGACGGCGGCGGGCAGGTAGCTCTCCTGGCCGTCTTCGGCGAGGTAGGCGATGCCGTCGTGGACGACGACGTCCGTGCCGATGTAGTGGGCGAAGGCCCAGTCCGGGTTGACGGCGAGACGGACACGCAGGTTCGGGTCGACGGTCTGGAGCTGGGCGATCAGGTGGGCGACGGTCAGGTACTGGGGCATTGCGGGTCTCCGAGCAGAGAGGCGGTGGTGGGTATGGGCGGCGGTCACGGGAGGTCGAGGCGGAGCCGGTCGCGCAGGACGGCCGGGCCCTTCGGGTGGGGCTTGGGGTGGGTGGCGAGGTGCCGCTTGCGGGACTCGTCGACGTAGCCCTTGCCGGTGCCTTTGAACTCCCAGTCGCCGCAGGTGCAGACGGCCTGGGAGTAGGAGCGCCCGGGGCAGTCGGGGTGGAGCGGCTTGCCGGAGCTGGCGTGCTTGTGCTCGGGCGGGCAGAGGCTGTGGTCGGCGTGGTGGTTGGTCAGCGGGGCGCGGTGGACGGTCATTCAGACCCTCTCGGTGGGCGGAATCGTCGGGGCGGGCATGGAGCCTCGGGGATCGACGAGGACGGGTTCGTCGGCGGGCCACGGGTCGCAGCACTCCCAGGGGAAGCCCCGGGTGAGGACCACGGTCCCGTGCGGGCCCTCGACCTCGGGCAGGCCGCAGACGCCACATCCGCACGTCGGGTCGTACGGTCCGGGGTCGGCCGGGTAGGGGCCACAGGCGAAGTAGTCCGTGCGGCGCAGGCGCCCTGGAGCGGCGAGTGCGAAGGCGGAGACGATCAGGTCGCCGGGGCGGACCTCGTCCGCGCGGACGACCCGCAAGGCCGGGCTGGCAAGGAAGCGGCGGGCAGCGCGGTGTTCAGTGGTGGCGGTGACGATGAGCGGGTACAGGGCGACGTGCCGGGTGTTCGCGGCGTGTCCCTTCGCTGACCTGCGGTTTTCGGCGACACCGATACTTTGACATGCAGCGTCCCGAAGTTGGTAGTCCTTTTTTCGGGACCAGTGCTCTGCCGTTGTGACCGTTCGCGATAGTTGGCGGTTGTTCACGACAGATGGCGGGGCGCTGAGACGACTGCCGGAGCTGCGTGTGACTGTGCACGGTAGACGGCCATCTTTCAGAGTTGATGGCCAAGGCTTCCGTGCTACTTGGTCTGCCTGAGCACCTCACCCGGCCAGCACCCGACGCTGCCCGGAGTCCCGGTTCAAGGGCTTTCGCCCGGCGGTACCGGGAACCACGTGAAATGGGCCGCTGCTGAGCCTGACCGATGCCATCATGAACGTCGTGACGTAGCCGTCCCGGACAGCGGCGACACCCGGGTGCTCGGCGCGCCGTGGAACCGGTGGAAGTTCGAGGGTGGAAGCGAAGTCCTGTCCCGGTACGTGCCCGGCGCGAGCGTGCATCAGTACCGCAGGGATCGTTGTGGCTTGACGGACGACAGTGAATGATCTTGAAAGCATCGGGCGAACTGCTGCGCTCGACCTGACTCGTTCATTTTTGAGGAGCACTCGTGACCACCGACAAGAACGCACCCGCCACAGAGACCGCCGACAACGGCGGCATTGAGCAGATCCCCGCGACCGTGGTCCAGGTGACTCAGCCAGCTGCGGTCGTCGACGCCCGCGACGCGCTGCTGCGGGCCATTGGCCGCGAAGCCGAACACGTCGCAGCCAACAACCCCGGCCATGCTTCCCCAGCCCTCGAAGCACTCGCCCGCGCGTACACGCTGGTGACTTCCGGAACCGTCATCCCCTCGACGACCGATCGGAACTCCGTCGCCGCCTCCGGCAGGAACTTCGACTTCGTCGGCCCGGCCGTCACGGACCCGCTACTGGGCAGCGGCGTCACCATCGGGGTCCGGTAGCGAGGGCGGACACCGGCACACGGGCGTGACCGACAGGTCGGGTCATGGCCAGCGGCAGCATCCGCCTCGCGGGCTACGCGCTGCCGCGAGGCGGATCCGGCCCTGTGCTGCTTCATGGGGTCAGGGGTTGGCGACCTCGACGGCGTACAGGCCGCGGAGCCGGCCGTCGCCGGCGTCGTACTGGGAGGGGTAGAGCAGTTGGACGTGGACGGGCAGCGGGGTGCCGGGCTCGATGGTGTGGGAGCCGTCGTTGGGTGAGCCCAGGACGACGGTTCCCTCCAGGCCGTCCTTGATGACCCGGTACCACTGGCTCTGCGCGGGGTTGACGCGGGTGCGCGCGGGGACGTCGAAGGCGATCTCCCAGGCCGTCACGCGGTGTTCGTTGGCGGCCAGCATGAGGTTGTAGCTGACGAGCCAGCCCTTGGCGTTCTCGGGCCAGGTCTGGTCCCACTGCCCGGCGATCTCCTGATCGACGCTGATCAGGGGCAGTTCGGCGGTGGTGGTGACCTGGGCGGACTGCTGGGCCGCGGTGTTGGCACGGGTGTCCGAGGTGATCCGGCTCGTGACGGTGAAGTCACCCTCGTAGTGCGATTCGACGGTTCCCCGCAAAGTGATCACCGCCTTGCTGCCCTTGGGCAGGCTGAGCGGCTGGCGGAGTTCGCCGTCGGCGGCCCCCGCGCCGCACACCGCGCCGTTCTCCCCGCGGCACGTCACCTCCACGTCGACCAGCTGGACGGGCACCTCTGCGCGCACGACGGCGTCGGGGGCGTCGTTGGGCCCGTAGTTCTGGACACCGACGGTGTAGGAGATCCGGTGGCCGCCCTGAGCGGTCAGCGGGCCGCTCATCTCCAGCGGCATGGCGACGGGCAGGGCGACGGTGAGGTTGCGGATGCGGTGGGCTGCGGTGGCGCCGCCGGTGCCTGCCGCGAACCCGAGCTTGAACGTCGCGGGCATCTGCACCTGGCCCGGCCCGGACGCCAAGTCCAGATTGTCGATCACCACCGCGCCGTTGGGGTCCGAGGCGCTGGAGCGCCGCACCGTCAGGCGCCCGCCGATGACGGTCACCTGCAGATGGGCCCCCACCTCCCAGCCGCCCCGGAACCCGCCCGGCACCTCGACACCGGTCAGCCAGGCGAAGCCCGTGAGCAGGTCCCCGGAGCCGCGCACACCTACAGTGTTGGGGCTGCGGCCGGGACCGCCGGGGCCGGTGGAGGGGGCGGCGAAGTTCCCGTGGTTGTCGAAGCCGACCCCCACATAGCCGGCCGTGATACCGGGAAGGTTGACCAAGCTGTCCTTGATGAAGGAGTAGCCCAGCGCCCCGCCGCGCGCCCCCGGCTCCGTGGTGCGGCTCCCGTCGATCAGGTAGAGGCTGAACCCGTCCCCCAGGCCCTGGGCCCCGCCGCCCTCGCACGAGTAGTCGAAGTCGATGCTCACCCCGAGCGAGGAGGAGAACGGCTGGTCCAGGAACGCCGTACCCGCCTTCGACGCGGTGTTCGGCGTCAGCTCCAGCGCGCCCTCGTTCATCCGCGCGCTGCCCAGCAGCCGCCAGTGCGGATTCGCCGGGGAAGTGCCGGTGAACGACTCGGTGATGGGGAACTGCACCTGCTGCTGCACGGCGTCGGGCGACTGACCCGTCATGAAGGACTCCTCTTCGCTGGACCAGCACCTTCTCAACAGCCCGCTGTAGACGCGAACCGAAGGGACCTTGACGGCCCCCGGCGCTGACCATGCCCAAACCTCGGCGTCGTACGCATAAAAACCTACACAAAGTGACGAGATATCACCTTCAGGTACGGCGCAGGCGGACAGGCCAAACATTCGTGACGCCGGTGACTTCGGACTCCGCCCTTCCCAGACGCCGCCAAGACCAGTGGCCAGGTAGCGGGAAAAACCCTGGCCATCCGCAGCGCACAGTCACTGCGTCTTCGCGGTTGTGTCGAGCTGTCACTTCGCTGCGCTCTCGCCAATCGCCTGCGGCAACGGTCGTCTTCGTGATCCCCGTTCGTGTGAACCGAGGCGGATGTCAGACGTCTGGCGGCGATCCCCCGCGATCATGAAGGTCCGCATACCGACTGACAGGACGGGCATCCATGACGACGACATCGCAGCGGTGGAGATTCACGGGTGCGGCCATCGCGGTGGCCGTGCTCGCTGGTGGGCTCGGCACCTCGCCCGCGCACGCCGGAACCGGCAAGCAGGGGTTGCTCTGGCGGCAGTTCGACGAGCCGGGCTGGTACGAGTTCGACCTGCCCAAGGGCGTGGACTCGTTCACGGTCACGATGATCGGCGGAGGGGGCGGCGGCGGAGGCGCCGGGCGGGAGGGCACCGGCACCGGTGGCGGAGGGGGCGGTGGCGGAGGCGCCGGCATCGCCGACTGCACCGTCACCAAGTTCCCGGCCGACCTCAGGACGATCGGGGTTCGCGTCGGCGGCGGTGGCGGCGGAGGGCAGAAGGGCGGACGGCAGGGCGAGTTCGCGGGCGGCGGCGGCAAGGGAGGGGCGGAAGGCGGAGGCGGAGGCGTCCCGGGCAACCGGAACAACGGCGGCGGCGCAGGGGGCGGAGGCGGCGGCGGGAGCTCAGCGGCCTTCTTCGTCCTGGGCAAGGCCAGCGGCGATGTCGTCAGCGTCGGCGCAGCGGGTGGCGGCGGAGGCGGCGGTGGGGGCGCTGGCTGGGCACCGGGCGAGGGCCCGGCGCGCGGCGGCAGTGGCGGTTCCGGACACGGCGGAGCCCGCGGCGGCCAAGGCGGCAGCGACGCCAGGAAGACCCCGATCGGAGGCCACGCCGGCGCAGGCGGCAGCGCCCAGTGCGACAACAACACGGACGTCACCACGACAGGGACGGTGGCCAACGGCACGAATGGGGGCGACGCCGACAAGTACACGGCCGGAACGGCGGGCGTGCGCCCCTGGTTCCCCGGCCTCCCCGACGGCCTCATCCCGAAGAGAGCGGGCCGGGGCGCGGCCGGCGGCTCCGGCGGCACGTCGACCACCGACGGCGCGACGGCGCGCGGTGGGTGCGTGATCGTGACCTGGAACTACCCGTCCTCGTAGACGCTCAGCCCCGGGCGGCGGTCCCGCCACGCAGCTGACCTGGGTGGCCAACCGCCGTACCCGTCCACTGGTCGTCGATCCGCCAACAGTCGTGAACAGGTCTCGCCAACCGCGACGAACAGAAACGCCGTGACCTGCAAGGATTCCGGAGGCAGTCCGCCAACTATCGCGAACGGTCACAGCCGTGGGCGAACCGGACGGGAATGGATCAGGGGCGCGGGGTGCTGAACCGAGGTTGCGGCGCGGAGCCGTACAGGGTCGGAGGGGGACGAAGGCGTTGGTGCCGAACAGAGGCCGGGACATGGCGGCGCTGGAGCGCAAGATCCGCAGCGCGGGCCGGGCGTGGACGATGGGCGATGTCGCGATGATCGCCGAGGGCCAGTGGGCCGTCGCCGCGGGCCGGGTCGAGCGTGAGCAGACCGTGGCGGTCGAGGAGCGGCTGGCGGACGGCCGGCGGGTGGAGCTGACCCTGGAGGAACTGGCCCGCGTGGTGGGCACCGACCCCGGCGCCCACCACGACAGGGCCGACGACTGACCGCCGCCTACCTTCGGTTCGCCACCAGCGGGGCCGGGGCGGCAGCCGGCGGGGCGGGCCGGTCGACAGACGGACCGAGGGGGCCAGGCACCCGCGAGGTGCGAGCGGTGGCGGCCCGGACTCGTTCGGCGTCCAGGCCGCCTTCGGCGTTGAACGCGTGCTCACGGGCGTCGACAACGTGGCGGATCATCTGGACGGCCGTGTTGCTCTCGGCGTAGGCCGTCCGCAGGGCGCTCGCCGATGCGGTGATCCGGTCAAGGTCGTAGAAGGCCGGAACATGGCCGGGCCGGGTGAGGGCGTGGAGCCGATCCTGGTGCACGGCGATGGAGTTGGACACGACGAAGAGGTGGGCCCGGTGGTGCATGGCCGAGCGCAGCATCGGGTCCACGGCGGCCAGGCGGGATGCGGACTTCTCCAGATCGGCGATCGGCCGCCCCCAGGCTTTCTCGATCATCGCGTCCGCGCAGTCGAGGGCGGTGGCGTCGGGCACGGTGTTCTCCGGTGTGGTGGTGGGGCGTCAGCGGGCGGAACGGGCGACCGGCACGGGAGCCGTCAGAGCGCCTTCGGCCCGGCCCGGTGGTTCGGCTACGGAATCCGTTCCGGTTCCGCAGCTCGCGAAGTCACCGGCCGCGCGAGGGGTGGGAGGCCGCCGTGACAGCTGTGGGGACACGCGGCGGCGGTACCGGAGGGTGACTGAACAGGGAGGAGGGGGCGGCACTGCGCCGCAGTGCCGCCGCGGTCCGTGCGGACTGCGCGGGGGAGTTGAGGGTGCGCTCGGCGGCCGGCACCACCGGGGCCAGGGCGGTGGTGTGCCGGCTGTCCCACTGCTGGAGGGCGGTGTGGACCGGGCCGAGGGCTTCTCCGGCGTCGGTGAGGACGTACGGGGCGCCGTGCCGGTCGCCGGTGCGGGCGACGAGCCCGTCCGCCTGCATGCGGTTCAGCCGGGTTGCGGCGAACTGCTCGGAGGTGCCGAGGCGTTCGGCCAGCTGGGGCAGGCGCATGCTCCCGTGCTCCGCGAATAGGCGGACCGTCTCGGTGGTACCGGGCAGCTGCAGGCGCTGCAGGGCGTCCTCGATCCGGTCGTACCGGCCCTGCGGGGTGTGATCGATGTGGTCGGACGACCACTGGGCGAGAGTGCGGTAGACCGGGCCGAGCGTGCGGGCGGAGGACGAGAGCCGGTAGGGCGAGGCACGGTCGAACGCGCCGTCGCGGGTCACCAGGCCAGCCTCGGACATCGACGCCAACCGCTTGCTGACGTACGACGGGGACAGCGCCGTGACGTGCTGGGCGACGTCGGCAACCCGCATCTCCGGGCCGTACTTGGCGATCGTGTGGACGACATGGGTGGTCCACTTCGGCGCGATCCGGTGCAGGACGGTCTCGACGCGCTGCGCGTCGGCGGTGCTCATGGGGGTGATCTGGGCGGACATGGCCGGGAGTTCCTTGCTCAACGGGTACGGGCGGAGACGGAGGGGTGTGCCGCTCCTGGCGATGGCACTGCCTGGGCGGGGCCCGCCGCAGCGGGGGCGGTGCCGCGGTAGAGGGCGGCGACCTGGCGAAGCCGCTCCGTGCGGGCGGCGGCGTTGGCTGCTTCGCCCTCGGCGGTGAGCGAGAGCATGTGCCCCATCCGGGATGCGGAGGTGCTGGCGTCGGCGGTGACGAGACCGGCGCCGATCAGCCGCTCGACTGTCTCGGCCTCGATTGGGGCGCCGAGCCCGGAGCCCCGGATCACGTCCTTGTCGCCGTGCACGCTCTCGCGCAGCCACAGGTCCCCGTGCTCCATCGCCTGCAACGCTGCCCGGGCGAAGCCCTGTTCGTCGTCCCAGGCGGCCGTGGCGGGGCGCGCTTGCTGGTCGGCCGGGGCCGTGGCGCCGTTGGTGTGCGCGGAGTCGCGCCGGAGTTGCGGCGTGGCGGTCGGCCGGTCGGCCTCGGCGCCGCGCTCGTAGGCGCTGAGGACCTTGTCGAGCTGCCCGTAGGCCGCTCCCCTGCGGGCGGTGAGCAACTCGACCTGGAGCCCTGCGGACTGGATGATGCCGTTGACGCCGCGCATGCTCGCGTGGTCGCCGCGGGCGATCGGCTGCAGGCGCTCGATCACCGTCTTCGCCTGCTCGGTGAGGTCCTGGTGGAGCCGGTCGACGTCTCGGGCGCACGAGGCGACCATCGAGGCGAGGTGGGCCAGCGGGCTCTGGTACGGGTGCCGTCCGGACAGCTCCCCGGCATCGCCTGCGCCGAGCCGTTCGTAGACGAGGTGGGCGCCGGGGTGGGTGTGCGGGTTGTGCGGGTTCACGGGGCCGCCTCCATCCGGGTGAGGAGGGAGCGGACCAGGGTGGGCAGGCTGTCGGGGCCCTCGTCGTCGAGGCGTACGGCGCTGACCGATTCGTTCAGGAGGCGGTGGGCGTCCTCGGTCAGGGCGCCGATGATCTCCGTGCACGCTTCCGTGAACTCCGCGCGGGCGAGCAGGGCCTGGCCCAGGAGCTGGAGGTAGAGGCCGGGCGGCAGGGCCGCCTCGGCGGCGAGGGCGGCGATGGCCTGCCGGTCCTGCGGGGCGTAGTCCGCCAGGTCGAAGTCGGAAGTGCTGTCGTCGGCCGGGTGGCCGGCCTCGGCGACCAGGGCGTCGACGACCTGGGTGAGGTCGGCGAGCGACTCCGTCAGCCAGCCCAGGGCGGAGACGTAGGAGGCGAGGGTGAACAGGGAGGCCGGGGTGGCCGACCGCCGCGTTTCCAGCAGGTTCTCCAGCCGGTCGGCGAGTGCAGTGATCACCTTCGGCCCGGTGGCGAGCGGCCCGAGGACGGGGTGGAGGTGCGAACGCGCGGGCGGGGCGGCATGCCGAGCGGTGGTGAGGCCGGAGACGGCCTCGGCGGCTTCGACGAGCCATACGGCGAGGTCGGCGTGCGTGGGGGTGGAGGTAGGGGTGGTCATCATCGGGCCCTTCGGGCGGCGGCGCTCGGTGCGAAGCCGGGGGAAGCGGTGGTGTAGGCGGGGCTGGCGCTGCCGGCCTGTACGGGGCGTACGGATTGGGCGCGGGCGGCTCGCACGCGGGCTTCCTCGGCCGGGCCGAGGCCGGTCGGCAGGTTGAGCCCGGTGCGACCCAGGCGGTTCTGGGCGGAGCGGTACACCTGGTAGTCGAGCCGGGGTCCGGCGGCCACGAGGTGCACCTCGCGCCGGTGCTGGGACTCGGGCGGGGAGGTGCGGAACTGCACGACCAGGCGGTGGCTCGCGAACTGGTCGCCGACGCCGAGGTAGACCTTGTGGCAGCCCTCCAGCCGCCCTTCGAGGCGCTTGGCGACCCGCTCGCCGTGGACGAGGTCCTGCAAGTGCAGCAGCGCCTGGTCGCGGACGGCGTCGGGGAGCTGGCGCAGGTCGGAGATCGCGTCCGGGTGGGCGGAGAACGCGAACTTGGCGCGGCTCACAGCGAGCGCCCCCGGTCGGGCTGCGCGAGGGCGGCTGCCGCGGGTGCGGCGGCCACGATCTCGGCGACGCCGGGAGCGGTCGGGGCGGCGCTGCGGGCGAGCGCGGCGCGGGTGCGCAGCGCGTCGGCTCCGTTGCGGTACTCGGGTGGCTCGGGCAGCGGGGTGTTCCGCGCGGCCAGCCACGCCTCGGCGCCGGCCCGGTCGGGGAAGGCGCCCTCGCGGATGGTGTAGGTGTTCTGCTCGGCGTCGGAGTGCTCGATGAAGAGCCGGACGGGCAGTTCGGCGGCGTTCCTGTCCGTGACCAGGGTCCATGCCTCGCCCGGACTCTCGCGGGCGGCCGTGAGGTCGATGAGGTCGTAGCGTTCGCCGGCGCTGTGGATCTGGTTCTCGATGCGGTAGGTGAGTTCGTCGGCGCCGATGAGGTCGCCGTCCACGGTCATCGCTGCGGGCGGGCAGCCGCGTTCGGCGAGCCACTTCTGTGCGAACGCCACGTTGGCGTGCGCGGCGCCGTCCAGTGCGAAGGTGCCCTCGGCCTGGTCGCGCCGGACGTCGAACGTGAAGAGGTCCGGCAGGCTCCGTCCCGGGCCCCACGCGGCCCCGTTGTCGAAGGCGAGCAGGTAGCTGCGATCGCCGACGTCGTGCCGGGCCAGGAAGTCGAGGTCGCTCTCCCCGGCGATGTCCCGCAGGAGGCCGGAGCGCTCGTCGGCGGGCGACAGGCCGCCGAGGTCGAAGTCGGCGGTCATGCGGCGAGTCCCAGCTGGTCGGGGGTGGACAGGATGCGGTGGGCGGGACGGGCCGGGCTGGTGGCGCACGCCGCGAACGGGCCGTCCGGCGCTCGGAGCTGGGCGAGGGCGTGGTCCAGGTGGTCGCGGTGCCACGTCGAGGGGCCGCTCTGGCCGGCCTCGGCGGCGGTCAGCTGCTGCCAGGCCAGCCACAGCGCGTGGAGGCGGGCGACGGCCTCGGGGTGCTCGTGCCACCTCGCGCACCAGGGGCGGGTGGAGCCGATCTCCCGGCCGTAGACGGGCAGCAGGATGTGGGTGACCCAGAACGAGAGCTCGGCCAGTTCGGCGGCGTACTGCGCGCCGCCCATGGCGAGGATGAACAGCGGTGGGGCGGAGCCGGGTTCGTCCCCGGCCCCGGGGTCCGGCCCGGTCGAGCCGGACCCCGTTTCGTCGTCGGCCTCGGAGCCGAGGCGGTCGAGGATCACGCCGTGCTGGCGGACCTCGGCCATGGTGCGGGTCAGGGCGCTGACGAGGTCGTCGAGGTCCTCGTCGGCGATGCGGATCGGCGAGGGCTCGGGGGAGCCCGGCGTCGGGACGGACTCGGACATGGCACATCCAGGGGATTCGGACGGACGGGGAAGACGAGGCCGGAAGGTCTTCTTCGGGTCATGGCAGGGCTCCGGTGAAGCGCGGTCGTGGGAGACAGAATCCGCAGGATCGGCGGTTTGGTCGGGCCGCCGATTCGTGCTAGGCGCAGGCCAGTTGGGTGCCGTGGTCCTGGATGAAGCGCAGGCCCAGGGTGACGGCGTCGGCGAGGGTTGCGGTGAGCGGGTGGCCGGAGGCGGCGAGCTTGGCGGGGTGGTGCAGCCCGCCGGTGTGCAGCACCGCGTACGCGCCGTTGGCGTGGGCGGCGTCCGCGTCGTCGATGGCGTCGCCGACCAGCAGCACCCGGTGCGTCTGTTCGGTGAGGCCGAGGGCTTCGAGGTGGGCGGCGAGCGGGGCGGCCTTGGTGCCGCCGGAGGGGCCGGTGCGGCCCTCGAAGCGGGTGAAGAAGTGCCCGATGCCGGCCTGCTCGACTTCGCGTACGAGGGTGTCGTGCGGGCACAGGGACAGCAGCGACTGGGTGTGGCCGGCATCGCGCAGTGCGGTCATCAGCTCGGCGGCGCCTTCGCGGACCTGCACGGGCCGGGCGCGCAGGTGGGCGAGGAAGGCGTTGTCGCTGGAGATCCACTCCTGTTCGGTGATGGTGCGGCCGAGCAGGCGGGCGTAGAAGTTGGGGATCGGCACGGTGTGCTTGGCCCGGTACGTCTCGCGGTCGACCGGGGCGCCGCCGAGGGCGGGCAGGGTCTCGTTCAGGGCGTCGACATGGTCGTCGAGGTCGTCCTTGACCGTTCCGTTCCAGTCCCAGACCACGTGCATGCGGGTGGCGGGCGTTGCGGTGGCGAAGAGGTCGGTGTTCACAGCGGTGTCCTTCGGGTGAGGGTCAGGCGGAGAGGCGGGCGTTGAAGCGGTGCAGCAGCCACAGCGCGGCACCGGCCCCGGCGAGCGGGACGGCGGCGACGAGCAGCGGGGCGGTGGTGAGGGAGGCGAGGGCGGTGCCGGCGGCCTGGCCGACGCCGATGCAGGCGATCAGCCAGGCGAACGCCTCGGTCGATTCGCCCTCGGGAGCGAGGCGAGAGACGGTGAGGAACGCGGCGGTCAGCAGCGGCGCGAGGAAGGTGCCGGGCAGCACGGCGCCCAGGACGGCGACGGCGGGCGCGGGGTCGGGCAGCAGCGGCAGCCATCCGGCGGCGAAGCCGATCGAGGCTGCGACCAGGTGCTTGGCGGGGGCGCCGGGCCAGGCGTGGCGGCCGTAGGCGAGGCCGCCGAGCATGCTGCCGATGGACAGTGCGGCCGGCATCACCCCGGCCAGCCACCCGGCGTGGTGGCGTTCGGCGGCGGACAGCGCCAGGACGTTGACGGCGCCGAGCGCGACACCGGTGCCGATCAGCGCGGCGAACAGCACCCGAAGACCCGGCACCCGCAGCGGCCCCGTCCAGTGCACCGCTTCGGTGAACTCCGCTGGCGTCCAGGCGCGGGAGGGGCGGGCGGTGACGACCAGACCGGTGCCGAGCAGCCCGAGCGCCGCGGTCGCCACCAGCGCGGTGGTCGCTCCGGCACCGGCCGCGAAGCTGGTGGCCAGCAACGGCCCTGCGACGAACACCAGGCCCTGGGTGCTGCTGTCCAGCGAGAGCGCGGTGCGCTGGCGTTCGGCGTCGGGCAGCAGCACCGGCCACAGCGCCCGAAGACCTGCCTCCAGCGGCGGCGTCGCCAGCCCCGCCACCAGCACGGTGAGCGAGGCGAGCACCGGGTGGCGCACCGGGCCGGTGCACGGCAGCAGCAGGAACGCCGTGCTCGCCGTGGCCGTGGCGGCGACGAGGATCTGGGTCTGGCCGTGGCGGTCGACCAGGCGTCCGAGCAGCGGCTGCCCGAGTGCGGAGGCGAGGCCGTACAGGGCGCTGAGGGCTCCGGCCAGGGCGAGCGGGCCGTGCTCGGCGCGTACCAGCAGCAGGATCGCGATCGGCGCCATGCCGGTGGGCAGGCGGCCGATCAGGGTGCCGCCCAGCAGGCGGGCGACGTGCTGCGAGCCCAGGACAGCGCGGTATCCGCTGTCCTGGGTAGGGCCGCAGGCGGTGGTGGTGCTCAAGGAGAAGGTCCTTCGGTCGTGCGGCCGGCGGTGCGCGGGCGCGCCGGACCGGGGCATGTGCAGGCATGGCAGCCCCCTCGGGTCGGTGCGGCTGCGGGGAGAAGAGTCCGCGGATTCCGGGATTTGGTACGGCCGGGAAAAGGAGGTAGAAGCCCCTCAGCCGGTACGGCAGCGCGGGCAGCGGGCGAAGGCCGGTGCCAGCAACTCCAGTGCCTTGGCTGCCTGTTGGGGGACGACCCCGTTGCCGAGGGCGGTGAGCTGGGCCGGGCGGCCGAGCCCGGGGGTGGCGGTCACCCAGCCCGGCGCGAGCCCTTGCATCCACTCGACGAACTCCGCGCGCAGCCGCCCGCCTTCGTCGGTGGGCGGCGGCGCCGGGCGGGTGAGCGTCTCCCATCGGGCGACGGCGCCGGCGTACGGTCCCCACCGTCCGGGGTCGACCCGTCCTGCGGCCCGACCTCCCCCCACAGCGGGAGGGCCACCGCTGCCGTCACCGGCTGAACCGGCCGCCTGCGGGAACGCGAGGCCGGGTTCCGGGATGAGGAGGGCCGGAGCGAGGCCGCTGCCGAGGGCAGGCTCAAGTCCCCGCCGCCGTACCGCTGGTTCGGCGAGCCCTTCGTTCCATCGCTGGCCTTCGGCGTCGGCAGCAGGGTCACCGCCGTTCGCAGGTCCAAGCCGCCCTCGCCGTGCAGGCCCGGACCGTTGGTGTCCGAGGTCCGGGGAGTCGGCAGCAGGCAGGTCGTCGGCGGCGGGCCAGGCGGTGAGGAAGACCCTGGCCCTGTGGTGGGGTGCGCCGACGTCGGAGGCGCGAAGCACGAGCCATCGCGCGTCGTACCGGAGCTGGGCCAGGGTGCCGAGTACGGCGCCAAGTGCCCGCAGATCAGACTGAGTTGGGGCGTCTCCCAGACACCACGGACAGCGTTCCACGTCGCCAGCGGAGGCGGCGACGGCAGGGGAGGTGAGCAGTCCTCGTACATTCTCGACCACCAGGAGGTGCGGACGCAGGGCCTCGACCGCACGCGCTACGTGCAGCCAAAGGCCCGATCGGGTTTCGGCGTTGAGTCCGGCGCGACGGCCGGCGACCGAGACGTCTTTGACAGGGGAAGCCCGCCGTGAGGACGCACACCCGCGGAACGTCGGCCCAGTTGACCGTGGTGGCGTCGCCCAGGTTCGGCACGTCCGGCCAGTGCCGGGCCAGGATCTTGGAGGCGCCCGGGTCGACCTCGGCGTGCCACGCGACGGAGCCGCCGAACGCGGCCAGGACCCCCAGGTCGAGCCCCCCATACCCAGAACACAGACTGCCGATCAGGGGCCCGGGGCGGGCAGCCGTGAGTATCGGCGTCATCGCCGGTTCCGGGTGGTGTGAGCCGAAGGTGCGGGCGGGGCCGGCCGGGGGCCGTTCAGATCTGCTGGAATGGACGGGGTGGCGTTAGCCGATCGGCTGGCAGCGGCTTGCTGGCGAGGACCGGCGGACGGTGGCGGGATGTGCCGGGCAGTCTGGGTCAGGGTCTGAGCGCCGTGGCGAAGTTCTTCGCGGGCGGTTTCGACGGCGCGCTCGATCGTCCGGACCGCCTCCGTACGGGCCTTTCGAACCACGGGGTGCTGGTGTTGTTCGACAGTGTGGCTGAGGAAGGCGAGCTGCCGGGCGACCGTTCCAAGAGCGGCGGAGGCTTCGCCGAGGCTGGTGACGGCTTCGGCGTACGCCATGGCGGCGCGGGTCGTATCGAGGTGCACGGGCTGCTTGGCGGCACGGGCGGCGAAGTCGCCGCCCAACTCTCGGATGAGCGTGCCGAGCGCGACTATCTGCCGACCGATCTGCACTGCATCCGGCACCTCGGCCTGTCCGGCGGCGGGAAGCAGTGCTTCCTGCTGCTGCAGGGCGCATGCCCGGGCGTGCAGGGCGAGCGCCTCGCTGGCGGGGGTGTTCACAAGAGACTCCGGTGAGGGTGGGTCGGGTTGGTGCGCTCACGGGCATGGAGTGAGGGCGGTGCGGCGGCCAGCGCACGATCCGGTGTCGGGCTTGCGCGCGTACGGGGACGGGCGGGGCTTCGCGCGAGCGCGGCCTGGACGCGGGCGGCCTGGTCGGCGGCAGCCGGGGCCGGTGCGGGAGGCGAGGTGGCGGTGCGCCAGCGGGCCCGTACCTCGTCCAGCGGGCCGAGGGCGTGGAGCGCGTGGCCGATCAGCTGCCCGGGGGCGAGGCGCCGGTCGTCGGCATGGGCGGCGATCTGCTGCGCGGCGCCGGCGGCGGTGCGGGTGAGGGAGGAGCGCAGGAGCTGCTCGCCCAGCCACTCGGCCGAACCCGCTGCCCCGTCGCGCAACACCGGCGCGAGCTGTTCCTCGGTGAGCGTGCCTTCGGCGAGCAGGCCGCGCCGCTGGACCTCCCACAGCGTGGTGACCGGGTCGATCGGCTCGCCCCGGTGGTGGAGCGCCCCGAGGCAGCGGTAGAGCTGGCCGTGGCCGGGATGGGCGAAGTCCTGGGGGCGCAGCCAGTCGAAGACCTCGCCGATCGCGCCGTTCTGGTGGACGAGCAGGGACAGCAGGAACTGCTCGTCCTCCGCCTGGGCCGCCGCGGGCGGCTGTCCGGAGGCAGAGAGGGGCGGTGTCCTCGGGGCGGTGACCCGGGGGCGGGTTCCCCAGCGCTTCGCGAGGTCGTCCAGGACGCCCGAGAGCACGTCGGCCTGGGCGGCGGTGCCGTGGACCTCGTTCTGCCCGGCGTCCTCCCGGGCGACGGCGAGCAGGCGGTCGGCGTGCTCGGCGACGGTGCGGTGGATCGACCCCTCCAGCACCATCCGCCCATACAGCGGCGCGTGGGCGGGGCGCGGGCAAGCGGCGACGAGGGTGTGCACGTAGGAGGCGGTGAGGCCGCGCACCTGCTGGCCGGCCTCAGTGAGGGTGTCGGTCAGCCACGCCACCGGCACCGCGCCCTCCGTGCCGAGGGCCGGGTGGTCCTCGGCCCGGAGCTTGCGCAGCGCGGCGAACAGAGCCTGATGGCCGGGCCGGTAGAAGTCGCGCGGCTCCAGCCAGTCGAGGCCGCCAAGCTGGCGGGGGTCGAGCAGAACCGCTCCGAGGACGGCCTGCTCGCCCTGGAGCAGCGGGTCCATCACCGGCTCCGGCGGCGACGGGCGCCGCGGTCGGCGCGGAGCTGGGCCACCGCGAGGTCGGCGGCGGCCTTCGCGGCGGCGAAGCGGTCCAGCTCACCGGTGAACGTCGGGTCGGTAGCCAGGATGGAGCCTTCGCCGGTGATCAGCCACCACTGGCCGCCCCGGCGGACGACCGGCGACCCGGCCAGCGGGGCCGGACGGTGGTGGGCAGCAGACGAGTTGGTGTCGGACATGAGGACCTTCCGGGAGGCGATCGGTCAGCGGACAGGGGCGGCGGCGGGAACGTCCCTGAGGCTCATGCCGCCAGCCCGAAGGAGTCGTGGCCGACGCTGACCGGCTGGCCGGCGCGGCAGGCCCAGGGCGAGCAGCCGTCCGCGTCACCGGCTTCCAGCTCGGCGTCCGCGAGCGCGTCGAAGACGTCGGTCTGACGGCCCGCCCACTCGTGCGCGGTGACCCGGTCGATCGGCGCCTCGTCCAGCGGTCGGCGGCTGCGGTGCAGGTACGCCTGCCCCAGCAGCGGGGTGCCCTCGGCGGTTGCCCGCGCGTTGCCGTTGCGGATGGCGCGATCGAACTCGACGACGTCCTGCCACTCCTCGGGCGAGCCGTCGCGCAGGGCCCGCCACTGGGCGTTGCCGTGGAACGGGCACCCCAGGCAGCTCGACTTCGGCGTGGACTCGAAGCCGCGCGAGCGCAGCAGCCGCAGGCAGTCCGCGCGGGAGAACCCCTCCTCGATCAGAGGGAAACGATTCTTCATGTAGGCGACATCGGCGTCCTTCGCCCGGTGGAACTCGTCCGTGGAGATACCGATCCACTGCTCCACGAACACCCCGGCCGGCACCCGCTGCGGGTACGGGTGGCCGAGCATGGCACGGACCTGCTCCTTGATCGGCTTGATCTTGTACTGGCCCGTGCTTCTCTGCACTTCACTCGAATGGGTGGCTATTCGGAGTGCCATGGTTGGGTGACGGCCTCTCTTGTGCTCTGCGAGGGCGGTGGGGCGGCT
>NZ_JBSFKI010000048.1:0-61728 GCF_053598475.1 Kitasatospora sp. NPDC001119
AGGCCGTCCTGGCCCTCGCCAGGCGCCGTCTCAACGTGCTCTGGGCCCTCATACGCGACAGCCGCACCTTCGATGCAGTTGCGCCCAAGAACGCCGCCCCAGCGCAGTAAGGCAGTCACGAGGCGTCACCGCCCTGGCTTGACAACATCATTGGGAATCTCCCTTCCCCTGTGGTGCTCGTACGTGACCGGGCGGGCCCCGGCCCGCCTCGGCTCTCCTCGATCGGCTGCGGCCCTCTCGACCTGCCTCGAATAGAGATACATCGTTTCGAGGCACATCGACAAGAGGTAACATGACGACTCCACAGGGCGCACTCCGACCGAAGGGCTCCAGCCGTGTTGACGCTCGCGATCCTCGGTTTCCTGTACGACCAGCCGCTTCACGGCTACGAGCTCAAGTCCCGGATCACCGGACTGACCGGTCATGTCCGACCGGTGAGCGACGGCGCGCTCTACCCCGCCATCGCCCGGCTGGAGAAGGCCGGACTGCTGCACCGCCGCACCGAACCGGGCAGCGGCGCCGCACCGCGGCAGACGCTGGAGCTGACGGCGCAGGGGCGGGCCGAACTGCTGCGCCGCCTGGCCGACCCGGAGCAGGCCGAGATCACCGACCAGATCCGCTTCTTCACCGTCACCACGTTCCTGCACCATCTCGCCGACCCGACCCGGCAGGCCGCCGTGCTCCGCCGCCGACTGGCCTTCCTGGACGCTCCGAGCAGCTTCTTCTACGACGGGACGGGGCAGCCGGTGACCGCCGAGCGCGAGCCGAACCCCTTCCGGCGCGGGATGCTGCTCGTCGCCCGGGCCTCCACGGCGGCCGAGCGGGCCTGGCTGTCCGAGACCGTCGCGGAGCTGGAACGGCCGGGTGGGGCGGAGCTCTCGGAAGGCTAGATTCGGGAGCGAAAACGAAGGCGTGAACCCCTGTCGAACGGCAGAGCGAAGAGCCGGATTTAGGCCGTTCCGCATCTGGCTCTCCCCCGCCCCGGCGTCGCTATGATGATCCGCCTCACGTCCTCGGCGTCCCCCTCCGCGGGCGTGACCCGCCACCGCGCCCCGCCGTCCCCCTGGAGGCCGCCGTGCCCATGTCCGAGACCGCGGTCGAGGCCGCAGTCCACTCCGCGCCGCTGAAGCGGGACGACATTCCCGGCTGGTTCTTCAGCCTCGACCGGGCCGCCTTCAGCCACCTGCTGTCCGCCCAGACCGCGGCCGGCGTCACCGGCGACATCCTGGAGCTCGGCAGCTACCTCGGCCGCAGCGCCGTCCTGCTCGGCGACCACCTGCAGCCGGGTGAGCGGCTGACGGTCTGCGACCTGTTCGACTCCGAGGCGGGCGACGCCGACAACGCCGCCGAGATGAACATGTCCTACCGCAAGACCCTCACCCGCAGCGCCTTCGAGGCCAACTACCTCGCCTTCCACGGCGAGCTGCCCGAGATAGTGCAGGCCCCGACCTCGGTGCTGGCCGACGGCCGCGTCCGGGCGGACAGCTGCCGCTTCGTCCACGTCGACGCCTCCCACCTCTACGAGCACGTCGCCGGGGACATCGCGGTGGCCCGGGCCGCGCTCGGCGAGAACGGCGTGGTCGCCCTGGACGACTACCGCTCCGAGCACACCCCGGGCGTCTCCGCCGCGGTCTGGGAGGCGGTCTTCACCGGCGGACTGCGGCCGGTCCTGCTCACCCCGATGAAGTTCTACGGCACCTGGGGCGACGCGGCGGCCGCCCAGGCCGTCCTGCGGAAGCGCGACTGGCCGGCCGAGGGGTACACCGTCGACGAGGACACCATCGCCGGCGCCCGGGTGATGCGCCTCAACTACCAGGTCAAGGGCCCGATCCAGCGCTCCACCTCACGGCGGCTCGCCCTGGAGCTCCTGCCCCCGGTCGCGACCAAGGCCACCCGCCGGATGCTCCGGACACTGCGCGAACGCCGCGCCGCACCCCCGCTCCCGCGCGCCTGACCCTCACGCGCCGGGGCCCGCACCTCACCGGTCGGGCCCCGGCGCCGGCTTCGCCCCGTACACGGCCCTGTTCCCCCGAAGCCACGGCGAAGCGAGAGACAGTGCTCTGCAGTAAGAGTGGCACTCGGCCCGGGACAGCGAGGCGGGGCCCGGGGAACTTGGCCGACCCGGAGGACGGCGAAGTCGATGTGGGCCTGTTCGACGGCTTCGGAGCACACCTCGCGCTTGGCGTGCTCAGCCGGCGCCCGGTAGATGCTCGCGACGGAGGGGTTCCGCCCCTTCCGCGTGCCGGCGGGGATGATCAGGCCGGGCTGGATCTGTTCGACCGACCGCCACCCGCGCGGCGGCGCAGGACGGTGTGCACCATGTCGTCGGTGATGACGGGCGGTCGGCCGCCCTCCTTGCCCTTGCGGGCCGCGGTGTGCCCTTCGAGGGTGGACGCGCGGAGTGGGCGGTGCGGACGTCCGCGCTCGGCAGGTCCGGGTCGGTCAGCGCACTTCGGACAGACTTGCCGACAGGGGTCCGGCACCCCGTGATCGACCTTGCTCTCGCACTGGACCGTTCGCGAGAAGGCAACCCCGGTGGACACTTAGTCCAGACTGGATATAACGTCCAATCCATGAGGAGCCCTGACGCAAGCGCGGATCCGCGCGTGCAGACCTGGGCGCCCTGGACTCGGCACTCGCCTCGGCCGTCCTCCACGAACCGACCCCGCCGGCCCGATGATCACCATGCTCAGCGTCAGCCCCGGCAGCCACGGACGACAGCCCAGCCGATGACAGCAGAGCCACTCGAAGAGAGAACCGCGATGACGACCCACTCCGCCGGCACCCCCGCGCTCCCCACACTCACGAGCGACAACTCGACCTTCTCCGGCGATGACGGGTGCATGAAATTCGAACTGGTCGAAGTGTTCGGGAATGAGCCGCTGACCGGAGGGCCACTCGGAGTGGTCACGTGCGCTGCCGCATGTGACGATGCGCTGATGCAACGCCTGGCGGCCCGCCTGGCCATGCCGGAAACCGTCTTCCTGCGCCGGGGTGACGGAGGAGAGGTGGAGGTGCGGATCTTCACTCCCTACGTCGAGCTGGACTTCGCAGGTCATCCCCTCGTGGGAGCAGCCGCAGTGGCGGTGCGGCAGGGCCTGGCCCAGCCCGGCCGGGTGGCGCTGCGCACTCGGGGCGGAATCGTTCACGCGCAGGTGGGGCCGACAGGGGAAAGTGCCGTACTGGAGGAACGGGCCTGCCAGGTGGGTCCGCCCGTCGTTCCGGATCTCGTATGCGAAGCGGTTGGGCTCGCTCCGGACGCGGCAGTGGGGCCCGTGAGATTGGCATCGGCCGGGCTCGGGTTCGCCTGCCTCCCGGTGAGCGCCGCCGATCTGGAGTCGGCCGAGGCCCTGCCGCACAGGGTTGCGGCGCTCGCCGAGAGGGTGCCCGGACTGGCCGGCGTCTTCGGGGTGGCAGTGTTCGTTCCGCAAATGCCCGAAGTCCGCGCTCGGGTCTTCGTGCCCGAGCCGGTTTGCGCGGAAGACCCCGCCACAGGCTCGGCCGCACTGGCAATGGCCGGATGGCTGGCGCACACGGGGCCGATCGACAAGCCCCTGGTGTTCGACATCGTCCAGGGCACCACCGAACTCGGCTTCTCCAGATTGCGGGTGGAAGTCCGCAGGAATGCCGATGGGGGCATATTCGCAAGCGTCGGCGGCGGGGTACGCACCTTGCTGAAAGGGCAGCTCATGACGGGCAAAATGGTCGACCGGGCCTGAGAACCGCTCGCCCGGCGATTCACGTGACGGCAGTCGACTCCGACAGCCCTGCCTCCGGGGCGCCGACCCCGACCACCTTGCTGAAGCGTCACAGCATTTAGCCGATATGCATATCAGCATCTTTCATATCTTCGACATTTCTTCACTCTCGCGAGTGAATCTCACTTAAAGATTTGCCCACGGAACCTTAAAGAGCGCATAGTGATGACACCTCAGTTCGGTCTGGTAAGCACCAAGTTCAGGCAAAGTCATCCCCAGTGAGGAGAAGACCTTGTTCCACGGAAACACGGCAACGGACAGCCCCGGGCAGCGGCTGCGCGCGGAGATCGCGGGCCCGGGGGCGACGCCGCTGATCGGCGTCTACGACATGTACTCGGCCTCCATCGCGGCCGAGCACTACGACGGCATGTTCGTCTCCGGCTTCGGCTTCGCGGCCTCCTACTACGGGCTGCCGGACATCGGTTTCATCGCCTGGCCCGACATGGTGGGCTTCGTCGAACGGCTGCGCGGGGCCTTCCCCCGGCACCACCTGCTGGTCGACATCGACGACGGCTACGTCGATCCGGAGGTGGCCTGCCACGTCGTGCGCAAGCTCGAACGGATCGGCGCGTCGGGCGTGATCCTGGAGGACCAGAAGCGGCCGCGCCGCTGCGGGCACGCGGACGGCAAGCTGGTGCTCCCGCTGGAGGAGTACCTGGAGAAGCTGGAGCTCGTCCTCGCCAACCGGACGGACTTGGTGGTGGTCGCGCGCACCGACGCCACCGAGGAGGCCGACATCCTGCGCCGGGCCCGGGCGCTCGCCGCCACCGACGCCGACGTGGTGCTCGTGGACGGCGTGCGCAGCGAGGAGTGGATCCGCCGGATCCGCCGGGTGGTCGGCGACAAGCCGCTGCTGTTCAACCAGATCGCGGGCGGCAAGTCGCCCCGGCTGTCGCTCTCGGAGCTGTCGGCCCTGGGGGTGGACGTGGCCATCTACAGCACCCCGTGCCTGTTCGCCGCGCACCGGGCGATGGACGACGCCCTGTCCGAGCTGAAGAGCGCCGACGGACGGCTGCCCACCCCGTCCGGGGGGCGTGAGCAGGTCGGCGTGCGGGAGTCCACCGAGCTGCTGGAGCGGAACATCGCGCGCCCCAGGGGGCTGATGGCGGTGACGGCATGAGGGCCGGGCAGCTCAGGCCGGCCCGGCCCTCGCCCGCCCTGCCCTCGTCGGCCCAGCCCTCGGCGGCCGCCGCCCTGCGGGCCACCGCGCTGGGGCTGGCCGGGGCCTGCGCCCTGCTCGCGGGGGCCGCGGCGCCCGCGGCCGCCGGCGGCGGGCTGATCACGGTCGTGGACAACTCGAACGCCGACTCCTGGCTCGAGATCGACCGGACGGCCAACCTCCAGAACGGCAGCGGCTCCGCGGGCAGCGACCACGACGGCGCCGGCTCGCTGGTGGGCGGCCTGCTCGGCCCGGGATCCTCCTCCGGGCCCGCCCTCCGCCCGGTGACGGGAGGCGGCCCGTGACCGACGGCCTGGCGCGCCCGGAGCAGCCACCAGGGCTCCGGGCGCGCGGGGAGCGGCCCCGCGGGGCAAAGGCGCTCGAGGTACGGGCGCGGACGCGACGCGGCTCCGGGCCCCGCTCCCGAAGACTGCTGCCGCGCTGGCTGGACCCGTACATGGCGGCGCTGGCCGGGACAGTCGGGCTGGCCGCGCTGTTCCCGGCCTCCGGCGCCTCGGCACGGGTCGCCGGGGTGGCCTGCGACCTCGCGGTGGCACTGCTGTTCTTCCTCTACGGTGCCCGGCTCTCCACCCGCGAGACGCTGGCCGGGCTGCGCCACCTGCGACTGCACGGGCTGGTGGTGGCCACCACCTTCGTCCTCTTCCCGCTGCTCGGCGTGGCCACCGCGCTGCTCACGCCCGTCCCGCTCACCGGGCCGTTGCAGACCGGGGTGCTGTTCCTCTGTCTGGTGCCCTCGACGGTGCAGTCCTCGGTGGCGCTCACCGGCGCCGCCGGGGGCAACGTCCCGGCGGCGATCTGTGCCGGCACCTACTCCAGCCTGGCGGGCCTGGTGCTGACGCCGGTGCTGGCGGCCTGGCTGCTGGGTTCGCACACCGAGCTGTCCGCCGACGGGCTGCTGCGGATCGGGCTGCAGCTGCTCGCGCCCTTCCTGCTCGGGCAGGTGCTGCGGCCGTGGCTCGGCGGTCCGCTGTCCCGGCACAAACGGGTGCTCACGCCGGTGGATCGCGGCTCGATCCTGCTGGTCGTCTACACGGCGTTCAGCGCGGCGGTGTCCCAGGGCATCTGGGGCCTGGCCACCCCGCTGGCACTGCTCGGGCTCCTCGCGGTGCTGCTCGCCCTGCTCGCCGCCGCCCTGGCGGCCACCGGGCTCGGTGCCCGGCTGCTGGGGCTCGATCGGTCGGCCACCGTGGCGGCGGTGCTCTGCGGTTCGCAGAAGAGCCTGGCCAACGGCCTGCCGATGGCCACCGTCCTGTTCGGAGCGCAAGCCGGGCTGATGGTGCTGCCGCTGATGCTCTACCACCAGCTCCAGCTGATCGTCGGCACCGTCCTCGCCGGTCGCTGGTCGCGGGCGGCGGCGGGCGGCGCGGCGCCCGGCTCGGTCCCGCCCGCGCTCACCGGTCCGGGCGCTCCGCCAGCGCCCGGGTGATCCCCCGGCGCAGCCTGGCCGAGGCCCCGGGCTGTCGGCCGAGCGGGAGCAGCCGCTCGGCTGACAGCTCCGGTCGTCGGGCCAGCTCCAGGACGGCCGCGTACGGACGGTCGCCCTCCCTCAGGCGGTCCCCGACGAGATCGACCAGGCCGTCCAATGCCTCGCCCGTGAGGGCGGGGTGGGCCGCGAGCAAGCGAAGGAGGCGATTGTCGTTCCACACCTGCTGCCGGCGCCCGGCCAAGGCCGCCAGCAGGTCGGTGGGGGCGGCCGGGTTGTCGGCGATCGCGTGCCAGACGAACGGGTACTCGCCGATGGCCAGTCGGCGCAGGACGTCGGGATTCGAGGTCCGTTCGGCGAGCCGCCGGTAGTCGCCGCCGTCGTGCAGGTGCTTGAGCGCCTCCATGTCGTCCGTCGTGTCCGTCATGCCCATCGTGTCCGCCGCGGCCGTCACATCTGCCCCCTCGCCGTCCTTCGTGCAGGGGCGCGACCTTAACAGTCCACTGATCCGCCCTCATTCCACTTTCCGGCGGGGGTGCTGAGGGCGGTGGCCGGGAGGGTGGGCAGCGGTCCCTCCGGCGGCAGCGTCCAGGCGTCCGGGTCGGGGGCGAACGGGCCGGTGCGGTCCCGGAGCTGGGCGAGGGCGAGCTCCCGGGCCCGGTCCAGCTGTCGGTGGGTGGCCTCGTCAACGACGCCGAGGCGCCGGGCCTGGGCGTACTCGTCCTCGTCCTTCCAGCTGTACGACGACAGATCGGGGGTGATCACGAGGTCCAGGAAGAGGTCGAGGGTGTCGATGCCGATGGCCGTCCGGCGGTACGGGCGCTCGAAGTTGACGTACCAGCGCAGCGGCCGGCCGTCGGGTGTCAGGAAGCGGTGCACGCTGAACGGCACTCCGGCAGTGAAGCGGCTGAGCACCACGGTGTCGCGCCAGGTCCAGTGGTCGAGTTCCCAGCGGCCGGAGGCGAGGTCGTGGACGCAGTCCAGGCGCAGGGCGTCGTCTCCGGCGTGCGCGGCGACGGTCCAGCTGGCCGGGGCCAGACTCTCCGTACCCGGGCGGGCGGTGAGGGTCAGGACGTCACCGTCGTCCGCGAGCACGGTGTAGGGCATGGCCGACCAGACCCGGCCGTGGGCGACGTCCCGCCGTACGGCGGTGCCGCCCGGGGCGAAGACGGGAGCCGAGCCCGGGGCCGTCACCGGACGTAGTAGGCGCGGTTGTGGGCGGCGACGGGCGGGGACTGGTAGGTCCAGACCCCGGCCGCCGGGGCGTCGGCGATCAGGTGGGCGAGGTCGCGGGCGGACTCCTCGGCGGGGTTGCCGAGGTCGAGCCGGACGCGGTCGGCGGTGCGGTCGTCCAGCGCGTAGTAGCGGTAGGGCTGGTAGACGTTGAGCGGTCCGGCCAGCAGCTTGCCCTCGTCGTCGGTGCCGTAGCCGGTGATCGGGGTGTTGTTGACGGACTCGGGGGTGAGGCCCACCAGGTTCACGTCCAGGGCGAGGAGTTCCTCGTCGTGGCGGCTCAGCCCGTCCGGCCCGAGGGCGGCCCGGCGGCAGGAGACCGACCAGCGTTCGCGCATGTCGGGCGCGTTGAGGGAGGGCAGGGTGGTCTCGAACCAGCCCGGGTGCTTGGGCTCGGCGTACAGCCGGCGCCCGGCGTCGATGGCGAGCGGGTTGTCGCAGAGCACGTGCAGCCGCGCGATGCCGAGCAGCTTGGTCTGGTCGTAACCCCGGGCGTACTGGCCGTAGTTGACCACCGGCATCCGCTCCTCGGCGAAGACCGGGTGGGCGATCAGGTTGATCTCCAGCTCCTGGGTGATGCCGCCGCCGTTCGGATACTGGGCGAAGTAGAGCTGGAAGTTGAGCGAGACGCAGGCCCCGCCGTCGAAGGCGGCGACGCTCAGCCCGGGGTGGCGCTTGGCGAGCAGTTCACTCGCCCGCGCACGGTCGACCAGGTAGTCGACACCGATGTTGTGCAACGCACCGTAGTGGAAGGGCAGGTGGTACGGCTCCGGTACGGGCGGCAGCGGCAGGCCGGTCATGAGGGCTCCGAGGACGAGGGGGACGAGGAGGACGGCGAGGAGAACGGCAAGGGGGACGACGAAGGGGTCAACGCGGGTGAGAACACGGGCGGTACGGGGACACGGCTAGCGGCCGGGGGCGCCACCGCCGCCGGGCGGTGCAGCTCCAGCAGGTCGCGGTGCATCCGCTCGGCGCTGCGCAGCGCGAGGGCGGCCATGGTGAGCGAGGGGTTGGAGGTGCCAAGGGAGGGCATCGACCCGCAGCCGACGGCGTACAGGTTGGGGTGCTCCCAGCACCGCTGCCAGTGGTCGACCACCGAGTTGGCGGGCGAGTCGCCCATGATGTGGGTGCCACCGGCGTGGCCGGCGCCCCGGTAGCCGTGGACGGTTCCCCGGTGTTCGAGCCGTCCCGGCCATCCGGCCGCCGGGTAGGCGGTGTGGTCCTCGGCGCCGAGCAGCGCGAACAGCTGGTCGGAGACGGCCCGGGCCGAGGCCATGCCCTCGCGGACGTACTCGGAGACGTCGTAGCGGATGGCCGGGCTCGGCAGGCCGAGCGGGTCGCGCCGGTCCCGGTCGAGGGTGACCCGGTTGGCCGGGTCGGCGGGCTGCTCCAGCTCGAACTGGAGCGAGAACTGACGGCCCAGCCGGTCGCCGAGCCGCTCCCGGAGCTCCTTGCCCCGGAGGCCCGCCGCGAGCAGCGACGCCGCCTCGGCCTCCGGCGCGCCGCCCGCCCAGGACCAGCCCCAGTTGCCGATCTCGATCCGGAACGGCGCCCGGCGGTCCCGCCCGGGTCCGAAGCGGAACGCCTCCAGGCCGCTGGTGGAGCCGGGCCCCCGGTAGGGGCCGACCGGTCGGGGCATCAGCCCCCAGGTGAGCAGGGCCGGGTGGTCCATCAGGTTCCGGCCGACCTGGTCGCTGCGGTCGGCCAGACCGGAGAGGAGCAGCAGCCGGGCGTTCTCGATCGCGTGCGCGGCGAGGACGACCAGGTCCGCCGTCACCTGGTGGGTCGTGCCGCCCGCGAGGTACTCGACTCCCCGGGCCCGCCCGGTCTCCGGGTCGGCCAGCACCCGGCTGACGACGGCCTCCGTGCGCAGTTCGACCCCGGCCGCCCAGCGGGCCTGGGTACGCATCGGGGTGTACTTGGCCCCGCTCGGGCAGGCCGGGACACAGCTGGAACTGCCCGCGCAGAGCGGCCCGTCCGCGGAGCCGGGCCTGGTCGGCACACCGTTGCGGGCGTGCGGGGTGGCGGTGACGGCGAGCCGGGCGGGGCCGGGCACGGCGGGGTCGCGGACGGTCCGGCCGTCGAGGGCCCGGGCCAGCTGCCGGTCGAGGTAGCTGGCCGGGATGGCCCGCATCGGGAAGTCGTAGCCGTCGGGGATGGGCAGCCCGACGGCACGGCGCTGCTCCTCGGCGTCGGCGGCGACGCCGAGTTCCCGTTCCGCCTCGCGGTAGTGGGGTTCCAGGTCGTGGTAGCCGATCGGCCAGTTGCGGCCGTGGCCGAGGTCGCCGGTGCGGAAGTCCTCGGGGTGCATGCGCGGGGTGAGTCCGGTCCAGAGCAGCCCGGTGCCGCCGTTGGCGCGCAGGTAGCCGCTGGCGTAGGGCAGCGGCCCGTACTGGCGGAGGTGGCCGGTGGCGGTGAAGCCGCCGTCCGGGTTCCCGGTGAGGTCGGTGACGTCGGGTGACGGCGCCTCGGGGCTGTGCGGGTAGGGCGAGGTGGGCGGTCCGCCGCCGGCCGCGCGGTGGGCGGTGGCGGCCTCGGCGCCGGTGGGCGCGGCCCGTCCGGCCTCCAGGACGAGGACCCGCCAGCCCTGTGCGCCCAGGCGGTGGGCGACCAGTGTCCCGGCGAAGCCCGCGCCGACCACGACGGCGTCCCAACGGACGGTCACCGGCCCTCACCGCCGTTCTCCGGTGCCACTGCCCCGGTGCCCCGCGATGCGGTGCCTCCCGACGTCGCGGCCCCGCCCAGGATCTCCGCCCCTCCCCGGACCTCGGGGCCCGGAACCTCGGCGCCCCGGGGCGCGCCGGCCCAGCTGCCGTGCCCGGGGGCGGCGGCGCCGGGCGGGACGGCGTGGAAGGTCCGCCAGACCAGCCCCTGGTCGTGGGCGCGGGCGGAGGAGGGCGCCTCGCCGGGCCAGGCGCCGACGTACCAGAGGTGGACCAGGGCGTGCTCGTCGCGGACCCGGTGGGCCAGCGTGGTGCGGTGGTGCTCGTCCGCCATGCCGGTGGAGCGCAGTTCGGGCACGTCGAAGCCGGTCAGCTCGGCGCAGACGCGGAGGAACTCGTCCGGGTCGGCCAGGGCGTCGACGTACGCCTTCGCTCCGGGGTCCCAGCGCTCCGCCAGGTCGTAGTCGGCCGGACGGTTGTCGGACACGGACACGCGGACACCCCCACGATCGGCAACGGGTGGCCGAGGCATGACAGGCCGTACGGCGCAACGGTCCGTACGGCACGACAGGCCCCGCACAACGCGGCAGGTCCGGGGCCGCCGGTCCTCACGGGGACGGCCCTGCCTGCCACCGCGATCCTGCCGCCCGCCCTCACCACCGGAAACGCGTTGCACGAATCTGCCCGGACTTCATCACCCTGTGCCCGGTCGGCCGTCCATCCCGATCATCCGGCGTCCGCTTCCGGTCGGCCCAGCGCCCGCACCGCCGCCAGGACGTCCAGGCCCAGCTCCGGGTCGGCGTCCTCGGGGAGGCTCACGGACAGCCGGGTGACCAGCCCCGCGTAGCGGCGGTGGATCTCCCCCGCGACCTCCTCGACCGGACCGCAGACCGCGAAGGTGTCGAACACCTCGTCGTCGATCAGCGCGGCCATCTCCGCCCAGCGCCCGCGCACCGAGTGGGTGTGCAGCTCCTCCTGGAGCCCCTCCCAGCCGTGCTGCGCCAGCACCGGGCGGTAGGCCGGCGTGGAGGCGTAGAACGCCAGCCGCTCGCGGGTGGCGGCCCGGTTGGCCGCCACCTCCTCCTCGGTGCGGCCGGTGGCGGTGAGCACGTTGCCGACGATCTCGAACGGCCGCTCCGTCCACGCGGCGCCCTCCGCCTCGGCCCGGGCCCGTTCCTCGGTCAGGCCCGGCAGCACCTGCTCGGCCAGGTAGGCGGTGGAGGAGAACGGGTGGCTCAGGAAGCCGTCGGCCACCGCCCCGGCGGTCCGGGTCATCAGCGGCCCGACGCCCGCCAGCAGGATGCGCGGCACCCCGGACGGGACCGGATCCGGCGAGAACACCGGCGTCATCACCGTGTGGGTGTAGAACTCGCCCCGGAAGCGCAGCCGTTCGCCGGTCTGCCAGCTGTGCCAGATCGCCCGCACCGCGTGCACGTACTCGCGCATCCGGGCGGCCGGGCGGTCCCAGGGCATCCCGAAGCGCTTCTCGATGTGCGGCTTGACCTGCGAGCCCAGCCCGATGACGGCCCGTCCGCCGGAGGCCGCGTGCAGCCCCCAGGCCTGGTAGGCGAGCGTCATCGGGGTCCGCGCGAAGGCCACCGCGATGCCGGTGGCCAGCTCGATCGACTCGGTCCGGTCGGCCGCCCGGGCGAGCTGGAGGAACGGGTCGTACGCGGTCTCGGCGACCACCAGCCGGTCCATGCCCCGGCGTTCGGCCCGCTCGGCGGCGTCCAGGATGCCCGCCGGGTGTCCGGAGGCGGTGGCGTCGAGGCGCAGGGCGGCGGGTCGGAGGGCGGCGGGTCGGTCCATGGCGGTGCTCCTGGTCGCGGGCGGCGGTGCTACCCGGGTAGCCTGCCACGCCCCGCCCCGGGCCCCCGGGCCCCGGACCGACCGCCGCCCCCTCACCGACCGCCGACGGCACCGCCCGCACCGCCCGCACCATCCGCACCACCCGCACCACCCGGCGCCGCGAACAGCCGGTCCAGGTGCCGGTCGACGGCCGTGAGCACGGCGGCGGGCTCGACCACGTCCAGCTCCAGCAGCGTGGTGAACCCGGTGAGCGCGAGCAGCAGGTCCGTCTCCACCACCGGGTCGCGGTCGGCCGCGAGCTGCCCGTCGGCGATCGCCTGCCGGACGATCCGCTCGACCATCGCCCGCCCCTGGAGCAGTCCGCCGCGCGCCCGCGCGTGGACCTCCTCGTCGTGCAGCGCCTCCAGCACGTAGGCGGCGCTCATCCGGCTGGTCGCCCGCGCGTCGGCGTGCAGGGGCAGCAGCTCGACCAGCATCGCCCGCAGCACGTCGCGCGGGTGCGGCCGCTCGCCGAGCTCCGCCAGTGCCCGGCCGACCCGCAGCCCGCTCTGCTCGCCGGCGAAGTCCATCGCGAAGGTGAGCATCTGCGCCCGGGAGCCGAAGTAGTGCTGGAGCTGCCCGAGCGAGATGCCCGCCTCCTGGGCGACCTCGCGCATCGTCAGGTGCGTGGCGCCGCGCCGCTCCACGACCCGCCACAGCGCGCGGGCGATCGTCTCGCGGCGTTCCCGGTGGTCGACCTGCTTGGGCATCGGCGGCGGCTCCTCGGATTCTCCCCGCGGGCCGCGGAGGCCGCGGACCCTGCGGGATCTTTTCCATACGCTTGACATAATACATCTGACCTATAACGTGGGAAGCCTTCCGAGGGAGGAGCGTCCACATGTCGGAGCAGCCCGTCATCCGCACCACCGAAGGACTCGTCCGCGGCCGCTGGGAGCCGCGGCGCGAGCCGGAACAGCACTCGGAGCAGCACCACGAGCAGCGAGGCGGCCGGGAACTCGCCGTCTTCCGCGGCATCCGCTACGCCCAGCCGCCCGTCGGAGCCCTCCGCTTCGCCGCCCCCGCCGCCCCCGAGCCGTGGGACGGCGTCCGCGAGGCCGTCGCCTTCGGCCCCGTCGTCCCCCAGTCCGGGCCGATGCCCGCCGGGTCCGGCGAGTCGTCCGAGGACACCGACTGGCTGACGCTCGACGTCTGCACGCCCGATCCGGGCGCGGCCGGGCTGCCGGTCCTGGTCTGGATCCACGGCGGCGGATTCATGTCCGGCACCGCCGGCGACCCGCTGTACGACCCGACCGCCCTGGCCTCCGCCGGGCTGGTCGTGGTGGCCGTCAACTACCGCGTGGGCGCCGAGGGCTTCGCCCTGCTGGAGGGCGCCCCGGCCAACCGGGCCTTCCTGGACCAGATCGCCGCCCTGCACTGGGTGCGGCGCAACATCGCCCGGTTCGGCGGGGACCCGGCCCGGGTGACCGTCGCCGGGCAGTCCGCGGGCGCCGGCTCGGTCGCCGCCCTGCTGGCGATGGACCCGGCCCGCGGCCTGTTCCGGCGGGCCGTCGCCCACTCGGTGCCGGGCAACCACTGCACCCCCGCGCTGGCCGCCGAGGTCACCGCCGAGCTCGCGAAACTGCTCGGCACCGTCCCCACCGCCGCCGCGCTGGCCGAGGTGCACCCCTGGCGCCTGGCCTCGGCGGTCACCGAGCTGAATGCCGCGCTGCCGGACCACGTCGCACGCTGGGGCCGACTGGCACGGAGCGGCATCGCCACCGTCCCGGTGGTCGACGGCGAGGTCCTGCCGGGCTCCCCGTGGTCGGCGCTGACCGCCGGCGTGGACCTGCTGGTCGGTCACACCCGGGACGAGTTCCGGCTGTTCAGCGTCCTCAGCGGCCGACACGGCGGCTTCACCGAGGAGGAGGCGCGGCGCATGCTGAAGGCGTTCGCGCCGACGCCGGGCGGCCCGGACGCCTACCGGTCCGCCCTCCCCGGCGCGACGCCCTCCGAACTCCTCGAAGCCGTCGGCTCCGACGCCCTGTTCCGGGTGCCGTCCCTCCGGCTGGCCGAGGCCAACGCGGCCGCCGGCGGCACCTCGTACCTCTTCGAGCTCGCCCTGCCCGCCCCCGCCCTCGGCGGCGTCCTCGGCGCCTGCCACGGCCTGGACGTACCGCTCGCGTTCGGCAGCCTGGACAGCCCGACGGCGCGGCAGTCGCTCGGCGACCCGCCCCCGCCGGAGGCCGTCCGGGTGTCGGCGGAGCTGCGCCGGGCCTGGGTCCGGTTCGCCACCACCGGCGACCCGGGGTGGCCCGCCTTCGATCCGGACCAGCAGCTCACCCGCGTCCTGGACGCCCGCTCGGAGACCGTCCGCTACCCGGAACAGGCCGCCCGCCGGATCTGGGCGGGGCACCCCCTCACCGCCTACGACCTGCACTGACGGGGCCCGGCCGGGCGGGGATCCCGAGGGCGGGCGCCGAGGACGGCCGTACGGCGCGGGCACATGCCCGCGCCGTACCCGCCGTGGGCTCCTCACCCGTTCAGACAGCTCCCGTGCACGGGCGACCGCACGGACCGGCCGTTCCGCCGCTACTTCCCCTACTTCCCCGCGTCCTTCAGCAGCCGCAGCAGCCCGGTCGCCACCAGGGCCGAGGAGGCCGGGTTCTGACCGGTCACCAGGTTGCGGTCGACCACCGCGTGCGGCGCCCAGGGCTCGCCCTCCTCGAAGTCCACGCCGAGCCCGACCAGCCGGTCCTGGAGCAGCCACGGCGCGCGGTCCGCCAGGCCGGCCTGGGTCTCCTCGGCGTTGGTGAAGCCGGTCACCCGGTACCCGGCGAAGGGCGAGCCGCCGTCCTCGGTCCGCGCCGCGAGCAGCGCGGCCGGGCCGTGGCAGACCACTCCGAGCGGGCGCCCGGAGGCGAGCACCCGGGTGAGCAGCCGGCCGGAGTCGGCGTCGACCGCCAGGTCCTCCATCGGGCCGTGGCCGCCGGGGTAGAACACGGCGTCGTAGTCGGCCGGGTCGACCTCGGCCAGCACCAGCGGCTGCCGGAACTCGGCGATCCCCGCCAGTTCCTCGGCCATCGCCGGGTCGGTCAGACTGGCCCGGTCCGCGACCGGGACGACACCGCCGGGGGTGGCGACGGCGACCCGGTGGCCGGCCTCGGTGAAGGCGCGGTACGGGACGACCGCCTCCTCCGCCCAGAAGCCGGTCGGGTGCTCAGTGCCGTCGTTCAGGGTCCAGACCTTCGAACCGGTCAGGACGAACAGGATGTCGGCCATGGGGTGTGCCTCCGGGGGTGCCGCGGTCTCCGCCACGACGGTCCGCCGCGGCGCTCACGCGGTCGACGCTAGACGCGCCCGGCCCGCGGGAACCAATGGGCCACGCGATGCGAGGCATCGGGATTCCGATACCTCACCCGGACCGTCGAGCCGGTCGCCGCGCTCAGCGCCGAACCCACCATCGGGGCCACCATCGGGCCCACCGCCGAGCCATCGGAATCCCGTACGCTCACGGGCATGAGCGATCGCCCGGCCACCGGCTCCGGCCCGCTGGACCTCAACCAGCTGCGGACCTTCCTCGCCGTACACCGGGCGGGCTCCTTCACCGCGGCCGCGCACCTGCTGGGCCTCTCCCAGTCCACGGTGACCGCGCAGATCCGGGCACTGGAGCAGCGGCTCGGCCGGGAGCTGTTCGAACGCCGGGCCCGCGGGGTCAGCCCGCTGCCGTACGCCGACGACCTCGCCGCCCGCCTGGCCGGGCCCCTGGACCGGCTCGCGGACCTCGCCGACGGGCGCGGCGGCGGCACACCGGAGCCGGTGCACCTGGCCGGGCCGGCCGAGTTCCTCGGCACCGTCCTGCTGGCCGAGCTGGCCCCGCTGGTCGCGCAGGGCGTCCAGCTGCGGGTGACCGGCGGGCTCACCGACCCGCTGCTGGCGGAACTGCGCGCCGGACAGCACGACCTGGTGGTCGCCACCCGGCGTCCGCGCGGCCGGACGCTGCTCGCCGAACCGCTCGCCGACGAGGAGTTCGTCCTGGTCGCGGCCCCGGTCTGGGCCGAGCGGCTGGCCGGCCGGGAGCTGCCCGACGCGCTGGCCGAGGCACCGCTGCTCAGCTACGCCGAGGACCTGCCGATCGCCCGCCGCTACTGGCGGCACGTCTTCGACCGGCGGCTGCACGCCCGGGCCGCGGTCACCGTGCCGGACCTGCGGGCGCTGCTCTCGGCGGTGACCGCGGGCGCGGGCTGGAGCGTGCTGCCCGGCTACCTGTGCCGGGCCGAACTCGCCTCCGGGGCCCTGCGGTTGCTGCACGAGCCGGCCGATCCGCCGATCAACACCGCCTACCTGGTGCGCCGCCCGGCCGGCTCGGCCAACCCGCACGTGGCCCTGGTCCGCGAACACCTGCTGGCCGCGGCCCGCACCTGGGGCTGACCGGCCGCACCCCCGCCGACCAGCCGCCCACCAGCCACACACCGCGCCCCGGGATCAGACCGCCAGGTCCCGCCGCTCCAGCAGCCGGAAGGCCGCCACCAGCCCGAGCAGCCCCACCCCGAGCAGCACGCCGAACGCCGCCCACGGCACCCCTCCGTGGCCGAGCACGTCGCCCGGCGCGTAGTAGTGGAACGGGCTGAGGTAGCGCAACGACCGGGCCGGGGACCAGGCCAGCGCGACGAAGTTGAGCGCGAAGCCGACCGCGCCGAAGGCGACGGCCGCGCCGACCACATGGGCCCGCCGCCGGCTGACCGCGGAGACCGCCAGCACCGGTCCGGTCAGGCAGAACGCGAGGGCGCAGCCGAGCAGTCCGGCGGTGAACACCGCGCCCTCCGGGACGGCCTCGCGCAGCGGCGCGGAGACCGCCACCCCGAGCGCGAGGGTCAGCGTGGCGGCGGCGTTGAGCAGCACCGAGGCGGCGACCAGGGCGCCGGTCCGCTCGGCGAGCAGTCGGCGGCGGGAGACCGGGCGGGTCATCAGCAGCTCGATGGTGCCGGACTCGACGTCGGCCGCGACGGCGGCGGCGCCGAGCGAGCCGATCACGGTCAGCTGGAGGGCGATCCAGAACGGGTGGGTGAGTCCGGCGCCGAGCAGGCCGGGGTAACTGGCGATGGAGACGTCGCCGTTGGAACCGCTGAAGGCCTTGAACGCGCCGGGCGGGGTGCGGCCGCCGCCGAACAGGTCGCCGGGCGGGATGGTCCCGGCGATCACCACGATCAGGGCCTCGAAGACGACCATGCCGAACAGCAGGGAGAGCAACATCCGGCGCCGCCGGTGCAGGGCGAGCCAGACCAGCGGGAGGCGGCGGTTGACGGTGCCCGGGTTCACGGCCGCTCCTCCGGTTCCGGCCGGCTGCCGCCGGTCGAAGGCTCCTCGGCCCCGACGGACCGGTAGAGGTCGAGGAAGGCCTCGTCCAGGCCCGCCTCCTCCACCGTCAGGTCGGCCACCGGCAGTTCGGCGAGCAGGGTGCGCACCGCCGCGACCACCTCGTCCGGCGGCACCAGCAGCTCCACCCGCGGGCCGTCCCAGCGCGGGGACCACCGCTCGGCGGCGCCCAGCGGCCGGGCGCCCCGCCCGTCGTCGAGGAGCAGCCGGACCCGGCGGGCCCGGGCCTGGCGCAGCTCGGCCACCGAGCGGACGGTGACCAGCCGGCCGTGGCGGACGATGGCGACCCGGCCGCAGGTCCGCTGCACCTCGGGCAGCACGTGGCTGGAGAGCAGGACGGTCCGTCCGGCCGCGGCCTCCTCGGCGAGCAGTTCGTAGAAGGTCTCCTGGACGAGCGGGTCGAGCCCCTCGCTCGGCTCGTCCAGCACCACCACCGGCGGCCGGTGCTGGAGCGACTGGACGAGTCCGAGCTTCTGCTTCATGCCGCGCGAGTACTGCCCCACCGGCCGGGCCAGGTCGGCCCGGGAGAGCTTCAGCCGCTCGCACAGCTCGCGCTGGCGCGGGACCGGGGCGCCCTGGAGGGCGGCGAGCAGGTCGAGAGTCTGCTGCCCGGTGAGTTCGGGGTAGAGCCGCAGTTCGCCGGGCAGGTAGCCGATCGAGGGGGCGAGCAGGCCGTGGTCGGCCACCGGGTCCAGACCGAGCACCCGCACCTGCCCGTCGCTGGGGCCGAGCAGGCCGACCAGGCAGCGCAGCGTGGTGGTCTTGCCGGCGCCGTTGGGGCCGAGCAGGCCGAACACCTCGCCGGCCTCGACCGACACGTCCAGCTGTTCGATGCCGACCGTACTGCCGTAGCGCTTGGTGAGCGCCCGCAGTTCGATCACCGGACCGCCTCCGGTGCCCCGCCGGTCGACGGCTGGATCCGGACTTCCCGGCATGACCACCTCCTGTGAGGGACGCGCCCGACGGTGCCGGACGGGCTCCAGCGACGGGATGCGATCCGTCGCCGGACGCGCCCCGGTGACGGACGCGTCCGACATCCAAGCGCGCCCGGCCGGGCGAGTCGAGGGACGCGGCCGAAACGGAGGGTGTCTCACCCCTTGCACACCCCCAGCGGCACCAGCCGGGCGACCTGCCGGGCGAGCCCCGCCGCCTCGGTCACGGCGGCCACCGCGTCGACGTCCTTGTACGCCTCGGGGGTCTCCTCGGCCAGCGCCCGCCAGGAGGCCGGCCGCACCGCGATCCCCCGCGCCTCCAGCTCGCTCTTCAACCGCTCGCCGCGCACGGTGCGCAGCGCCTGGTGGCGACTCAGCACCCGCCCGGCGCCGTGGCAGGCGGAGCGGAAGGCCTCGTTGCCGGGCAGGCCGACCATGACGTACGAGGCGGTGCCCATGGTGCCCGGCACCAGCACCGGCTGCCCGGCCTCCACCAGGTCGGCGGGCAGGTCGGGGTCGCCCGGCGGCAGCGCCCGGGTGGCGCCCTTGCGGTGCACGCACAGCGTCCGGAACTCGCCGTCGACCTCGTGGGTCTCCAGCTTGGCGAGGTTGTGCGAGACGTCGTAGACCAGCTCCAGCCCGACGCCGAGCACGGTGGCGAAGGCGCGGCGGGCCGCCTCGGCGAGCAGCTGCCGGTTGGCCCGGCCGTAGTTGGCGGCCGCGGTCATGGCGCCCAGGTAGGCGCGGCCGCGCGGGGAGTCGACCGGGGTGCAGGCGAGCTGGCGGTCCAGGAGCTCGATCCGGTAGCGGTGCAGTTCGCGGTCCATGGCGCGGACGTGGTCGGTGCAGATCTGGTGGCCGAGGCCGCGCGAACCGCAGTGGATCATGACGCAGACCTGGCCCGGCCGCAGTCCGAAGGCGGCGGCGGTCCGCGGGTCGTGCACCCGGTCGACGGCCTGCACCTCCAGGAAGTGGTTGGCCGAGCCGAGGCTGCCGACCTGCTGCAGCCCGCGCTCGACGGCCCGGGTGCTCACCTCCCCGGGAGCCGCGCCGGCCAGCACGCCGCGGTCCTCGCAGCGTTCCAGGTCGCGCGGCACACCGTGGCCGTGCTCGACGGCGTAGCGGGCACCGCCGATCAGCAGCTCGTCCAGTTCCTCCGGTCCGCCGAGCCGCCACAGGCCGCCCCGGCCCAGGCCGCGCGGGACGGTGCGGTCCAGCAGGTCCATCAGGCGGCCGATCCGCTCCGGGTCGAGTTCGTCCCGGCCGACCCCGGCCGCCAGCAGCCGGACCCCGCAGGAGATGTCGAAGCCCACCCCGCCCGGCGAGACCACCCCGCCCCGCTCAACGTCGGTCGCGGCGACCCCGCCGATCGGGAAGCCGTAGCCCCAGTGCACGTCCGGCATCGCGTAGGAGGCGCGGACGATCCCGGGCAGCGTCGCCACGTTCGCCACCTGCTCCAGCGCCTTGTCCCCGGCGGCCTGCGGCAGCAGCGCGGCGCTCGCGAACACCACCCCGGGCACCCGCATCGGCGGGCGCGGCTCGATCCGCCAGCGGTACCGGCCGGCCTCGGTCAGTGCGATCTCCACCTCGCTCACCCCGCTCCCGCGGCTCCGGCCCACCGCGCCGGGACCGGGCTCAGACGTCCACCGTGGCCTGGCAGGTCCAGCCGTCCGGCCCGGCGCTCAGGTCCAGGTCGTGCAGTGAGACGGCCTTCGGCACGGCGCCGACCAGGACGGCCGTGGCGGCGTCGGCCATCCGGAACCGGACCGCCACCCGACGGGCGCCGTCCAGGCCCTCGATCGGGCCGACCGCCACCGCCACCGGCAGCTCGCCGTCGACGTCCATCCGGTAGACGACCTCCTCCAGGACGCCCGCCAGCAGGTCCGGATCGCTCACCGCGAGGACCGTGCAGCCGCGCTCACCGACGATCCGCGCGCCGGCCAGGTCGGCGAAACTGCCGACGACGCCGTACACCAGCTCGCCGATACAGCCCTCCGCCGTCGGCGCCCAGGCCTCGACCCGCAGGTCGGCCGTGTGCGGCACACTCCGGTGCCCGCCGGCGGACCGGCCGACAGGCTCGTCTCCGTCCACGAGCGACGCCTCCCGCACCCGTTTCCCTCTCCCCTCCAGCCTCGTCCCGCAGCCCACCCGGGGGCAAGCGCGGCCGATCCGGCGGCCGGGTGCCGCAGCAGGCCCGCGCGCAGGGCGATGGCGTACGGCCGAACGGTGGCCGTGCCTGCGCGACGGGCAGCGCGTCGTGCCCGATCAGGCAGCCCGGACTGCCTTCACGCCTCTGGTGGAGCCCCTGCCCGTCTGTTAGTCAGGAGGGTGACCGCCTGCCGTGCGAGAGGGAGACCATGCACGCCCAGCACAGCGCGAAGACCGATGAGGCCGAGCGCAGCCGTCCACCGGCGAGCAAGCCCGCGATCGGGGGCGCGCCGCCTCTCCTGGCCCTCCAGCGCAGCGTCGGCAACGCGGCGGTCGTCCGGATGCTCCGCCGGACCGGACGGCCAGGGGCTCAGGAAGAGCCCCGGCAGGGCGGCGAATTCGACTACGGGCAGGCCGAACACGCCGTTCAGCGCTCCACCGTCCAGGACGTCCTGCGCTCCCCGGGGCGTCCGCTCGACCACGGCACGCGCACCGAGATGGAAGGCCGGCTCGGCGCGGACTTCTCGGACGTCCGCATCCACACGGACGCCGCCGCGCGGGCCTCGGCAGTGGACGTGGGCGCCCGCGCCTACACCTCCGGCCACCACGTCGTCATCGGCGAGGGCGGAGGCGACAAGCACACCCTCGCCCACGAACTCACCCACGTCATCCAGCAGCGCCAGGGCCCCGTCGCCGGAACGGACGACGGCACCGGGCTGAAGGTCTCCGACCCCTCCGACCGCTTCGAACGCGAGGCCGAGGCCAACGCCGTTCGCGTCATGCGGCGGTCGGTGCATCCGCCGGCGCGGACCGAGGGCGGAGCCGCCGTCGGCACCCGTACCGACGTAGCGGTGCAGCGCGCGACGGCGGAGGAGGACCGCGAGGTCGCGGCGAACCTCGCGGAGGCCGCCGGCGGGCGCCTCGGGAGCACCGAGCCGTGGGCGCGCGAGACGTTCGATCCCCATGACACGGAGATCGGCGCGGACAGGACCGGTGTCCACATCGCCAGCGTCCAGGCCCCCACGGACAAGGTGATGAAAGCGGGTGCGCAGTGGTCGGCCGTCGAGCTGGATAAGAAGAAGAAGCTCCTGGGCGAGGCGCTGGACACCGCGTTCCTCGAATGGAGCAAGCGGTACGACCCCGAGCAGGTGTACATCTTCACCGCGCCGGAGTACTACTTCAGCGGCCAGGGCACCCACTTCCTGAGCGGGGACCAGGCGGCCGGCGTGGACGAGTGGCTCGCCGACCGCCTGGCGATCCTGCCCAGCAACTACCTGGTGGTGCCGGGAACCATCGGCCGCCGACGTTCCCTCGACGCGCACGAATCGGACCAGGCGCGCGCCGACCAGCAGGAGGGCCGGAAGCGGCTCAAGGAGAACATGGGTGCCGACAACGGATACGCCAAGGACTCGGTAGCGGAGCTGGAGGAGATCTGGGAGCAAGGCCCTGACCCCGACGGGTCGGGCAACGTGACCGTGTTCGACAACTACGCGCGTGTCTTCCAGGGCGGCCAGGATCCGAAGACCTACACGAAGCGTTTCGAGGCGCCGGACTGGGGAGGAGCTCCGGACCGTTCACAGGAGGAGATGGAGCAAGGCTTCTTCGCCATCGGGCAGGAGAACTTCGAGACCACGGTGAAGGGCGTTCAGGTCCGCCTCCAAATTTGCTCGGACAACGCCGCGGAGAGCCTCTGGAACGAACCGTACGAAGGCGTCCACATCCTGGTGGCGGCGAACTTCGGCGACGCGGGCGAGAGCCAGGCCAACATGCACGGGGACACCTTCGTCGTGGCCGACTCGGGACATTCCCAGCTCTTCGAGGCCGACAATCCGGTCCCGCCGGCGGACAGCGTCGAGGACCTCCGGTACCACGCTGCCGAGAAGCGGAAGATGACGGGCAAGAGCCCGGAGGCGACCAGCACGAAGGGACCGGTCTCGCTGAACTTCTACCGCACGGCGACCCGGGAACCCAGCGCCCAGTAGGCGCCGGGGCGGTGGGCGAGGCCGATCGCGTGCCCTGCGGGTGCCGCCGCCCGCCGGGTCAGGCCGTGGGGAACTCGACCCGGACGCGCAGTCCGCCCGTGCTGCCGGGGTCGGCGGTGACGGTGGCGTGGTGGGCGCGCGCGATGGAGGCGACGATGGACAGGCCCAGGCCCGCGCCCTCACGCGGGCTGTGCCGACGCTCCTGGAGGCGGCGGAAGGGCTCGAAGAGATAGGGGACCGTCTCCGGCGGCACCTGGGGGCCGGAGTTGGCGACCTCCAGGACGCCGTCGCGCACGTCGACGTCGACCCGGCCGCCGTCGTGGTTGTAGCGCAGGGCGTTGCCGACCAGGTTGCGTATCAGGTGTGCCAGCAGCACCGGATCACCGTCGACGGACACGGGGGCGGTGTCCGTCCGGACGGTGACGCCGTTCGTCCGGGCTTCCTCCGGGGCGGCGCACTCGGCGGCCACCGCGCGGGCCAGCTGGTCCAGTGCGACCGGTTCGCGGTGGTCCAGCCTCTGGTCGGAGACGGACAGCAACAGCAGGCCCTCGATGAGCCGTTCGCTGCTCTCGGAGACCTCGATCAGTTTGCGGCGGACCCGGGCGACGGCGGCCGGGTCCCCGGTGGCCAGCCCGATCTCGGCCGCGGCCCGCTGCACCGCGAGCGGGGTGCGCAGTTCGTGTGCGGCGTTGGCCGCGAACCGCTGCTGCGCACCGACCAGTTGCTCCATGCGGTCGAGCATGTCGTCGAAGGTGTCGGCGAGCTGTTTGAGTTCGCCCGGGGGTGCGTCGAGGGCGATCCGCTCGTGCAGGTTCTCGCCCGAGAGCCGCCGCGCCGTGTTGGTGATCACCGCCACCGGGCGCAGCACCCGTCCCGACATCCACCAGGCCAGTGCCATCGAGATGACGGCGAAGGCGGCCAGGGCGATCAGGGAGACGGTCAGCAGCTGGTTCTGGGCGGCCTGCTCGGCGGCCTGGGTGACGACCTTGACGGCCTGGAAGTGGGACTGTCCGCCGTCGGCGGAGTCGGTTCCGGCGGGGTCGGTTCCGGGTAGGGCGTTCGCGGGTGCGGCGGTTCCCACCATGAGGGTCTTCGCCGCCGCTGCCGGGTCCGGGGTCGCCAGCGTGGCCAGTCGCGGTTCGACGGCGACGGCCGTGCTGATCGAGGTGTACAGCCCCTCCCGGACCAGGAAGTTGACCAGGACGATGAGCATGGCCCCGGCGAGGACGAGCAGCCCGCCGTAGAGCATGGTCAGCCGGCCCCGCTCCCCTCCCGGCAGCCGCGGGCGTGCTCTGCCTGGTAGCCGCGGGCGCGCTCTGCCCGGCAGCGGAAGCAGCGGAAGGCGGTTCGGGCCGATCGGGGCGGAGCGCCTCACGCCGGGACGCCGATGCGGTAGCCGTGGCCGGGCACGGTGTCGATGACCGAGGGCTCGCCGAGCTTGGCGCGGAGCTTGCTGAGGGCGACCCGGACCGCGTTGGTGCGGTATCCCATGTTCCGCTCCCACACCTGGTCGATCAGGTCCTCACCGCTGACCACGGCGCCCTCGGCCTGCATCAGCACCTCCAGGACGCCGAACTCCTTGCGGGACAGGGCGAGGTAGCGGCCCTCCCGGAAGGCCTGGCGGCGGGCGGTGTCGAGGGTGATGCCGGCACGTTCGATGACCGGCGGAAGGGCGGGGTGGGTGCGGCGGCCGAGGGCCAGGACCCGGGCCAGCAGTTCCTCGTAGGCGAACGGCTTGGTGAGGTAGTCGTCCGCGCCCAGGTCCAGGCCGTCGACGCGGTCGCGGACGGTGCCGGCGGCGGTGAGCATCAGCACCCGGGTCAGCAGCCGCTGCTCGACGACGCTCCGGCACACCTCGTCGCCGTGCGCTCCGGGCAGGTCGCGGTCGAGTACGAGCACGTCGTAGTCGGTGAGGCGCAGCCGTTCCAGCGCGTCGGCGCCGTTGTACACGACGTCGACGGCCAGGGCGTCGCGCCGCAATCCCTCGGCGATCATGTCCGCCAGGAATTCCTCGTCCTCCACGATCAGTACACGCATGACATCAGGTGTACCTGAAAGCCACCTTTCGTCGCCGTAAAGGTCTCGGCTGACAGCGGCGAAACGCGGGTGCGTGCCAGCCTCTGCGTCGTCGGTCACCCGGTATCGGAGACGTATCGGACACGGTGGCCGGCCACTCGCAATCGGACACGGAGGAATTCCATGCGGAACCACATGCGGAACCACAGGTACGGCGCGGCGGCCGTGCTGGTGGCGGGGATGGCGCTGTTCACCGCGGCCTGTGGCGGAGGCGCCACGGGCTCCGGCGGGGGCGGCGGCTCGGACTCGTCGGGCAGGGGCGCGGCGGCGGACCAGGCCTACGAGCACCGTAAGTGCCTGCGCGAACACGGCGCCCAGGTGAAGGAGCCGGAGCCGGGCCAGGACCCGCGGGGCCTGGTCCTCGAGGGCGGCCAGGACAAGATGGCGGAAGCCCTCAAGGCCTGCGGTGGAGTCGGCGGCGCGGGCGGCTCGAAGATGTCCCAGGCCGACAAGGACAGGGCTCTCAAGTTCGCCCAGTGCATGCGCGGTAACGGTGTGGACATGCCGGACCCGAAGTTCGACGGCGACTCGGCGATGTCGGGACAGGCGATGAAGGTCCCGGAGGGCCCCGACAAGGACAGGTTCGACAAGGCGAACAAGGCGTGCAGTGGTCAGAATGCGGAGTGAGCGCGGGCGGAGCCGCCGAACGTACCTGATCGCCGCGCTGGTCACCTCGGTCTCGCTGGTGGGCGGGGTCACGGCCCTGTCGCAGACCGGCGGCGGCGCGAGCGCCGGCACGGACCGCACGGACGGGCTGCCGCCGAGCACGGGCTCGGTGGAACGACAGGACCTGAGCAGCCGGACCCAGGTGGACGGGACCCTCGGGTACGCCGAGGAGCGCCGGTTCAACGCCGGTGTGACGGGCACCCTCACCTGGCTCCCGGAGGCCGGCGCGGTGGTGGAACGCGACGGGGTCCTCTACGAGGTCGACGGCCGGAAGGTCCGGCTCCTGGTCGGCGAGCGCCCCGTGTACCGGACGCTGAAGGCCGGCGACAAGGGGCCGGACGTCAGACAGCTGAAGGAGAACCTCCGCGCCCTGGGCCACGGCAAGGGGCTGGCCGCGGACGAGGAGTTCACCCCCGGCACCGTGGAGGCGGTCAAACGCTGGCAGAAGGCCCACGGTCTGGCCCAGACCGGCGAGATCGGCCCCGAGCAGATCGCCTTCTCGCCCGGTCCGGTGCGGATCAAGAAGAACGACGCGGCCGTCGGCGACCAGGTCGCTCCCGGCAAGCCGGTCCTCACCACCACCGGCTCCGAACGGCAGGTGCAGATCAGGATCGAGGTCTCCCGGGCCGACCTCGCCAAGCCCGGTACCAGGGTCGAGGTCGCTCTGCCCGGCGGCGGCAGGGCCAAGGGCAAGGTCGCCTCCGTCGACCGCACCATCGGTGAGGACGCCAAGGAGCAGGGCTCCCAGGACAAGCCCGCCAAGATCACCGCCCGGGTGGTCTTCGACGACCCGGGGCAGGCGGAGGGCTTCGACCAGGCGCCGGTCACCGTCGAGCTCGAGGGCGAGGTCCGCGAGGGCGTGCTGACGGTACCGGTCAACGCCCTGCTCGCGCTGACCGGCGGGGGCTTCGGCATCCAGGTCGTGGAGAACGGGAAGGTGCGCGAAGTCCCGGTCGAGCTCGGCATGTTCGGACAGGGCCGGGTCGAGGTCAGCGGGACCGGCCTGGCCGAGGGAATGAAGGTCGGGGTGCCCACGTCATGAGCGCGGTGGTCGAGTTGAACCAGGTCACCAAGGAGTATCCGGGCGGGGTCGTGGCGCTGCAGGGGGTGGACCTGCGCATCGGAAGCGGCGAACTGCTCGCCATCGTCGGCCCTTCGGGGTCGGGCAAGTCCACCCTGCTGCACATCGTCGGCACCCTGGACCGGCCCAGCGCCGGATCCGTCACCCTGGCGGGCCACGACGTCGCCGCCCTCTCCGACCGCCGGCTGTCCGCCCTGCGCGCCCGGCACATCGGCTTCGTCTTCCAGTCCTTCCACCTGGTGGCCGGGGTCAGCGCCCGGGACAACGTCGCCGAGGGCCTGCTCTACTCGGGCCTGCCGCGCGCCCAGCGCCGCAGGCGCGCGGCCCTGGCCCTGGAGCGGGTCGGGCTCGCGGACCGCATGCACCACCGGCCGCACGAGCTGTCGGGCGGCCAGCGGCAGCGGGTGGCGATCGCCCGGGCGGTGGTCGGCGAGCCGGACCTGCTGCTGGCCGACGAGCCGACCGGCGCGCTGGACTCCGCCTCGAGCGAAGCGGTGATGGAGCTGCTGCACGACCTCAACGCCGACGGTGCCACCATCGCGGTGATCACCCACGACGGCGAGATCGCCGACAGCCTGCCCCGCCAGGTCCGGATCCGCGACGGCCGCGTCGTGGCGGACCTGCGCACCGGCGCCGCCGTCCCGGCCGATCGGGGTGGGGAGCGATGAGCCGCACACGGCTCTCCCCGGCCCGGCTCGGCCCCCGTGACGTCCTCCACGTCGGCTCGGCCGGCCTGCGCACCCGGCCGCTGCGGGTGGTGCTGTCCGCGCTGGGCATCGCCATCGGCATCGCCACCATGATCGCGGTGGTCGGCATCTCCTCCTCCAGCAAGGCCCAACTCCTGCGTCAGCTCGACCGGTTGGGAACCAACCTGCTGGTGGCCTCCCCCGGCCAGGGGCTGTTCGGCGAGAAGGTGAAGCTGCCCGAGGAGTCGGTCGGCATGCTGAGCCGCGTCCCCGGGGTCGAGCAGGTCGGCGCGACCGGTGACCTGGCGCAGTCCGTCCGGCGCAGCGAGAAGATCCCCGACGACGAGACCGGCGGCATCACCGTGAAGGCCGCCACCGAAGGACTGCTGGACGTCGTACGCGGCGCGGTCGGCTCGGGCACCTGGCTCAACGAGGCCAACGGGCGCTACCCGTCGACGGTGCTCGGACACGTCGCGGCCCAGCGCCTGGGCATCACCGCCCCCGGGCAGCAGGTCCACATCGGCGACCGGTACTTCACCGTCATCGGCATCCTCGACCCGCTGCCGCTGGCTCCCGAGATCGAGCGGGCCGCCCTGGTCGGCTGGGACGGCGCCGGCACGCTGCTGGGCTTCGACGGCCACCCGACCCAGATCTACGAACGGTCGACGGACCGGACGGTCAGCGCGGTCCGCGAGCTGATCCCCCGCACCGTCGATCCGCAGAACCCGCACAACGTGCAGGTCACCGACCCCTCCTCGGCGCTCCAGGCCAAGGCCGCCACCGAGGGGGCGTTCACCGACCTCCTGCTCGGGCTGGGCGGGGTGGCGCTCCTGGTCGGCGGCGTCGGGGTCGCCAACACGATGATCATCTCGGTGCTGGAGAGGCGCCACGAGATCGGACTGCGCCGCTCCCTGGGCGCCACCAGGGGCCAGATCCGCCTCCAGTTCGTGACGGAGTCCCTCCTGCTCTCCGGACTGGGCGGACTGGCCGGCGTGGCCCTGGGCGCGGCCGCCACCTACGCCTTCGCCGCCTCGGGCGGCCTGCCCTGGGTGGTCCCCCCGTGGGCCGTCACCGGGGGCTTCGCCGCCACCCTGCTCATCGGCACGGTCGCCGGCCTCTACCCGGCCGTCCGGGCCGCCCGCCTCTCCCCGACCCTCGCCCTCCACGCCGGCTAGCGGGCCGCACGGGTGGGGCACCCCTCCGGGTGCCCCACCCTCCGGTCCGGTCGGCCTGCCGGCCAAGGCACGGGTGGCTCGGCTCCAGCAGTCCCGCACCACTCTGTCGAACGTCAGTGTCAGGGTGGGCCCGTACTGTTCACGGCATGGCAATCGTGATGTTCGTCGACGAGACGACGGCTGGGGACCGGAGCGACGGGTGGGAACTGGAGGTTCTCGAGGAGAGGCTCACCGTGCGTGAGCTGATCCGGCGCAGAGTATTCCAGGAGGTCGCCGAGTACAACGCGAAGGCACCGCAGGTGTTCCAGGGGCTGGTGCGGCCGCACGATGCCGAGCGGGTGCTGAACGGGTACGCCCTGCGCACGCCGCGCCGGATCGATCCGGAGGCGCAGAGCGAGCTGGCGCTCCGGGCGTTCGCGGGCAACGGCTTCCTGGTGCTGGTGGGGGAACGCCAGGTCACCGACGCGGAGGAGGAGGTCGAGCTCGGCCTCGGCACCGAGGTCACGTTCCTGAAGCTCGTTCCGCTGGTGGGGGGATGACGGTGATGGACTTCCAGGAGATCACGGAGCTGGTCCGGCAGTACGCAGGAGAGGCGGATGACCTCGCCGTCGAGCTGCTGAAGCTGGGAACAGGGAGGCACAGCGGCTACTGGGAGGGACGGTGGGATGGCGCCTTCGCCGAGTTGCGCGCGCTGCCGTCCGAGGCCCGGACCGCGCTCGCCGACGCGCTGGTCGGGCAGTACCACTCGGCCGAGGCCGGCCCGGTCGCCCGCGGGAACGTTCTCATCCTGCTGGCTGTCGTCGCGCACGGTCTGCCCGGCGACCGGCTCACGGCGGAGCGCACGGAGAAGCTCGACGAGCTCGGCCACGAGAACTCCGTGGTGCACAGCGGCCGTCACCTGCTCCTCGCCGAGGCCGAGCTCGGGGCCGGCCGCCCCCTCACTCCCGAGGTCGTGGCCGTCTTCCGGCGCTCGGCCCTGGACACCTACGGCAGGAAGCCGCTCGTCGAGTTCGCCGGCACGCTCACCGAGCCCGTCCTCAACGTCGGTGAGGAATGGGCCGAGCAGGCCCTGCGGGACACCCTGGACGACCCCGACTGGCAGGCACTCCTGCGGCACGCGACGACCGCCACAGCCGCCAAGCCCTCCCGCCCGTGGGAGCAGCGGGCCGAACGCCTGATCCTCCCCCTCGGTGCCGACCGCGTCCGGACCACCCTGCTGCCCTGGCTCGCCCTCGTCGGCCGCCGCACCTTCGCGCTGAACCATGAACTCCTCGGGTCCGACGGACACAGCGCCTACGACCCGTACAACGCCAACGCCCTGCGCGGACTGACCTGGATGCTCGCCCTGCTGCCGGCCCATCCGGACACCGCCCGCGCCCTCGGCGCGCTGGTCGAGACCTCCCTCAGGAAGATCCCCGGGCTCGGCCCGCGCAACCCGAAGGTCGCCAACGCCGCCACGACCGCGCTCTCCCGCATCGACGGCGAAGCGGCCCTCGCCGAACTCGCCCGCCTGGCCACCCGCGTGACGTACAAGGGCACGCTCAAGCTGCTCGACACCGCGCTCCGGACCCGGGCCGAGGCGCTGGGCCTGTCCCGCGAGGAGGTCGAGGAGATCGCCGTCCCCGCCTACGGGCTGACCGGGGTCGGCCGGGCCGAGCCGCGTCTGGGCGAGGCCACGGCGGTCCTGGAGGTCCGGGGCACCAGGGTGTTCCTCGGCTGGCGCAACGCCGCGGGCAAGGAGGTCAAGAGCGTGCCCGCCGCCGTCAAGCGCGACCACGCCGAGCAGCTCAAGGAGCTGAAGACGGCGGTCAAGGACATCGACAAGATGCTCTCCGCCCAGAGCGAGCGTCTGGACCGGCAGTTCCTCGGCCGCCGCACCTGGCCGTACACCGCCTGGCGCGAGCGGTACCTCGACCACCCCCTGGTCGGCACCCTGGCCCGACGGCTGCTGTGGACGGTCGACGGCACGACCGTCGGATTCGCGGACGGCGAGCTGCGCACCCTCGCCGACGACCCGGTGCGCGAAGGGGCCGAGGTCCGGCTCTGGCACCCGGTGGGCCACGAGCCCGCCCAGGTCGTGGCCTGGCGTGACTGGCTGGAGCGGCACGAGATCACCCAGCCGTTCAAGCAGGCCCACCGCGAGGTGTACCTGCTGACCGACGCCGAGCGCGCGACGGGGACGTACTCCAACCGTTTCGCCGCGCACGTCCTGCGCCAGCACCAGTTCCACTCCCTGACGTCGGCCCGGGGGTGGCGCAACAAGCTGCGCCTGATGGTCGACGACTCGGCCCCGCCCGCCACCCGTGCGCTGCCGCAGTGGGGGTTGCGCGCCGAGTACTGGATCCACGGGGAGGGCGACGAGTACGGGGACGACACCACCGAGTCGGGCAGTTACCTGCGTCTGGCCACCGACCAGGTCCGCTTCTACCCGATCGACGCGCCGGAGAACGCGGCGGACTGCTACGGCGGTGAGTACCGCATGTGGTCGGCGGCCGGCGCCGGGCCGGTGGAGCCCGTCCAGCTCGCCGAGGTCCCGCCGCTCGTGCTGTCCGAAGTCCTGCGCGACGTGGACCTGTTCGTGGGCGTGGCCAGCATCGGCAACGACCCGGCCTGGCAGGACGGCGGACCGGAGGGCCGCTTCAGGGACTACTGGAGGTCGTACGGCTTCGGTGAGCTCGGCCAGGGTGCCGAGACGCGCCGCATGCTGCTGGAGCGGCTCGTGCCCCGGCTGGCGATAGCCGACCGCTGCACCCTTGAGGGCCGCTTCCTGCACGTGAAGGGCGAGCGCCACACGTACAAGATCCACCTCGGCTCGGGGAACGTCCTGATGACGCCGAACGACCAGTACCTGTGCATCGTCCCGAAGTCCGCCGCGGCCGCCCCGCAGACCGGCTACCTCCCCTTCGAGGGCGACCGCCTGCTGGCCGTGATCCTCAGCAAGGCGATGATGCTGGCCGAGGACACGAAGATCACGGACCCGACGATCCTGAGCCAGCTCTAGCACTGCGAGTTCGTTCGCCGGGTTGCTTGATCACGCGGCGAGGACGGGCCTGCCGCCCCGGCGCAGGCCCTTCTCGCCGCGGATGCGGGCGCGCCCCTTGCGTTTGGGCGGCCGGGACGTCGTGGTGGCGGGCGTTGGCGTCGCGCCACCGTAGACAGGCGGGCAGCACACGGCTCCGGACCGTGTGGTTCGGGTGACTGGAGTTCGCCAGGGCGAACTGACGCAGTGCGCCCTCACCGGATGATCGGCGGCGTGCGGCGCCACCACGTGTGCCGGGGTCCAACGGGGTCTACTCAGGGCGCTGATCGCGCGCCACGCATACGGCTGCCGCCTGCACCGCCTCTTACTCCCGCTGGTTCGGTCCACTTTGCATCCCACGGGGATTAGGTGTCATTCCGAAACGTAAGCAAAGGACTTGTCACGTTGGCCTGATTGCGCCTTGGGATTCCCTTGAGTTTCCGGAGAGACTGCCCATGGCCCGGCAAGTCCCGTGCTCGATGAGGCGGCTACGAAGGACGGTTCCGCGGTGCCGGAAGGGCACCGGCGGGTTCCGCGGGCGTGCCGGGCGGGCGGATTTCCTTCCGAAAGGGGTACGTCATGAAGAGGCTCACGGCGGTACTGGCAGTATTCGGTTCAGGGGCACTGACGATCCTCGGCGTTCCCGGCACGACCGCTGCCGCTCCGGCGGCTGTGTCGTCCTGGACCCCGTACAACATCCAGAACTACAACAGTGAGCGGTGCATTCTCGGGCCCGGCCATGGAAGCGAGACCGGCCTCGCACAGGTGGAGTGTGCCGGGTATGCGGACCAGAAGTGGGAGAAGCACCAGTACCTCGGCGAGAGCTATTACTTCCTCGCCAACGTGAACAGTCGGCTCTGCCTGCTCGCACGATCCCAACAAGAGGCACGCCAGATAGACTGCGGGGCCGCCGGAGCGGATGCCGACTGGTACATCGACACCATCAATGCGGCCGACCCGCAGTGGAAGCGTCTCGTGAACAGGGCGACAGGCACGTGCCTGGTCCCCCAGAACACGAACCTGAACGTCCCGATCCTGCAGGCCACCTGCGACTACAGCACCAACCCTCCTGCCGATCAGCGGTGGCGATTCATCAACTTCTAGGATCCGAGCCATGTTTCGCGTCGAGGCAGGGCTTTTCTCCCGGTACTGCGGTGCCGGGTCCAGGAGAGGACGACGAGCGATGCGCACTGGATCATCCCGAACAGCCCTCCGTCAGTGGTCAACCAGGTTGAAGAGCGGCCTGGCTGCGGCGGGACTGGTGGCGGTGTCCTCGGTCGGGCTGCTGTCCGCTCCGGCCCAGGCGGAGTCCATGCAGTGCACCGAACTGGTGTGTCTGTTCGTCACCGGCGGCCCTGACGGGTACGCAACGCATGCCTACAAGCGCAGTTCGGCCGCCGGCGCCTCCACCTTCGAGGGCTTCTTCGCTTTCAGCGGCCCGGGGCTCCACGCCGACACCGAGACCAAGCGGTGGTACGACTTCGAGAACACGAGTACCTTCGGCGGCCGTGGCGCGGGCCTCGTGTGCGTCCAGATGATGTACAAGCATCCGGACGGGAGCTTCGGCTACGGCTCCCAGCGGTGTGACCGGGTCTACTGAGCCTCGGGGCCCAGGTGCTCGCCCGGCGTCCCGCAGGGAGGCGCCGGGCGCGCGCGTTCCGGAACCGTTGGCGTCGAAACTGACCCGGCCATCGATGAGGCGCAGAGACCGGAGGAGGCTCCGGTGCTCCGGCTGACATAGGACCTCCATACGGCGGTGGGGCGCGGTGGCGGTGACAGCCTGCCCGTCGCCCCGGGTGCCGGGGGCGCCGAAGGTGAACTCACCGCCGTGCTTGGGCGGATGGCCCCCGGCAGGGTTGGTCAGGGCGAACTCGCGCAGGCAGTTGGATGGCGGTGGCAGCGGCCGGGTCGGCGCCGGGCTCCGCTCGCACCGCGTCCAGAACCTGCGCGAACGCGTCGCGGGCCGGGGGCGTTGGACGCCGCCCTCGGTCCAGGGGCGGGGGCGGATGCGGGGCCGGGAAAAATTTCTTCGAACCCGGCTGCAACCCCCCGGCGGGATGGACGTCTATCAGGGTGAGAGGCGGGGAGAGCGAGCCGGCGGAGCCGGGGGGCTCGGGCCGACTCCTCGGGGCGCGACAGTAGGCGCCCGCTCATTCGATCACCACCATCACCATGTCCTTGGGGGGACTGTCACATGAACGCGTCCGTTATCGCCCGTATTGCGAAGATCGTCCCGCTGGCCGTCGTCACCGCCGTCGGTGTCACCGCCTGTGGCCCGACCGAGGGCGGGGCCTCCGTCGCCGCCTCCGCTCCCGCCTCCGCCCCGGCCACCACCTCCTCGGCCACCCCCGGTGCGGGCGCCGTCCCGACCGTCCCCGCCCCGGCCGCGCCGACCGCCGAGGCGGCCCCGGCCGCCGCCACCCCGGCCGGGCAGGCCCCCGCCGCCGGGGCCGCAACGGCCAAGACCGACGTCAAGGCCGCCGCGAAGGCCGCGGCCAAGCCCGCCGCGCCGAAGGCCCCCGCCCCGTCCGGCGGAAGCGGTATCGGCATCACCTTCGGCGGCCTGAGCGAGGGCGGGAAGATCGGGCTGAACGACCTGGTCCCCTTCACCGTCACCTGGAAGAACAACGACGCCACCGGCACCCGCAGCGTGGCCCCGGTGGTGGCCACCCAGCAGTACGAGGGCGCGCCCTGCACCATGGTGCTCGCGATGGCGGACGGCACCCTGGAGCGCAAGGACGCCTCCGGCTGGAAGACGCTGGACCACCTCAGCCAGGGCGGCGGGATGGACTACGCGGGTACCGCCGACGACGCGGCCTTCACCCTGGCCGCCGGCGAGAGCCGGACCATCGAGTTCCGGATGCGGTTGTCCCTGGCCAACCGCCCGGGGCAGATCACGATCGAGGCGGACGCCCCCGTGCCGCACTCCAAGAACTACCTGGACATGGCGAAGGCCGAGCTGAACGCCACGGTCGTCGACAGCCACAGCCCGGAGATGCTCTCGGTGATGCCGCCAGCCAAGGGCGTGATCACCACGGACCCGATCCCGTTCAGCTTCCGGGTCTCCTCGCCGGACGGCACCGCGGGCCTGCGCCCCCGGGTGACCGTCTGGAGCTCCGAGGGGCCGACCCCGAACGACGTCACGGTGGAGGCCCGGGTCGGCGACGTGTGGAAGCCGGTCGAGCTGAAGGACGAGTGCGGCCTGGTCACGGTCGACCCGAACGTGCCGGGCGTCCGTGACGGCAACACGGTCGAGTACACCTTCCGAGCCACGTTCAAGGAGGCCCCGAAGTACGGCGCCGACGTGGACATCCGGGTGAGCGCGGAGTCGAACGGCCACCAGTCCGTCCAGCGCTCCGTCTTCCTGCGCGACGCGCGCTGACACCGCGCACCCGCGCACCCGCACACCCGCACACCCGCACACCCGTCCCGGCCTCCCACCACTCGGGAGGCCGGGACGGTGGCGTTGGGGAAGAGGCGCCGGGACGCTGATGTCCCAGTGAGCCGGAGGGCTACCGGTACCAGTCGTCTCCGCCGTCGGCGAGCGAGCGTCCGAGGTAGTCCCGGAGACCGCCGGCCACCCAGCGGCGGCTGTCGGTCTCGTGCTCCCAGACGAAGGCGTCCGGCCTCCGCGGCGTCCGCACGAAGGCGAACTGGTCGCCGCCACCGTTGTCCCCGAAGAACAGGAGTGCGTCGAACGGCATGTACAGCCGGGCGAAGGAACCGTCCGTACGGAAGTGGAGGTTCTGCTCGGCGATCTGCTCGACGGTCCAGACGGTGTCCACGCTGGTCCGCCCGACGATTCCGTTGCTCTCCAGCAGCAACTGCCTGAGCTCGGACGGTAGTTCCTCCCCCAGCTTGCGCTCGGTCTCCGCCAGGACCGACTCGTCGGCGGGCTCCGCGAAACCGGCGTCGGGGAACGCCTCGCGGGCTGCTTGTCTCCATATGGTCCGGAAGCGTGGCCGTCCCGGACGACACGCCCGCTCAGCCGGGACCGGGTTCGTCGTGGATCGTCAGTGATCCGGCGAGGTCGAGGTCGGCGACGGTGCCGTGCGCCCCGGCGCGGACGAGCAGCACGGCGCCGAGCGCGGTGCTCCAGAACGTCCTGGCCTCCACGGCGAGCGGCCGGCGGGCCGCCCAGCCGCGGCTGTCGACGAGTTGGCCGACGAAGCGTTCGGACTGCCGGAACAGCAGTTGGAGGTGCCGGTCGACCACGGGGGCGAGTTCGGGCTTGGAGATCCCGGCGGCGAGTGCCCGCGTGACGGACGGGAGCGAGGGCATGGCCAGGACGGCGCGGGCGATGTTGCGCCGGAACGTCGCCGCGTCGGGGGCCTGGCGGCCGATGCGCTCGATCCGTCGGGCGTCGTGCAGCAGGCCGAGGAAGGCGGCGTGCACGAGCAGTGAGTCCTTGGAACCAAAGTGGTAGGTGACCTGGTTGGGGAAGACGCCCGCCGCGTTCGCGATCTCCGCGACGCTCAGATCGGCGCCGGGCCGCTCCTTGCAGAGCTCCGCGGTCGCCTCGATCAGCCGGGTCCTCGTCGCGCGACCGCGGTCCCGCGAGCGGCCCGGGGCCGGTCGGGCTCCGGTTCGCTTTTTCCCCACGCGCTCCGGCTCCTCCACGCGCTCCTTCTCCACTCGCTCGCTCTCCATCCCGGAATTGTATGTGATACAACTTGCCCCGCATTCACTTGTATCGCATACAAGAAAGGCTGAGGAGCATGCACCGGACCGAAGTCGTCGTGACCGGACTCGGCGCGATCACCCCGCTCGGGGCCGACGTGGCGTCCACCTGGGAGGCCCTGCTCGCCGGCGCGTCGGGCCTCCGCGGGGACGTCCTGCGCGGGCACGAGGGACTCGGCCTCCCCGACACCGTCGCGGGGACGATGGCGGTCGACCCCGCCACGTTGCTGCCGCCGGTACAGGCGAGGCGGCTCGACCGCTCGCAGCAGGCGGCCCTCGCCGCGGCGGCCCAAGCCTGGGCCGACGCCGGAGCCCCGGAGGTGGACCCGGACCGGCTCGCCTCGGCGATCGGCACGGGCATCGGCGGCGTGGGGACGCTGCTGAGGGAGGACGACGTCCTGGAGACGGCCGGAGCCCGGCGCGTCTCACCCCGCACGGTGCCGATGCTCATGCCGAATGCGGCGGCGGCGCTGATCAGCATCGAGTACGGCGCGCGGGCCGGGGTCTTCACGCCCGTCTCGGCGTGCTCCTCCGGGGCCGAGGCGATCGCCCTGGCGGCCCGTCTCATCCGGGCCGGCGAGGCGGACGTGGTCATCGCGGGCGGGACCGAGGCCGCGACCACCCCGATCACCGTCGCCGGGTTCGCCCGGGCCCAGGCACTGTCGGGGCACACCGCCGATCCCGCCTCGGCGTCCCGGCCGTTCGCGGCGGACCGCAGCGGATTCGTCCTCAGCGAAGGCGCCGCCGTCCTGGTGCTCGAAAGCGCCGAGCACGCCGCCGCCCGGGGCGCGCGCGTCCACGCGGTGCTCGCGGGCGCCGGCATCGCCGCCGACGCCCACCACATCACGGCGCCCGCCCCCGACGGCGCCGGTCAGGTCTCCGCCATGCGCAAGGCCCTCGCCCAAGCCGGTCTGACTCCCGGGCAGATCGGTCACATCAACGCCCACGCCACCGGAACGCCGGTCGGCGACGCCGCCGAGGCGCACGCGATCAGGGAGGTCTTCGGCCGCGCCACCGTCACGGCCCCCAAGGCCGCGCTCGGCCACCTCTTCGGCGCCGCCGGCGCGATCGAGGCGCTCATCGCCGTCCTCAGCGTGGAGCACGGCGTCATCCCGCCGACCCGCAACCTCACCGCGGCCGGCATCGGCCCCGACATCGGTCTCGACGTCGTCGCGGAGCGACGGGACGTCCCCCAGCAGGCCGTGCTCAGCAACTCCTTCGGCTTCGGCGGGCAGAACGTCTCCCTCGTCGTCACCGGCGCACGGCACCGCGCGTCCCGTACGGCCCCGGCCGCGCCATGACGGACACGGACGATCGCTCCGGCTGCCACGGGACAACGGGGTACTACGGGGTGCCCTGGCAGGACGCCTGCCGCCCGAGCCAGCCGGTCGCGGCGGCGAGTGACGGATCCCCCTCCTTACGAGTGTCCACGGCCTCGTCCGGCTCGATCGGCCCCGCGTGGATCCGGCCCGTGCGGTCCGCCTCGGCGGCGCCCGTGAGCAGGACGACCGCACCGTCCGACAACCGGTGCGCGGCGTTGCCGGTGGGCACTCCGTAGGTGCGCGCGCCGAAGCTACGGGTGTCCGGGCGGCCGATGAACGCGATGGCGACGGCCTCGCCCGCGCTGCCCGTCCCCGGGCCGGTGAGGACGGCGACGGGCGCGCCCGGCCACGCGTCCGCACCGGCCCCGGGGGCCTCCGCCTGCGGGGCCCCGTCCAGGAACGGCACGCCCCCGCGCACCGACCAGACACTGCGGGTGCCGTCCGCCGTGACGAAGGCCCCCACCGGACCGTCCCCGAGCAGCGGAGCCGCCACGGCCAGCGGCGCCCACATCCCGCCGCCGCTCTCCCGGCGGAGGTCCACCACCCAGCCGCAGGCGCTCGCCCCGGCGACGGCGGAGCGGCCGCGGGCGACGTACTCGGCGTAGGTGCGCTCCGAGCCGTTCACCGCCGGAAGGTTCAACCTGGCGATGCCGCCGGGAAGTTGTTCGACCGTCGGGGCGTCGACCGTCACGGGGTCGGCGTCCACGGCCGCCGCCTCACCGGGCGGGTAGAACCGGCTGTGACCGTCCCCGAGCGCCGCCACCGCACCGCCGACCGCCCGATGGGTGTCGGCCGTCGTCCGCGCCCCGGCCGCCCGCGCGAACGCCTCGCCCCGCAGCTTCGGCCAGTCCACCGTCGCGGTGTTCAACGACTCCCGCTGCAACAGGTCCAGCGCCTCCGACAGGTAGCCGTGCGCCTGCGCCGACATCCCCCCGGACTCCCCGGACTCCCCCGAACCTCCCGAAGCGCACCCCGCGACCAGCGCCACCGCGCCCGCCACCACCACGGCGATTCGCGCCGCTCTCATCCGCACCCCTCCCCCGGTTCGTACAGCCCCCATTCCTACCCCACGAACCGGCAAGCAGCGACGGCTGGGAGCCCCGCCTCGACCGCCCCTGCCGATCCCCGATGCCGTCCCGCAGGCCCGCCGGGTCCCGCCCGGCCGAAAACCATCGTGTGCGCAGGACCCCCCTAGATATCTCGGATGGACAGGGCGTCAGGCCGCACGCGAGGCTTCCGGGAGGTCGGACCGAAACCATTCCCCCTACCGGAGGGATCTCCTCATGACAGCATCACCCAGGCGCCGACGGACCGTCTTCACCTCGGGGTTGGCCGCCCTCTTCGCCGTCGCCGGGTTGGGCCTCACCGCCGCCCCCGCGCAGGCCGACGCACCGCCACGCGCCACCTGCAACCCCGAGATCGAGCCGGTCTGGGACGACATCGTGACGGCCACCGTCACCCCGGTGGTCACCGAGTTCACGTCCTTCAACGTCGTCCCCGGGACGACGGGGCAGCAGCAACAACGGCTCTCCCAGGTGACGATGATCACCACCAAGATCAACAACAGTGCCGATTTCAACCTCAGCTACAGCTCCGCCCTGGCGCAGGTCAGCTTCAAGACCGGATTCCAGGTCGAGACCAGCCGGGCCAACACCCGGACCACGGACACCTCCCGGACGGTGAACATCAACGCGCCGGGCAACTACGGGATCTTCCGCGGGTTCCTGCGCGTCGACGGCGAGTGGACCCGCTACCTGTGCGCCCGCTCGGGCCAGGGCACCGGGTACTGGATCAAAGCCAACCCGAACGGCACCGGCTACTACACGACGTACGGGGCGGCGAGCGAGGGCGTGGTGCTCTGCTCGTACCCCGAGCCGGCCGGGACCGTCCGCGAGGCGGCCCGCCTCGAACTCTGCAAGCACTGACCCGTGACCGCGTCCCACCCAGGAGGGAAGACCATGGCGAAGTCCGGCAAGCGCTCCACCCACCGACTCGGAGCCGTGCTCGGCAGCGTCGCCTTCGTCGGCTCGCTGCTGACCGTAGCGGCGCCGGCCGCGCACGCGGCGAATCCGCTGGACGGCTTCACCTGCGAGAGCGGCGGGTACCGCATCTTCACCCCGTACACCTATGCGAGCGACCGGATGGTGCTCGGCTGGTCCCAGGCGTCGTGGGACAACGGCTCGATCATCCAGGAGCCGTGGGAGGACGCCGCCGACCGGCAGTGGACACTGTGCGAAGAGAACAATCCGACCCGGACCGACGGCAAGTACTACAAGCTGATGGACCATGCGCGCCACTGGTGCCTCGGCATCGACCGGGCCATGACCGACGACGGCAACTGGCTGATCGACGAGCCCTGCAACTACTCGCAGAGCGAGATCTTCTTCATCCAGCCGGTGCCGGGCACCAACCTGAAGGCGATCATGGCCAAGCACAGCAACCGCTGGCTCTCGGTGGACGGCTCCAACTCCGGATCCCACGTCACCCAGGGCTCCTTCAAGGCCGACCTGTTCGAGCTCCACAAGGTCTGGTAGGCACCCGCCCCGACCATCCGTGGGGGCCTTCCGGCAACGGAACCCGGCCGGAAGGCCCCCACGGGCTGCCGCTCCCTGGTAGGGCCGCCGCGGATGCCGGCGACGGGGTACGGGATCAGGTCGTCGGGCAGGCCGTCCTCGGTGAACCAGCGCAGGTCCAGGCGGCCACGCTCGCTCACCTGCCGGGGTGTTCGACGGCCGAAGCCGTCAGGTGTCTAAGGTCGCGTTCCATGACGAGGACCACGCCCCCACGCCCACTCGATGTCGAGGCGCTCTTCCCGGAGCTGGCCGCCCACCGGGGTACGACGACCCGGCTCCACCCGCGGCCGGGCAGCCCGCAGATGTCGGCCAGTTCGGTGGGCGGTCCGATGCTGTGGCCGGCGGACGAGCCGTGGCCGGTGTGCGGTGAGGTCCACGGCCGCGGGCGGGGTCGGCGCCTGGCCGACATCCACCGCTACCGGCGGACCCTGGCTGCCGCACGGGTCCGGGAAGAGAATCCGGGCCCCACGGCGGAGGAACGAGAGTTCCTGACAGAGCTGAGCCGCGAGCACCGGCTCTCCGATGTGTCGGAGACGGATCCGCTGCCGATGATCGGCCTGGCGCAGCTGTACCGCCGGGATGTCCCCGACCTACCGGAGGGGCCGGACGGCTGCGACCTGTTGCAGGTGTTCTGGTGCCCCTTCAACGCCCATGGCCCGAACCGGTACGACTTCGAGCTGCACCTCCACTGGCGGCGGTCGTCGGAGGTCGGCGAAGTGCTGACGGCTCAGCCGCAGCCGCTGGTCGTCGAATCGGACAGGTTCGTTCCCGAGCCCTGCGTCCTGCACCCGGAGCAGGTGGCCACGTACCCGTTCGCCGGCCTGCTGCCCGAGGACCTGTGCGCCCGGCTCGACGCTTGGGACGAAGCGCAGGAGGAGGCCGCCAGGTCCACGGACGGGCGCTCCGTACAGCCGATCGGCTACCAGTATGACCTGTCCGTCCCGCCCGGCTGGCGCGTCGGCGGCTTCGCCTCCTGGCACGCGACGGACCCCTACCCGATGGACTGCCAGACCTGCGGGACACCGATGCACCTTCTGCTGACCATCGACAGCTCGGAGTGGGACGGCGGCAGCGGCAGCTGGAAGCCACTGGAAGACCGAGACCTGCCCACCCCTCGGTCCGCCACCCCCACTGGAATCACCGTCGGCCGATTCGGCGAGCTCAACATCTTTGCCTGCCCGAACGATCCCGGACATCCGCACCGCTGGAGCATCCAGTAGCCCACGGGAGGCGGCCCGTCGGCCCGGACCTCGAGCGGCGCCGCGCTGTCTGCTCTGTCAGTCCGGATACAGCGCCGCCAGGCGTGGCAGCCGTCGGCTCAGCTGGTCACCGTCGCCGAAGTCGAAGTTCCAGGCCGGGTCCAGCGGCGGGTACGGAACGGTGAGGGCCTCGTCGGGGAGGTTCTCACCGGTGGCTTCCCGGTAGGCGCTCCAGGCGATGCTCAGGGCTTCTTCACATTCGATGTCGATCCCGTCGGCGGCGTACGCCTGTACGGCCGGGAGCGCGGCGAGCCGGTCCGGGTCGGTGATGACGCTGTCGAAGGTCGTGCGGCCCTGTGTGATCAGCCAACCCCGGAAGTAGTCGAAACCGTCGTCGGAGCAACCGCCGTTGATCAGGTAGGCGGCGCCCCACAGCGGAGCCCGGTACGAGTCGGCCATCAGGTTCCGCAGGACCTGCTCGGCGGCGACGATCTCCCCGGCGGGGCGGAGCGCGAGTAGCGCGCCGGCCCGGATCGCGACCGCGTGGCCGTTGTCCGGGGCCGGCGCCTGCGAGCGGGCTTCCTCGATCAGGTTCCAGAACTGCTGGGTGTCCATGGTGGTTGAGCATCGCACCGGACACTGACAACACGGCTAGGAGACGGACCGTGCCCGCCGCGACGGACCGCCCGACCAGGAGCGGGCGCCTCTCCAAGGGCTGGAAGCCGTCCGGCCGGGCGTCCGGCTCCCGACGTCACGGGAGGCTGGTTCGTGAATCTCCGTCCGGTCCTGAGTCGTTGGCGACTCCACACCAGTGCCGCGTTGGAACGCTCCTTCACAGGCGGGGTGATGATGGCATGGCGCGTGTGGCGAGGTGGACCATGAGGTGCCCGGGCTACGGATCGAGCCGCCGCTCGTACGAGCCCGCTCCGCCGGCGGGCGTCAGCGCAGTGCGAGGACCTGGCCGGGCAGGAGCAGGTCGGGGTCGTCGCCGATGGTGTCCTGGTTGAGTTCGTAGAGGGCGGGCCAGCCGCCGTCCGTGGCGAAGGCCTCGGCGATGCCGCCGAGGGTGTCGCCGGGTTCCACGGTCCAGGTGTCCGGGCAGTCCTCGTCGTCGTCCGTGCAGACCGGAGCGGGGGCATCGGCGTGGGATGGCGGGGTGGCGGAGGCATGGGGCCGGGTGTGCGCCGGCCGGTTGCTGCCGGTGTGAGCGGCCGGGTGGTCGCCGCTGTGTGCGGCACGGGCTCCGCAGGCCGGCCACGGGGTCAGGCCGCGGCGCTCGGCGAGGTGTTCGGCCACGGCGATCTGCTGTTCGCGGGTCGCCCGGTCCGCGCGCGGCGCGTAGGCGAGGCCGCCGTTCGAGCGCCAGGTCCCGCTGTCGAACTGCAGCCCCCCGTAGTAGCCGTTGCCGGTGTCGGCCTGCCAGCGCCCTCCGCTCTCGCACCTGGCGACGGCATCCCAGTCCACTCCCGTTCGGACCCCCGCGCTCGCCGCGGCGGCGGACGCTGTTGCCGTACCGCCGGCGATGGCGACGGCGAGCAGGGACAGCAGAACGACGACCAGGCGACGGGCCACGGACAGCGGTGACATGAACGCTCCGTACTCCGGGAACAGGGACCGGGCACCGAAGTGCCCCTCCCACCCATGCACCTGACGCCCTCGACGAGCAGGAGCGCAGCGCCGATCTCGCTCTACCGGCGGCTCGACACCACTCGAACGCGCGACCGGGCTACCGGGCTACCGGGCTACCGGGCTACCGGGCCGAGCGATCGCCCGAGGGGGGCCCGGAACGCCTCCTCGGGCCGTCCGGGTGGGCCACTCGTGATCCACGGCGGGGCTCCGACCCGCGGCCGCGCCCTTGGGGCCAAGGACGGGGGCAGCGGTCGGGAGCCGGGCGCCGCCCGGGGCTCGGCTCTGCGGTCGGGCCCCGGGAACGGTGGATAGCACTTTTGCTGGCTATCCGTCAAAACCCTGACGCATTGGGCTTGTTCGGGCTCGTCGTTTACGCTGGGCGGCGGTTCGATCACGCAACTGGTGTGTCTGAGGGGGCTGAGACGATGGCAGGGTTCCGAGTGAATCCGCAGGACCTGCGCGACGCGTCGAAGAGCGGCTACGCGGTGGCGAAGGGCATCCAGCAGGACTGGGCGGAGGCGTTCGGCCACGCGCCGCCGGCCCTGGGCCTGCCGAACTGGTCTTTCGAAGGAGCGGCCCAGGCCGCCCTCCACGACCTGGGCGAGCACATCGACCGCATCACCACCAGAACCCTGGCGGAGGCGGCCGGCAACCTGTCCATCATCGCCAGGAGTTACGAGAACACGGACAACGGCGCCGCCTTGACGGTCGATGGCGCCGGGGCGCAGACCGGGACAGGGGGGCAGGACTGATGCCGCACTACTGGGGAATGATCAAGGAAGCCGATGTCGGCACGCTCAGGACGGCCGTCCAGGTCCTGACGACCTTCGAGGGCAGGTACAAGCAGCAGGTCACCGCCTGGCAGACGATGCAGCGCACCCTCGCCTCCTCGTCCTGGCACGGCCAGGCCTCGGACGCGACCACCACCGCGCTCCAGAACCGCACCAACCAACTGCTGCTCGTCGACCAGTTCATCGAGGACCTGCGCCGGATGCTGACCGACGGCATCGACAGCGTCCTCCTCCTGCAGGCACGCCAGCAGACGCTCATCACACGGGCGACCGGCAACTGCCTGGAGATCGTCGCCGCCGACGTGAACGCCACACCGGTGGTGCGCGTCCTGCCGCCCGACCAGCACTCCCGCAACGACCCCGAGTGGCGCAAGGAGGTGGAGGCCGCCCGGGACCGCCTCGTGACGGACATCGACGCCCTGTGCACCTCCGCCCGGGGCGACGACGACCGCCTCGCCCGTGCCCTGGCCGCCTTCGACTACATCGCCAAGCAGGACGGGGACTACTACCCGGAGAAGGTCGCCGAGATCGCCAAGGCCGTCGCCGAACTCGACCGGATGCCGGGCGGCGGCGTAGGGAGCGGCGGCGGCAACCCCGAATCCAACCGGGCGTGGTGGGACTCCCTGCCCGAGGCCACCCGGCAGCAGCTCATCCAGGACCGCCCCGGCTGGATCGGGTCCCTGGACGGCGTGCCCGCCGAGGTCCGTGACCAGGCCAACCGGGCCTGGCTGCCCCAGCTCCGCGAGGAGATGGCGCGAGAACTCACCGGCCCCCCTTCGCAGAACATCACCCAGGCGAACCTGAACGGCCTCGACGCCCTCCAGAAGCAGATCGACACCCCCGGTGTTCCGCCCCAGCTCCTGCTCAGCGTGGACGACCCCCGCTCGGTGTCCCACGTCCCGGGCGCCGTCCTCGCCTACGGCAACCCCGACACCGCCACCCACATCGCCGCCTACGTCCCGCCCGACCCGGCGGTGGGGACCCTTCCCGCGGACGCCGCCGCCGCACGCAACCTGGCCGTCGCAGCCGGGAAGGCGGACCCGACGAAACCGACCGCGAGCATCGTCTTCACGAACCTCGGCCCGGCCGGCGACCCGTACCAGACCCCCACCGCCTCACTCAGCCCGCTGCGCGACGGCGGCCAGACCATCCACGGCACGTACAACGGACTGCGGGCCTCCCACCGCGACGGCAACGCCACCCTGAGCGAGGTCGCCGCCCCCGCCGACGGCTCCGGGTTCGCCGTCGCCAGCACTCCCCTGGCCGACACGGGCAAGCCCGGGTGGAGCTTCACCACCGACTCCATCGTCGCCAGGACACCGGGCGGCCCCGACGACCCGTCCTCCCGCCACACCGCCGCCAACGCCATCGTCGGGCGCCGGTAACGGCCCCGGGAACAACGGCCCGGGTGTCACACGGTCCGCCTATCCTCGCGGTATGAGCTTCAGGGGGTACTGGGTCGTGATGCCGGTGCCCGTCGACGTGGTCGCCGACGTGGCCCCGGTGTTCACGCCCCTGATCGACGCCCAGGCGGCGGCAGGCCGCGAGGGGCTGGAGCGGTGGCGCCACGAAAGCCCGGGACGACCGGACGTGACGGAGCTCCACGACCTGGCCGCCCCCTACCTCCTCGACGACCACCTCGACGTGCTCTTCGGGATCTGGGGCACCCACGAGGCGGCCGGCCCGTTCCTGAAGTCCTCCTGCCGCAAGGGCTACCCCGCCGTCGGCCTCGCCCACGCGCTCCGAGCCGAGCGGTTCCTCGCCCTGCCCGGCTGGTTCGGCCACTTCGTCCTCACCCCGCAGGAGGTCCGCGCCACGCTCCCCGCCGTCCAGGCCGCACTCGACCTGACACCCGACCAGCGCAGCACCGTGGAGCAGCGCCTGTACGACATCCTGGACGAAGTCTCGGAAGAGGACGCCGCCGCCCTGCTCGACGACCTCGTACCGGTCTGGCGAAGAGCCGCCGCCACCGGCCAGGGCCTCATCGGCGCCCAGGCCGTCCCCTGCTGAACACACCTGCCACCAGCGGCTGTTGACAGGATCGGGCCGCATGAGCCACATGCGGTGCGGAGAAGGCCGCAGGCAAGCCTCCGCACTGGCGGGGCCGATGGGGCGTCGTGGTCGGTGCGGTGTGCGGACCGGCGGGCCACAGGTCCGCGCTGGCGCGCACCGCGGCGGGAGGGCCCGGCAGCGGTGCTGAGCCGCAGTCCGCCGACGGGCGCCTGTACCGGCAGCGGCATTCGGGGTCACCCGAGATCAGAGGTCGCCGCCGTAGATCGCGGCGTCGCCGGACCCCTCGTACGGGCCGTAGTCGCTGCCGGTGCGGGCGACGGTCTCCCGGGCCCCGCGCCCGCCGAGGAGCGCGGCCCGGGCGGCGAAGTCCGGCAGCAGCAGGCGCAGCGCCCGGCGTCCGTACAGCGCGGTCAGCAGTCCTGCCCCGTCAGGCTCCGATGGTGTGTCACCTGATGCCGCCGCCCCGTTCAGGGGGTGCCGGCGGCGCAGCTCGCGCAGCAGCCTGTGTCCGGCGAGGGTGCGGGCCGGAGCGCAGAGCAGCATGAGCGGGAGTACGGTCATGGGCAGTCCTGTCCACCAGGCGCCCCGGGCGGTGGCGAACGCGCCCGTGGCGCACGTGGCCGCAGCCAGCACGCTGGATGCGGCCAGCCGGGCCGGACCGCAGCACAGGCCGCGGCGGACCAGGTCGGTGCGGGTCTCCTCGCGGGCCCGCCGCACGGGTGGGGTGGTCACGGCGTCGGCCCAGGACAGGTCCCGGCCGAACGCCGTCCGCGCTGCCCGGTGCAGTGGAGTTGCGTCCTGCCCTGAGTGGGCGTGCACCACCCGCCGCAGGCGGCCGCGTCGGTCGGTGTCGAGCACCCCCGCGAGGTGCAGTTCGACGACGACCACCACCAGTGCGGCCTTCGATCCCCCACGGACCCCCGCGATCGCCGCGGCTGTCAGGCCGTCAGTCCTCCCCCGGGCCGGGTGCCATCGCAGCAGCCCCGCCCCGAGGAGCGCGGCCACCTCGCACACCACACCGACCGATCCCATCAAACCCCCTGAAGCACGGACCACCCGACGGCCCTCCCCCGGCCACCGTTCCCGCAGGATGACAGAGCGGGAAGGCGACGCCAAGTGGCCGACCAGCCCGACCGCCATGCCGCCGGAGCGCGATGAGAGCGCGGACGGCGATCCCGTCGAGCGTGCCGACGGCCTTCGTCTGTCCATGAGCGCGGCGGACGCGTGGAAGTCTCAGGGGTCGACGTCCTCGGTTCGGGCCTCCCCGCGCAGGCGGAGCGAGCGATCGTACGGCGGGTGCACGCTGGAGATCGGCTACTTCCTCGGCCGGCGGCACCGATCCGCGGACGCCGGGTCAAGGACGCCGGCTCAAGGGCGCCGTCCTTCGGGAGGGCGCCCTCACGCCACCGCTCAGGTCCCCGCCGGACCGTGACCCGGCCTCGGCCGGTCCGCTCCGCAGCCCTGGCCTCCCCGCACGACGGTGTCGTCGCCTACAGTGAGAGCTTCTTGCGGGCGGGGCCTGGTGACGGCACGAGCGGGGAGGGGGCCGGAGTGGAGCGACGGGTACGTCGGACCGCGGCGGCCGCGCTGTCCTGGGCGTTCCTCACGGCCTGGGCCGTCTGCCAGGTCCTCCTCGGCACGGCGACGGGCGCGGCGCAGCCGGCCCCCGGCACGCCGCCCGCCGTCGCCGCCCCGGTGGCCCCCGCCGTCGTACGGCTCGGCCCGGCGGGCGCGGAGGTCCGGCGCGCTGCGGACCGCCCCCGCCATGACGTCGCCCAGCGGCAGACGGCCGCCGCCGAGTCCGGTGTCCGGCTGCCCGCGCTCCCGCCGGCCGCGCTCCCGTCCGGCCGGACGGACGCCCCCCGGCCCCGGCCCGGGATGTACGCCCCGGGGCCGCGCCAGGAGCGGGCGCCGCCGTCCGATCGCTACGACCCCCGCCACACCCGCGGTCCCCCTTCCACCCGGTCCAGCTGACGTTCCACCGCGCCCGCCGATCCGGGTGCCGCGGCCTGCCCGCGGCCCGGACGGGAGGGCTCCGGCCACCGTGCCCGGAGCGTTCCCGGCGGCGCGCCGTCCCCTCGCGTCCGCCCGTCCCGGGTGCGGCGTCCCCCTGCGGACGCCCGGCTCCCGCGGACCGCCCGTGGAGTACCCATGCCTATTCGCCGTGCCGCGTTCTGGCGCGCGCTCGTCGCGCTCGCCGTCGTCGGCGTCTCGTTCTACGTCGCCCTGACCACCCCGCCCCGCCTCGGGCTCGACCTGCGCGGCGGCACCCGGATCGTCCTGGAGACCCAGGACTCGCCCACTGTCCGCGCCGACGCGGACGCCACCGACCGGGCGCTGGAGGTGCTGCGCCGCCGGGTCGACGGTCTCGGTGTCGCCGAACCCTCGCTCGCCCGCGCCGGGGAGCGGCGCATCGTCGTCGAACTCCCCGGCGTCCAGGACCCCCGCGAGGCCGCCGGGGTCATCGGCCGCACCGCCCAGCTCACCTTCCACGCCGTCACCGCGACCGCCGACGGCCCGGCCGGACCCCCGGCGGCGGACGGCTCCCGGGTCCTCGCCGACCCCGGCCTCCCCAGTGGCCACCTGCGGCTGGGTCCACCGGTGCTGACCGGCGACGGCGTCAAGGACGCCTCGGCCGTCCTCGACACCCGGACGGGCCTCGGCTGGAGCATCGACCTCTCCTTCCGCGGCTCGGCCGGCGACGCCTGGGCCCGGCTCACCGGGGAAGCCGCGTGCGCCGCGCCGGCCGACCCCGCCCGCCGGGTCGCCATCGTGCTCGACGACCGCGTCCTGTCCGCCCCCGGCGTCCAGGACAGCGTGCCCTGCGGGCAGGGGATCACCGGTGGTTCGACCCAGATCACCGGCGGGTTCTCGGCCGACGAGGCCCGCGATCTCGCCGCCCTGGTCAAGGGCGGTGCCCTGCCCGTCCCGGTGACGGTGATCGAGCAGAGCACCGTCGGCCCCACCCTCGGCGCCGAGGCGATTCGGGCCAGCGCCCTCGCCGCGGCCATCGGCTTGCTCTGCACCGGGGCCTTCGTCATCGCGGTGTACCGCCTGCTCGGTGTGCTGGCCACCGTCGCCCTCGCCCTCTACGGACTGATCTCGTACGCCGCCGTGGTCGCGCTCGGCGCGACGCTCACCCTGCCCGGGCTGGCCGGCTTCGTGCTCGCCATCGGCATGGCGGTGGACGCCAACGTGCTGGTCTTCGAACGGGCCAGGGAGGAGTACACCGCTCCTCGCGCGGTCGGCCCCGGCAGGGAGCGGGACCTTCGGCACCCGCTGCGCGTCGGGTTCGCGAAGGCATGGAGCGCGGTGGCCGACTCCAACGTGACGACGCTGCTCGCCGCCGGTCTGCTCTTCGTGTTCGCCACCGGCCCGGTCAAGGGCTTCGGGGTGACGCTCTCGATCGGCGTGCTGGCCTCGATGTTCTCGGCCATGCTGATCACCCGGCTGCTCGCCGAGTGGGCGGTGCGCCGGCCCGCCGTCGCCCGGCGGCCCGCCCTGACCGGCATGGCCACCGTCGGCCGGCTCCGGACCCGGCTGACCCGGCGGCCGCCCCGGCTGATGCGCCACCGGCGGCGCTGGCTGGGCGCCTGCGCCGGCCTGCTGCTGCTCGCCGTGGCCGGGATCGGCGGGCGCGGCCTGGACTTCGGCATCGAGTTCACCGGCGGTCGGGTGGCGCAGTACACCGCCGCGCAGCGGGTCGACGCGGACGCCGCCCGCGCGGCGGTGGTCGGCGCCGGGTTCCCGCAGGCCGTGGTCCAGACCACCGGCGACACCGGGGTGTCCGTCCGCACCAAGGAGACCGGCGACGACCAGCAGCAGCGCATCCGGGAGGCGCTCACCGGCGTCACCGGCGAGCTGTCCGTGGAGCGCGACGAGCTGATCGGGCCGAGCTTCGGCAGCGAGCTGCGCGGTTACGCACTGGCCGCGCTCGGGCTCGCGGTCGCCGCCCAACTGCTCTACCTCACGATCCGCTTCCGGTGGGCCTTCGCGGCCGCAGCAGTGATCGCGATGGCGCAGGACCTGCTGCTCGTCCTCGGCCTCTTCGCCTGGCTGGGCAAGCCGGTGGACAGCGTCTTCCTCGCCGCGCTGCTCACCATCGTCGGGTACTCGGTCAACGACACGGTGGTGGTCCTGGACCGGCTGCGCGAGCTGCGCCGGACCGGGACGAAGGCGAGCTGGGCGGATCTCGCGGACCGCGCCGTGGCGCAGACCCTCCCCCGGACGGTGAACACCGGCATGGGGGCGCTGTTCGTCCTGGTGGCCCTGGCGGCCTTCGGCGGCGACTCGCTCGCCGACTTCTCGGTGGCGCTGCTGGCCGGGGTCCTGCTGGGCACCGCGTCGACGGTGTTCACCGCGATGCCGGTGGTCGTCCTGCTCCAGGAGCGGTTCCCGGACCGGCCGCAGGAGGCCGAGGAGGCACCGGCACCTCACGCGGCGGGCGCGGCCCGGGCGCGCGACCACAACGGGGCGGTGGTCTGAGCGGCGTTGGTTCGGCCGGGAGGCCGTGCGTTCCGCGACCGGCCGGCTGCTCGCGGTCGGCCGGCGGGCGAGCAGGTGCTGGCGCAGGACGTCAGCGCCATCGGACGGCGGAGCGCCGTCCTGACGCACGATGAGACGCCGACCTGCTGGTCAACGGCCGCCGTACAGCGGGACGTTCGGGCGCCGCAGGGCGCGGGGCAGCGGCCCGCCGGATCGTCCGGCGGGCCGCCGAGGAGCACGGGAGGTCTCGTCTCCCGGCCGATCCGGTATCGGGAGACGTGCCGGCCGGACCGCGGGGGAAGCCGCTGTCCGGCCGGGCTCAGCCTTACCCCCGTACGGACGGCAGCGGGTTGGCCGGCTCGTCCAGCCACGCCCGGTGCCCGCCGTCCGTGTCCACGGTCAGCCCGAACCGGTCGAAGCCCGGGCGGCCCTGCTTCTCCCACCAGCGGACGACGTCCTCGACCTCCGACCACATCCGGCGAGGACCCGACTGGCGGACCTCGTACCGTTCCGCGCCGTCCACGAAGTCGACCGTGGCCCAGGACGTGACGCCGGTGTCGAACAGCCACAGGGTGGTCATCCCGTCGCCGTCGCTGCGCCGGTAGTACGCATCGGGCACGGCCAGGCCCACGACGAAGGACGCCAGCCAGTCGTCCACGACATCGAGCGGGCTGAGGGTCGTGTACTCCTGCGCGGCGTCGCCGGGCCAGTCACCGGGCAGGTAGTCGTCGACGGGCGGGCCCTGGTAGCGCTGTTGACGCATGCGCATGAACGCCGAGGACCCGGTGAACGGCCCCTCGGCGGTGCGGCCGGCGGCGGTGAGGCGGGCGACGGCTCCGCCGCCGAAGAGCGGCGCGAAGGGCAGCACCAGCACTCCCTGCGGCCGGATCTGCCCGATCACGGCCGCGGGGACCTCCCGTACCGAGCAGGTGAGGATCCCCCGGTCGTACGGGGCCCGCGGCGGGTACCCGTCGGCGGCGTCGCCCACTACCGCGGTCGGGGCGTCGTCGAGGGCCCGGAGATTCGCCTCGGCCTGGGCGGCGACCTCCCGGTCCAGTTCCACGGTCACCACGGCCTGCGCGCCTTGGCGCCGGGCCAGCAGCGCGGCGTTCCAGCCCGGGCCGGTCCCGCCCTCCCAGACCGTGTGGCCCTCGTGGACGTCCAGGTCGCGCAGCATGGAGGCCACAATCGTCGGCATGGAGACCGATGACGTCGGCTCCCGCTGCCCGCCGTCCGCGTCGTCCTCCCACTGCGTCACGATCGCCACGTCGGAGTACGCGAGCTCCAGCCACCTCCCGGGGTTCTCCGTCCGGTCGCAGCGCTCGTAGCCGTCGCTGGTGCTCGCCCAGACGACGTCCGGGAGGAACAGGTGGCGCCCGACGTCGAGGAAGGCCTGACGCCAGCCCGGGGTCAGCGCACCCGAGGCCTCCAACCGGTCGACGAGCCGGCCCTGGAGGTCGGCGATCGCCGTCACTTGTGCTTCGGATCGGGAGTCGGGCCCTGTCCGTCGGGATTCGGCTTGGGGCCGATCTGCGGGCCACCGGGCTTGGCGTGGGAACCGCCCCTACCGTCGTTCGGGCCTCCCTTGTTCTCGTCACCCACGGGTGATTCCCCCTTCTGTGCGACGCTCCGAGAATTTCAGAGCAGAGCGTAGGTGGGCGAGCACCCAAAGTAAATGGCGGTCCCACCGCTCCTCCTCGCGGGACAGGCACGGCTGGCCGACCATCCCGGGTGGGCCAACGCTTCGGGTCGTACGGCGCACAGGAGCAGCCGGGGAGCGCGCGCGGCGCCACCCACGCCGACGCCGGGCGCCTTGCCGAGGAGTGGGAGCGATACGACAACCTGGCGAGGGAGCAGTTCGTCGGGAAGTGCTGGAATTCGCATGCAGTGGATTCCTGCGGCAACCAAGGCCGCACCGTGGTTCGAACAACCCGGAGGCGTCACTCAGTTCTCCCTTGAAAAGCCCGTCAAGGTACTCTGCGCCGCGGAATACCTTGTCTTCGAGAATGGAAAATCCTGCTGATGGATCGTCACCAACTTCTGACGCGCCTCACCGAGGCAGGTGTGAGCGACCGCTTCTACGGGATCAGCACGCGGGGTCTCTCGACGTCCAACCATCTACACGAGGCGGCCCCCGTCCTCACCGAGGGCCGCGATGGTCGATGGACGATCGACGTCTATGAGCGTGGCGAGCACTGGGAGGAAGCGAGTCTCGAATCGGAGGAAGAGGCGTGTTCCTACCTCTACGCAGAGGTCATGAGGCAGTGGGAGCTCTACGGGTCTCAGTGAGGTGAACAATCGAGCGCAGAGCCGCCGGGTCCTGGTGGTGCAGGACGACGTGGACGTCCACGATCGGGAGCGGGGTGAGACTGGTTTCGGTGGTGCCCATGTCCTCTCTAACTTCCCTACGGGGCTTGGGTGTTGATCGTCCGGTGCGGCACCGCTCCCAGGATGGCCTGTGCGGTCTGCTCGGGGAGTCAGGTGGGTGGCGTCTCGGGGCGCTGGCAGGCCTCAGGGGCGGGGGGCGATCTTCAGGTCGCCCCGGGTGACCTGGCGGATGTGGGGGCCGGCCAGCAGGTCGTGCGGGTAGCCGAGTTCGATTCGGCCGGCCTCGTCGAGGCGGTCCGACTGGGTGGCGCTGAGTTCGACCTCCAGGGCGCCCAGGTTGTCCTCCAGCTGCGTGAGCGTGCGGGCGCCGACGACGGGCGCCGTCACGCCCGGCCGGTGCAGCGTCCAGGCGAGCGCGACCTGCGCGGGTGTGCGGCCCAGTTCGGCGGCGACCTCCTTCACGACCTCGGCGACGGCGAGGGCGCGTTCGGTGACCATGCCCAGCCCGGCGTTGAAGCTCCTCCGGGTGCCCTCCCCGGGGCCGGCGGCCGCCGCGGTCAGGTCGGCGCGGCCGTACGTGCCGGTGAGCAGGCCGCCCGCCAGCGGGGAGTACGGCAGCACGCCCAGGCCCATCTCCCGTGCCATCGGGACGAGATCGCGTTCCGCCGCCCGGTTGAGGAGGTTGTACTCGATCTGCAGGGCGACCAGCGGGGACCAGCCGCGCAGGTCGGCGACCGCCTGCATGCGCGAGACCTCCCAGGCCGGGACGTTGGAGACCGCCACGTACAGGACCTTGCCCTGCCGGACCAGGTCGTCCATGGCGCGCAGGATCTCCTCGACCGGCGTCGTGAAGTCCCACACGTGCAGGTACAGCAGGTCGAGGTAGTCCGTGCCCAGCCGCCGGAGGCTGGACTCCACCGAGGCGAACATGCTCTTGCGGTGGCTCCCCGCGGAGTTCGGGTCGCCCGGCCGGCGCAGCGTGGTGTACTTCGTCGCCAGCACCAGGCCTTCGCGGCCGCCCCGGGTGAACTCGCCCAGCTGGCGTTCGGAACTGCCGTCGGTGTACGTGCTGGCGGTGTCGATGAAGTTGCCGCCGCGCTCGACGTAGGCGTCGAACAGCCTGCGCGCCTCTGCCTTCTCCGCGCCCCAGCCGAACTCGGTGCCGAACGTGGCCGTGCCCAGCGCGAGCGGTGAGACCCGCAGTCCGGAACGGCCCAGCAGCCGGTAGCTGTCGAGGGTGAGTGCCATGGTGACCTCCCGTGTTCGTGATCCGTCGTCGACAGCGAGTCTGCGGCGGCGACGGGGCACGGATAAGGGAGGGGACTTCCTGGGAACATCTGTCCTACCCTGGCTGTTGCGCCGGTCATGACGACCTCCGCGCCGGACAGGACCCAGACCCAGGAGCTGGCCGCGTTCCTGCGCAGCCGGCGCGAACGCCTGGATCCCCGGGACGTCGGGCTGCCGGCGCGCCTCCGAAACCGCCGTACCCCGGGGCTTCGCCGTGAGGAGGTCGCCGAACTGGCCGGGGTCAGCGTCGACTACGTCGTCCGGCTGGAACAGGCCCGCGGGCTGCGCCCCTCCCCCGACGTGCTCCAGGCCCTGGCCGGGGCGCTGCGCCTGGCCCCCGACGAGCGCGCCTACCTCTTCGACCTGGCCCTGCGGCGGCCCCCCGGCGCCGACCGGCCCGCCACCGCCGCCGCGCCGCCGCTCGCCCGGCTGGTCGCCGACCTCGCACCGCTGCCCGCCATGCTCCTGAACCACCGCTACGACATCCTGGCCTGGAACGCCGAAATGGCGGGACTGATGGTGGACTTCGACGCCCTGCCGCCCCCGCAGCGCAACGCGATGTGGCTGTGCCTCATGCACCCGCGGGTGCGGGAGTTCTACCTCGACCGCGAACGCGTGGTGCGGGAGGGGATCGCCCACCTGCGCGCCGCGTGGGCCGCCCACCCGGAAGACCGGGCCCTGAGCGGACTCATCGCCGAATTCGCCGCCGGCGACGAGGAGTTCGCGCGCCTGTGGGCCGAGCGGGACGTCCGGGTCAACGGCCGCGGCCACAAGGCGCTGCGACACCCCGAGGCCGGCGTCCTCACGGTGCAGTTCGAGACCCTCAGGCCGCTCCAGGACCCGGACCAGCTGCTGGTGATCTACCGTGCGGCGGACGCGGAGAGCCAGGCGGCCCTGGACCGGCTGCGCGCAGCTGCCGCCGGTCCGCGGCAGGGGCCCGACGGGCTCTCGCACGCGTCCGGCTCCTCGCACCGGCCCTGACCGTCGGCCACTCACCACGGAGCGGCAGAGGCGGCACCTGTACGTGGAGTCAGCCGAGGTCGAACTGCCAGTACGCGGTGTCGCGGAACCCGGGCGACTTCGGGGCGACCTCCACCGTGACCGGGCCTCCCGCCTTGTCGGGCTTCACCCGCACCGGCACGCTGCGCTTCTGCTCCGTGCCGAGGGGCGGTGTGAGGGCGGTGACGGTCGCGGCCTGGTCCAGGAAGGTCATGCTCGCAGCAGGGACGGGAGCCAAGCCGAAGGCGGAAGGGGTGGACAGCGGGCCGGAGTCGATGGCCTTCCCCGCCCGGACCACGACGGCGGCGGAGCCACCGGTCGCGCCGACGCCGGTGTCGGGGGACGCCCCACCGGGGCGCAACTCCTCACCCGTGCCGTTGTCGTAGGTGATCGTGAAGCTGTAGCTGCCGTCGGGTTCCCGGCGGGGAGGGCCCACGGTGGTCCTCAGGCCGTCGTCGTAGCGGGCGGTCCCGCCGGCGCGCAGGGGCTCGACGACGGTTCCGGGGCCTTTGACGTACCCGTGCTGGGTCAGGGAGTCCTCGAACTTGGCCAGCGCCATGGCTCCCAGGACGACCAGGGCGGTGAGGACCGCCAGCGCGACCCCGAGGACGGTGGCCCAGCGCGGGGTGTCGGAGGGCCGGGGGCAGGCGGGAGCCGCGTTCGTGTCCATGCGGGTCACGGTAGGGAAACAGCTGGTCGGAACGCATGAGCGGACGTACTCAAGGGCCTCTGAGTAGCGGAGCTATGCGGTGCAGGTGCGGTCGCGGGCGGGGAGGTGTCCGGTGGCGAGGTAGGCGTTGACGGCGGTGTCGACGCAGGAGCTGCCGTGGACACCGTAGTTGGCGTGCTGGTTGGCGCCCGCGAGGGTGAGCAGGCGGGAGCTGGGGAGGCGGTCGTGCAGGGCGGTGCTGCGGGTGTAGGGGACGCGGGGGTCGCCGGTGGAGGCGACGATCAGGGCCGGGGTGTCGTGGCGGACCCGGACGGGGGCTTCGCGGGGGCGGTCCCAGAAGGCGCAGGGGGTGATGTTCTCGGTCAGCGGGGCGAACAGCGGGTGGGCGGCGCGGGCGCGTTCGATGTCGCTCCAGTACGTCTCGGGGTCGCGCGGGGCGGGTGCGTCTCCGCACAGGATCGCGGTCTGGGCGCTGCCGGTGCTGGAGCCGGCGGGGGTGAACACGGAGCGCAGGAGGTCGGCGAAGGCGGGCGGCAGGGTGGAGGGGTGGCCGTTTGCGGCCCGGGCGAGCAGGGACATCTGCTCGGCCAGGGAGGCGCGCGCCGGGTCGGTGTCGTCGGCCATTCCCGTGAAGAGCAGGGCGGGGACCTGGCTGTCGTCGAGGCGGAAGGCGTCGGGGGCGGTCCCCACGGTGAGCGGTTCGCGGGAGGAGGCGGCGATGACGCCGTCGAGGGTGGCGCGTACCTCCTCCCGGGTGCGGCCTAGGCCGTAGGTGCTGTCGCGGGCGGCGGTCCAGTCGGCCCAGTCGTCGTACGCCTTCTCGTTCTCGGCCTCGGTTCCCTTCATGAGGCGGGGGCTGTAGCGGTCGGGGTCCAGGGCGCTGTCGAGGACCACCCGGTCGTAGCGGGCGGGGAACATCTGGGTGTAGGCCGTGCCCAGGTAGGTGCCGTAGGAGTAGCCCAGGTAGGAGATCCGCCGTTCGCCGAGCGCGCCGCGCACGACGTCGATGTCCCGGGCGGTGTTGCGTGTCGTGACGTGCGGCAGGACGTCGGCGTTGGTGGCCCGGCAGCGGTCCGCGACGTCTCTGGCCCGGGCGGTCTGGCGGTCGAAGCCGGCCCGGTCGGGGCCGGCCGACAGCAGGCCGGGCCCGGAGGGCAGACCGCAGTCCAGGGGGGTGCTGCGGCCGGTGAAGCGCGGGTCCATACCGATCACGTCGTAGCGGGCGCCGGTTTCCTTCATCACGGGGCGCACGGTGAGCCCGATGCCGAGGCCTGGGCCTGGGCCGCCCGGGCCTCCGGGGTTGACCAGGAGGGAGCCGATCCGGTGGCGGGTGTCGGTGGCCTTCAGGCGGGACACGGCGACGGTGATGGTCCTGCCGCCGGGGTCGCCGTAGTCGAGGGGTACGGTCACGTCGGCGCAGCGCGCGCCCGCGGCGTCGAGGGCTCGGCCCGTCCGGTCGTCCCCGCCCCGAGCGCAGCCGTGCCAGTCCAGGCGCTGCTGGTAGTAGCGGCCGAGTCCGGCGGCAGGGGCCGCGTCGACGGCGGCGGCCGGCGTCGCGGCGAGGGCGGCGGGTACGACGGCCAGGCAGGTGGTGAGGCCCGTGGCGAGGACGAGCCCCGCGGCCGAGGCGCGCCGGACGGTGGTGCCGGTGATGGTCATGCTGCTCTCTCCCAGGGGGGTGACGGACGCGTCCGGCCCGGAGGAGGTCCGGGCCGTGCCGGTCGAGCCTCTCAACGCGCCTCCCCCGAAGGCATCGCCCTGTGACACGAACTGGCGGTACGTCAGACGCACCAGGGCGGGCCATTGGTATACGACCGGCGTACCATTCCGCCCGTGCCTTCCGCGGGGCGGACGCGGTACCGGAACGCGTCGAGGGGGCCGTCGGAGTCGATAGGTAGTAGTCCCGCCCCCTGGACGACTTCGGCGCCTTCGGCATCGTCGAGCGGTGGTGGAGTCGACTCAGCGGGCCGTCGCGGGAACGAGGTGGTCGAGGCCCTGGGCACTTCCCGTCGCCGCCTTGATCGAGCGGGGCAGCATGACGCGCTCGTAGGCGCGGACGGCGGCGCCGACGCTGGATTCGGTGACCAGGGCGTGGGCGAGGTCGGCGCCGTCGAGCATGGCGAGGTTGGCGCCCAGCCCGACCGGGGGCATCAGGTGTGCGGCATCGCCGAGCAGCGTCACTCCGGGCACGTGCGTCCAGGCATGCGGGGCGGGCAGCACGTGCAGGGGCCGGTTGACGAAGCCGTGGTCGCTGTCGCGCAGGATCCGCAGCAGGCTGTCATCCCAGCCGTCGAACATCTCCGACAGGTGCTCCCGCACGGCCCGTTGGTCGCCGAGGTCGAGTCCGGCGGCCGTGTGCCAGTCCTGCGGCTCGCGCAGCGCGAGGTAGCCGCGGATGTGACCGTTGCTGTTGCGCTGGGCGACCAGGGTCCGGCCGACGCCCTTCGCCAGCAGCGATCCGCTGCCGACCAGTCGGGCGAGTTCGGGGTGGCGGGTGTCGCACTGGTCGAAGCCGGTCTCGACGAAGGTGACACCGGTGTAGTGGGGTACGGCGGGTGACAGCGCCGGGCGGACCCGTGACCAGGCGCCGTCGGCACCGACCACCAGGTCGAACTCCTCGGACGTACCGTCGCCCAGGAGCAGCCGGCACGTGCCGCCCGCCAGCGCGGTGACCCCGGCGGCGGCACGGTCCCACCGCACCGTGTCCGGGGCGAGCGAGTCCAGCAGCAGGCCGCGCAGTTGGCCGCGGTCGATCTCCGGACGGCCCCCGCCCGCGGTCGGCCCCCGCTGCGCGAGGAGGGCGCCGGTGGCATGGTCGAGCACCCGCCACTCGTCGCCCTCGGGGCGGGCGAGGGCATGGAACCGGTCGAGCAGGCCTGCCGACCGCAGGGCGGCCTGGCCGGTGTCGGCGTGCAGGTCGAGGGAGCCGCCCTGCGGGCGGGCGTCGGCGTCGGCTTCACGTTCGAACACCGTGACGGCGCGGCCGTGTTGCTGCAGGATCCGGGCGCAGGTCAAGCCGCCGGGGCCGGCGCCGACGATCGCGATGCGGGGGGCACGGGCAGTGGGCATGGGTGCGTCCTTCCGGTGGTGGGCGGGTCGCCGGGCGGCCCGACACCACCAAGAAAGCACACCCGCTAAATAAGTGCAATGACTACACTTTCAGAGTGGATGCACTTCGGGCTATGGTGGTCGGGTGACCGAAGCGATTGGGCGCCGCGAGCGCAAGAAGGCCCAGACCCGCCAGTCCCTGGCCGACGCCGCACTCGAACTCTTCCTCGAACACGGCTACGACCAGGTCGGTGTCAAGGACGTCGCCGACGCCGCGGACGTCTCGGTGACCACCCTGTTCAAGCACTTCACCAGCAAGGAGGCGCTGGTCTTCGACCAGGACGACGACCTGGAGGCGGCCCTCGTCGCCGCCGTGCGCGAGCGGCCCCCGGGCCGGTCGGTCCCACAGGCGCTGCGCGAGCACCTGCTGCTGAACCAGACCCGGTTCGCCATTCACGCCGCCGACCCGCGGTTCGCCGACTTCACCCGCCTGGTGCAGGACACCCCCGCGCTGCGCGACTACTCCCAACGGATGTGGACCCGCCACGAAACAGCCCTGGCGCGGGCCATCGCGCAGGCCGTGGACGCGCCCGACGACGACGTCAGCTGCGTCGCCCTGGCCCGGTTCGCCCTGGCGGCCCGCAGCCTGATCCTGCAGCACCCCGAACCGCGCCGGGCCGCCGACGAGGCCTTCGCCCTGCTCGAACACGGCTGGGCGGCCTCCCATCCGAGCAGCTGACCCGATCCGCGAGAGCCCCGATGCGCGCGCAGGCGCCGCGTGCTCCCGGCCGCGGCCCCCATGATCCGCGGATCGCACCGATTGTCGCGAAGCCTTGACACTGCGCCACGGGCTGAGAACCCTGGTGCTGTACTCCAGGGACGCGAGGGACACGGCATGCCATGGGTTGACGAGAGCAAACGCCACCGGGGTTTCCCGGCGGCGGTGTTGGCGGACGGCAGCGAGCCGGAGCCGCTGCCGGACGGGCGCACCACCTGGTGGCTCTACAACGGTGCGGACGGCCCCCGGGCCACCGCGGTGCGCGGTGGTTGCAGCTGCGGCTGGCGGGGCGAGCAGGTGCACCGGTTGGACTTCGGCGACGACTCGGCGACCGAGGCGGTGGGCAAGGACACCGGGCCGTTCGCGGACTGGGAGTCGCACGTCGACCTGACCGAGGGTGTGGTGCCGCGCGAGGTCGAGGACCTGATCGCGGCGCTGGTGGACCGGATCTGCGACCTGACGGAGAGCAGGCCGTACGCCGCGGCCCGTGCGGCCGGCCGGTTCGAGCGCGCCGCCGCTTCGACCGCGCTGCTGGCCGGCCGCAGGGCCCACCGCAACCTGATGACCTGGGAGTACATCGGCCGCGCCTTCGGCTGTGGGTCGGCGGAGGCGCAGGAGCGGTTCGGCGAGACGCCGCAGGACGGCGACCGGGACGACGAGGTGTAGGTCGTCGGTCGTCACGCATCGGGCGGGCGGTGCGAGCACCGGTGCCGGCTGCGAGCACCGGGGTCAGCTGCGAGCACCGGTATCAGCGAGGACACCGCCAAGCGGGTGCCCGCGTCACCACGACGGGCACCCGCTCCTCAACCACCCCCGGTCCTGCCAGGACCGGGCTCCCGCCCCGATGCTGCCGCACCCCTGCCCGCGCGCGCCAGCTCCACCCCCCGAAGGGGTGACAGGTCCCAACCCTTCCGATTTTTCTGCTCCGCAGGAGCCCGCCCCGGGAGCGTCCCGGCCTGGGGGCGTCCCGGCGTGCGGCGCGGACCGCTTCCGGTCAGGCCTCCGGTCAGGCGTCGAGGACCTGGCCTTCGCGCTTGACGACCGGTCCTTCCGTCGACCACGGGAACTCGATCCAGTCGTCGGTCCGCTTCCACACGTACTCGCACTTCACCAGGGAGTGCGACTTCTCGTAGATGACGGCGGACCGGACCTCGGCGACGTGGTCGAGGCAGAAGTCGTGCACGAGCCGCAGGGTCTTGCCCGTGTCGGCGACGTCGTCGGTGATCAGGACCTTCTTGTCGGTGAAGTCGATCGCGGCGGGAACGGGCGCCAGCATGACGGGCATCTCGAGGGTGGTGCCCACGCCCGTGTAGAACTCGACGTTCACCAGGTGGATGTTCTTGCAGTCCAGCGCGTACGCCAGACCGCCCGCCACGAACACCCCGCCGCGGGCGATGCTCAGGACGAGGTCGGGCTCGTAGCCGTCGTCGGCGATCGTCTGCGCGAGTTCGCGCACCGCCCGCCCGAAGGTCTGGTAATCCAGGGTCTCACGCACATCAGTCACGACGATCAGTGTCCTTGGCCGTCGGCCGGGCCGCGAGTTCCGGCACGCTCTGGACCGGAAGTGTGGTGCTTCACACGTCGGCCGAACGCTCCGGCTCCCCGGGCCACGGCGGCCGGCCCGCGGGGAGTCGGGCGGGTGCCGTCAGGTCCGGCGGGCGTGGGAGGCCAGGCGGTCGGCGAGGGCGGTGACGAGGGTGCGCAGTTCCTCCGGGCGCTCGATGACGAACGGCCGGTCGATCGCGGCGAGGAGCGGCGGCAGCCAGTCGAGGCGCTCCGCCCGTAGCTCGACGCGCAGCCAGCGCTCGGCGGTCGGGTCCCCGTCCGGTGTCGGTGCCGGGTCGTGGTCCTCCAGTGTTGCGACGCCGGCGGGCAGGTGGGCGCGGATCTGCTCGGCCGTGCCGTGGATGCGCAGCGTCACCTCGTGCCGGTAGTCGGCCGTGGCGAAGCCCGACAGCAGGCGGTCGGCCGGGTCGGGGCCGGCAGGCGCGTCGAACGTGCCGGGCAGGGCCCTCGCGTCCGTGACGCGGTCGAGCCGGAACGTCCGCTCCTCGCCGATCCCGGGGTCCGCGCCCGTGACGTACCAGCGGTTCGCGTGGGCGACGATCCCGTACGGGTGCAGCGTGCGCTCACTGGGCCGGCCGTCGCGGTCGGTGTACCTGAGGGAGACCGGCCGGCGGTGGCGCACCGCGTCGGCGAGGGTGAGCAGGACCCCGGCGTCCGGGGCGGCGTCCCCGCCGGAGCCGTCCGTGAAGGAGAGGGCGTCCAGGAGCGTGTCGAGCCGGGCCGCCACGTGCCGGGGCAGCACCCGGCGGATCTTGGCGGCCGCGGTCTCGCCCGCCGTGCGCTCGGCCGTCGCCAGTCCCGTCCGGCGTCCGGCGAGCAGTCCGAGTAGCACGGCGAGCGCCTCGTCCTCGCCGAGCATGAGCGGGGGAAGGCGGTAGCCCGGGGAGATCCGGTAGCCGCCGTACCGGCCGCGCACCGACTCCACGGGCACGTCGAGGTCGATCAGGTGGTCCACGTAGCGCCGCACGGTGCGCCCGTCGACGCCGAGGCGGTCGGCCAGTTCGGCCAGCGTCCGGGTACCGCCCGACTGCAGCAGCTCCAGGAGGGTCAGCACACGGCCGGTGGGTCGGGACATGACCACAGCCTAGATGAATGAGTCCGATGTCCTCAGTGGTCATAGGCGATGAGTGAGCGCTTGATCGCGGCGCCGGTGTTCCAGTTGTGCCAGATCGCGGCG
>NZ_JBSFKI010000049.1:0-58153 GCF_053598475.1 Kitasatospora sp. NPDC001119
GTGCAGTTGCTGGGCGGGTACGGGTACACGCGGGACTACCCGGTGGAGCGGATGATGCGGGACGCGAAGATCACGCAGATCTACGAGGGGACCAATCAGGTCCAGCGGATCGTGATGGCCCGCAACCTCCCGTAACGCGCACCGACACGCACCGACGGCCGGTCCCGGGAGCGGCCCGGCCGTCGGCGCCGACCCCGCGCACGGATGTTAGGTTCCGGTGGATGAGCGAGAAGGAAGAGCAGGACCAGCCCATGAATGACGGGCCCTCGAAGCCGGCGATGCGCGAGGCGCTGGTGGCCGCGGCCTTCGAGCTCTTCCTGGAGCGCGGCTTCGAACAGACCACCGTCGACGACATCGTCTCGCTGGCCGGCGTCGGCCGGCGCTCCTTCTTCCGCTACTTCCCGGCCAAGGAGGACGTGGTCTTCCCCGACCACGAGCGCAGCCTCGCCGAGATGACGGAGTTCCTGGAGTCCGGCACCGGCGAGGAGGACCCGGTCAAGCACGCCTGCGACGCCGCCCGCCTGGTCCTGCGGATGTACGCCGAGCAGCCCTCCTTCTCCGTCCAGCGCTACCGGCTGACCCGCAAGGTGCCCGGCCTGCGGGCGTACGAGCTGTCCGTGGTCTGGCGCTACGAGCACACCCTCGCCGCCTACCTGCGCGGCCGCTTCGCCGATCGCCCGGATGGCCCCCTGCGCGCGGACGTGATCGCCGCCGCCGTCGTCTCCGCGCACAACCACGCCCTGCGCACCTGGCTGCGCTCGGGCGGGAAGAGCGACTGGGTGGCCGAGGTGGACGCGGCGATGGCCTTCGTCACCGGCACCTGGGGCGACCGCCCGGCCGAGGCCGCCGCCGAGGGCGAGTCCGACGACGTCGTGGTGCTGGTCGCCAGCCGCCGGGCGCCGCTGTGGCGGATGGTCCAGAGCATCGAGAGCGCGCTGGGCACCGACGCCCGCTGAGGCCCGTCGTACGGGCCCGGCAAGGAACCCCCGCCCCGGTACGCCCGCCCCCGACCGTCACCCGGACGGCGCAGCCGCACCCGCCGCGGCCCCGGCTGACGGCCCGTGCGCCGTGCGCGGCTCCCGGCGCCGGGCGAGACTCGGTCGCAGGACGGGGCCTCCCGGGCGGCGGGCGGCCCGGGAGCGCGAGGGAGCGGCGATGCCGACGACGTCCCGGCAGCCGGGCAGCGGCCCGACCCTGCACGAGGTGCTGCTGCACAAGGGCTACCCGCGCCTGCTGCTGATCTCGGCACTGGTCGGCATCCCGGTCTCGCTGGCGGCCTTCGGCTTCGTCGGCCTGGAGCACGAACTCCAGCACTGGGTCTGGGAGAGCCTGCCGGCCGCGGCCGGCTACGGGCGCGCCCCCTGGTGGTGGCCGCTGCCCGCGCTGCTGCTGGCCGGCCTGCTGCTCGCCCCGGTCGTGACCCGGCTGCCCGGGCGCGGCGGCCACGTCCCGGTGGACGGGCTGGGTGGTCCGCCCACGCCGCCGGTCGCCGTCCCCGGCGTGGTGCTGGCCGCGCTCGCCGGTCTGCCGCTGGGCGTGGTGCTCGGCCCGGAGGCACCGCTGATGGCGCTCGGCGGCGGCCTCGCCCTGCTCGCCGTCCGGTCCGCCCGACGTGCCGAACAGCCGCAGCTGGTGGCGGTGTTGGGGACGGCGGGGGCGGCGGCCGCGATCTCCACCATCTTCGGCAGCCCGCTGGTCGCCGCCGTGATGCTGATCGAGGCGGCCGGGCTGGGCGGCCCGCAGCTGATCGCGCTGATCCTGCCCAGCCTGCTGGCCGGCGGGGTCGGCGCGCTGGTCTTCACCGGCTTCGGTCACTGGACCGGCCTGGCGATCGGCGCGCTCTCGCTGCCGCACCTGCCGAAGAGCGGGGTCCCGGACGCGGGTGACTTCCTCTGGGGCGTCCCGCTGGCCGTCGCGATCGCCGTGGTCTGCGTGGCCGGGCAGACCGTCGGCCGCCGGGTGAAGACCCTCACCACAAGCGGCACCGCCCGGCAGACGGCTCTGCGCACCGTGCTGTGCGCGGTCGCCGTCGGCGGCTGCCTCGCCGCGTACGCCCTGCTCACCGGCCGCTCCCCGGAGGAGGCCGCGCTCTCCGGGCAGGCCACCCTGGGCACGCTCGCCGCCGACCCGGCCGCCTGGCCGGTCGGCGCGCTGCTCGCCCTGGTGCTCTGCAAGGGGCTGGGCTGGTCGATCGCCCTCGGCAGCCTGCGCGGCGGCCCGATCTTCCCGGCGATCCTGCTCGGCGCGGCCCTCGGTACGGCCTGCGCGCCGCTGCCGGGCTTCGGCGCCGCGCCCGCCCTGGCCGTCGGCCTCGCGGCGTCCGGTGCCGCCGTCACCGGCCTGCCCGTCACCAGTACCGTCCTCGCGGCGGCCCTGCTCGGCGGCGAGGCGGCGAACTCGATGCCGCTGCTGATCGTGGCCACGGTGGCGGCCTTCATCACCGCGGAGGCGCTGCGCGGCCGGCCGAAGCGGGAGGCCGCCCCGGCCGGCCGCACGGAGGGCTCCGGGGTCAGCTGACCTCCGCACCCGGGCCGTCCGGGACCGCGGTCAGGTACTGCTCGATCTGCTGCTGGTTCTCCACCAACCGCAGGCACAGATGCCGCAGTTGGGCCAGCTCCTCGGCGCTGAAGCCGCGGAAGACGGCGGCCATCGCGCGCTCGGTGGGCGCCCGGAACTCCTCCAGCCAGGCCAGCCCCTCGTCCGTCGCGGTGACCAGCACCGCCCGGCGGTCGTTCGGGTCGGGGGAGCGGCGGGCCAGACCCTCCCGCTCCAGGGTGTCCACCAGGCCGGTCGCATTGCGCGGGCTCACCCCGCCGGCCCGGGCCAACTCGCCCACCGTCAGGCCCGGTTCACCCCCTCCGTCCGCTCCACCCGCCCTGCTCGCCGCACCGAGCCGCACCAGCACGTCCAACGCCCCAGCGCTCAGCCCCCGTCCTCGTGATCCGTGCGCCCGCAGCTTCTCCACCGCGTGGAACGCCGAGCGTGCGGCGGCCGCCGCCTCCAGCGCCAGGGTGTCCCCGCCCTTGGTGAACACGCCCATGGCCGTCCGCACCCTGCTGTCGTACAGCCGGCCCTCGGCATCCCGCCCCAACGGGCCGGCCGCCGCTTCCTCCGATGTATGTACCTGCTTCATAATGAAGTCATTCTGCATTGTGCGGCGCGCCTGTCAAGGGGGTGGTCCGTCAACCCGCCCGCCGAGGGCGGGACTTCGATGGGAGCCGGACGTGCGATCCGCGAGAGTGCGTCGGGCGCCCGAGCCGCCAGCCAACCGTTCCCGTACGCCGGAGCCGCGTATCGGCCCGTTCGAATGACGCTGCCGAGGGACGGGGCGGGACGGGCGGTGCGGCGGCGGTCCGTGGCGGGGGGCCGATCGGGACGAGGGGTGATGGGGGAGTGCTCCAGCCGACTGATCCTGCGAGATAGGCATACGAACTGTATTTCCGCTGGTGGGATCGGCGATTCTGACGGGGCGTGAGGCCGGACGGGTCGCGGCGCCGGTTGCGGCGGGGTGCGGGCCGTGGCTGTCTGAATCGCGGCGGGGCCGACCGGCGCCGCCACTCGATCCAGAAACTCCGTGGAGGAGATTTTCATGCGTGCTCTCAAGCGAGTCGTGGCTGTCGGCGCCCTCACCGTTCCGCTGGTCCTCGGCTGCGCCGGTCTCGCCTCGGCCGGTACTGGAGGCATCGACGCGAACTTCGGCCAGGGCTTCTTCACCGCCAACGAGAACGGCGCCGGCCTCGCGGCCGTCGAATCCCACGTCGGCCCCGACGGTGTCTCGCACGAGAACTTCTGGGTCTGGGCGGACGACAGCGGCGTCTCCGGTTCCTTCACGGGCTCCGGCGCCACCTTCGTCGACCCGGCCGCGGCCCCCGCCGACGCCCCGGCCGCCGCGGTCGCCGCGCCCGCCGCCGCCCCGGCTGCGGCTCCTGCCGCGGCTCCGGCCGAGGCTGCCGCCCCCGCTGCCGCTCCGGCCGAGGCCGCCGCTCCGGCCGCTGCCCACGAGGGCTGACCGAGCCCTGCCACCTCGGGCGTGACCCGCACCGTCCCGTCGGGCCAGGCCCACCCGGATGCCCGGCCGGTTCCCACCGGCCGGGCATCCGCCCGTGGCGGTCGCACCACAGCGGTGACCCGCGCCACAGGGGCGATCCGCACCGGAAAAGCAGAAAGGCCCCAGATCAACTGGGGCCTTTCTTTCGGTGTCCGAGGGGGGACTTGAACCCCCACGCCCGATAAAGGGCACTAGCACCTCAAGCTAGCGCGTCTGCCATTCCGCCACCCGGACTAGGTGTCGTCCTCGCGGCTTCCGATCTCTCGTCCGTCGCGCTGACAGATGTAACTGTAGCAAAGATCGGCTTGGGGTCCCAAAACGGTTTCCGGCGGGCTCCCGGCGGGCGGGTCCGACGGGTGGCGGGGGCAAGGGGCGGCGTGTGGCGGGGGCGTGACCAGCGGGTTTCGGGAACGTGCGGGGGCTGGATCGGGATCGGGGGCTGGGGGAGGATGGGCGGACGTGCTCGTACGGCCCGGGTGCAGGTCCTGGGGGTGGCGCGCTGGTGCGTCGGTGCGGGCCCAAGACGCGAGGAGTGACCGTGAGCGAGCGGAGCGAGTCGGCGGCGCCGAAGGTGACGGCTGAGTCGGAGGTCGCCGAGATCTGTCGCGATCTGATCCGGATCGACACCAGCAACTACGGGGACGGATCCGGCCCGGGGGAGCGGAAGGCGGCCGAGTACGTGGCCGAGCAGCTCGCCGAGTTCGGGCTGGAGCCGAAGATCTTCGAGTCGGCCAAGGGGCGGGCCTCGACCGTGGTCCGGATCGAGGGCGAGGACCGTTCCCGTCCGGGTCTGCTGATCCACGGCCACACCGACGTGGTGCCGGCCAACGCGGCGGACTGGACCCACGACCCGTTCGGCGGTGAGATCGCGGACGGCTGCGTCTGGGGGCGCGGCGCGGTGGACATGAAGGACATGGACGCGATGACCCTGGCGGTCATCCGCGACCGGCTGCGCACCGGGCGCAAGCCCCCGCGCGACATCGTGCTGGCCTTCCTCGCCGACGAGGAGGCCGGCGGCACCTACGGGGCGCGCTTCCTGGTGGACAAGCACCCCGGGCTGTTCGAGGGCGTGACCGAGGCGATCGGCGAGGTCGGCGGCTTCTCCTTCACGGTCAACGACCAGGTCCGCCTCTACCTGGTGGAGACGGCCGAGAAGGGCATGCACTGGATGCGCCTGACGGTCGAGGGCCGGGCCGGCCACGGCTCGATGGAGAACGACGACAACGCGATCACCGAGCTGTGCGAGGCGGTCGCCCGGCTCGGCCGGCACCAGTTCCCGCTGCGGATCACCAAGACCGTCCGGGCCTTCCTGGACGAGCTGTCGGACGCGCTCGGGGTCGAGCTGGACCCGGAGAACATGGACGAGACGCTGCGCGTGCTCGGCGGCATCGCCAAGATGATCGGCACCACGCTGCGGAACACCGCCCAGCCGACCATGCTCGGCGCCGGCTACAAGGTCAACGTGATCCCCGGTCAGGCCACCGCGCACGTGGACGGCCGCTTCCTGCCCGGCTACGAGGAGGAGTTCCTGGCCGAGCTGGACAGCGTGCTCGGCCCGCGCGTGAAGCGCGAGAGCCTGCACTCGGACAAGGCGATCGAGACCGGCTTCGACGGGGCCCTGGTCGAGGCGATGCAGACCGCGCTGCGGGCCGAGGACCCGATCGCCCGCGCGGTGCCGTACTGCCTGTCGGGCGGGACGGACGCCAAGTCCTTCCAGGACCTGGGCATCCGCTGCTTCGGCTTCGCGCCGCTCCAGCTGCCGCCGGAGCTGGACTTCGCCGGGATGTTCCACGGCGTGGACGAGCGGGTGCCGGTGGACGGGCTGAAGTTCGGCGCCCGGGTGCTGGACCGTTTCATCGACGCCTGCTGAGCCGTTTCGCGCGGCGGTGCCCGCGCTGATCAGGTGACTGGGTCGGCCCGCTCCCGGGGTTCCGGGGGCGGGCCGACCGCATTGTCCGAGCTGATGATTGTGGGACAGGAAGAAAGAGATCGACAGAAGCGATTCTGCTCGGAATTCCAGGCCGATCATGTGTGCGAGATCTCACCGTTGCGGGTGAATGGGAGATCCACTCCGTACCCCGTTTGCCGCAGCGTCGTTCATCCCTGTGCAGCCCGCCGAACGGGTTGCGTTGTCCATACAGGAGGAATGATGAAGGTCAAGAAGATCGCCGCTGTCGCCGCCGCCACCGGTGGCCTGGTGCTCGCCGCCGCCGGTGTCGCGTCCGCTCAGGGCGGCGCCGCCGCCGAGGGTGTGGCCGCCGGTTCCCCGGGCGTCGTCTCGGGCAACCAGATCCAGGTTCCGGTGCACATCCCGGTCAACCTCTGCGGCAACACCGTGAGCGTCGTGGGCGTGCTGAACCCGGCGTTCGCCAACCACTGCGCCAACTTCTGAGTCGACCTCCGGGCCGTCGGGGCCTGTTGAGCCGACTCACGCGAGCCCCCGGGCGGCGGACGCGCCGCGCCGGGGGCGTTCGCGTCCGCGCCGGGATACCGGATACACGGGATCCAACACGATCACTCGATCGAGTGAAGCGGGGTTTCGTTGCTCAACCTCCCCGTTGGCCTCTCGTTAACCCGTGTGCAGCCGAAGCCCTTGCGTGATTTACGGATATACGGAAATTCCGACTTTTTTGCAAGGTTCATGCCAAGGTCGACACGTCGTCTCGAAATGTCAGGGGAAAACATGAGGAAAGTAGCCAAGAAGGGGATCCTCACGGCCGTGGCCACCGGCAGTGTGCTGGCCTCGACCGCCGGCTACGCCTACGCGGGGGGCGCCGACGCGCAGGGGGTGGCCACCGGTTCACCCGGTGTCGTCTCGGGCAACTCGGTCCAGGTGCCGATCGAGGTGCCGATCAATGCCTGCGGCAACACGATCGATGTGATCGGCTTGCTGAACCCGTCCTTCGGCAACCGCTGTGCCAACGTCAACGGTGGCGGCCATCAGGCGTCCAAGCCCGCCCATGGCGGCCAGGCCGGCGCCACCGGCGCCGGCCGTACCGACGGCTCCGGTGCCAGTGGGAGCCAGGGTGCCACGGCTCCGGCCAGCACCCTCCCGGCCAGCACTCTGCCGGCCAGTACCCTCCCGGCGAGTGCTGTCCCGGACGCCGCGGGTCCGGCCACCAAGGTTCCGGGTGCCGATGGCACGGGTGTCGACGTCCCGGGGGCCGGCGCCTCCGGTGTCGCCGCGAACTCGGCGGGCGTGCTCTCGGGCAACAGCGTCCAGGCGCCGGTGGACGTTCCGGTCAACGCCTGCGGCAACTCGGTGAACGTGGCCGGCGTCGGCAACCCGGCCTTCGGCAACGACTGCGCCAATGTGGAGAAGGTCGAGAAGGTCACCCCGACGCCGCCGGCCGAGGGCTGCGTGGAGACCTGCCCGACCCCGCCGCAGACCTCCTCCGAGGAGGTGACGAGCGTCGCGCGCACCGGCGTGGCTCCGGCCACCTCCGCGTCCGCCGCCGTGGCGCCCGCCGCCAAGCCGGCGCCGTCCGCCCAGCTGGCCACCACCGGTGCCGGCAACGTCGAGCTGCTCGGGGCCGCCGGCCTCGCGATGCTGCTCGGCGGCGGCGTGCTCTACCGCCGGGCCCGGGCCGGCGCCCGCTGACACGGCGGGCGGGGAACCAGGGCGCGCGCTGAACGGGACCGGTGCGCGCCCGCCCCCGGGCGTACCTGAGGAACGACGCATCCGCGGCCGCCGAGCGAACGGGCGGCCGCGGACGCGTGAGGGCTCGCTGCCGCCCGGGGCCGCGGTGCCCCGCCCGTCACCAGTTCCGGACCTGCCGGATGATCCGCCGCTTCAGCCGGACCGTCCGGCTGCCGTCGGGGAACAACCGCAGCCGGTCGAGCTCCCAGTGCCCGTACTCGGCGTGCTCGGTGAGCAGTTGGCGCGCCGCGTTGCGCGTGGTGCCGCGCGGCATGCGCAGGGACTGGTACTCGTACTCCGGCTGCCGGACCGGCTTCCGTGGGGTCAAAACGCTCCTCCTGGGGATCACCTTCAGGCAAGCCTACGGCCTGCCCCGGACAGTCGGCCCGGGTATTTCCGGCCGTCCTCCCGCGCGCGGGCGACGGTCGGAACGGGTGCGGCCCCGGCCGCCGACTGACAGTGCATCAGTCCTGTTGCCACTGTGGAGGGGATACCCCGATCCCGGCGCGCGAAGCGGCAGCCGGACGGCCTCGGCGGGCCCGGCGTGCGCCCTCCGCGCCCGCTTCGCGCCGGTGGCGCGTGGGGACGAAGCGGGATGGATCGGACATCAGGGGGGAAGTTGCGGTGAAATCGCGGGTGTAGGTGACAACCGCTGTGCGTGGCGACACCGCGGGGAGATAGCGTCTGCACCATGTCTGATGCCGCGCAGCCCACCATTGCCGAGGTACGCGCCGCCGCTGAGGCGGTCAAGGCCGCCATCGACCGTCATCTGGAAGCGGTGTCAAGCCCCAACGCAGCCGATGATCCCGCCGTCACCGCCGCCTACGAGCAGCTCGCGACGGCGGCCATCGCCTACGACCAGCTCCTGTACGAGGCCTACGACGAGGTCACGCCCTTCGAGATCCCCGGGGACGAGGGCCCCGGCGGGTACCACGGCCCCGAACAGCCCGAGGCGATCAGCGTGTTGATCCGCCGTGACTACCACGTCGTCGACCCCGAGCGGCTGCGTGCCCAGGCCGAGCGGCTGGACGAGTCGCTGACCCCGGGCGGCGCCGGCGCGGGCGGGGTGAACGCCGCGATCGGCGTGCTGTTCGGCGAGTACGAGCCCGACGAGATCGCCGCCCGCAGCGAGGAGTTCGGCCTGGAGGAGGCCGACTCGACGCTCTGGGTCGCGGCCACCGAGCCGACCGAGCCGGGCGAGTGGCTGCCCGAGCCCTTCGAGCACGCCGACCCGCAGCTGCTGATCTGCCGGTTCGACGTGAGCGAGGTCTACGACGACGAGGACCCGGACGACTGACGCGGACAGGACGACCGACGCCGTGCAGGACGGCCGACGGGCGGGCCCGGGAACACCGGGGCCCGCCCGTCGTGCGTTCCGGCCGGCGGCCCGTCGGAGCGGGGCCGGCCGGAACGCCGGTCAGTACGCCGAGGCGGCGTTCTCGGCGAGGACCGCCCGCAGCCGGGTGGTGCGCGACTGCGCCTGGCGCTCGGCGACGGCCTGGACGAGCGCCGGGCCCGCCGCGTGCACCACGGACAGGTGCCGCTCGCCGCGGCCGAAGGCGGTGTAGACCCACTGCCGGGTGAGCGCCTGGGCGGCGTCCTCCGGGACCACCACGACCGCGCCCGGCCAGCGCCGGCCGACCGCCTGGTGGACGGTCAGCGCCCAGCCGTGCCGCAGCCGGGCGGCCTCGGCCGGCGGGACGGTCCGGTGCGAGCCGTCCGCGTACTCCAGGTGCAGACCGGTGGCGTCGCCGTCCAGCACCCGGGCCGGGCGGGTGACGCCGGGGGTGGGGGAGTCGACCACCCGGTCGCCCGGGTCGAAGCCGCCGAACCGGCCGGGGCCGGGGTTGAGCCGGGCCTTGGCGGCGGCGTTCAGCGCGCGGGTGCCGGCCGGGCCGCCGTGGCCCGGGGTGAGCAGCACCACCTGCTCGGCCGGGATGCCCAGCGCGCGCGGGATGGAGTCGGTGAGCAGCTGGACGGCGCGGTGGACGGCCTCGCCGGCGTCCTTGGCGGTCAGGATGACCACCTCCTTGTCCGGCGCCTCGACGGGCTGGAGCTCGCCGATGCCGACACCGGAGACCAGCTCGCCGATCGGGCCGAAGTCCGGGGTGCGGGAGGCGACCGCCGGGCAGGCCTTGGCGGCCAGCAGGTCGGCGAAGACCCGCCCGGGGCCGGCCGACCAGAGCTGCCCCGGGTCCCCGCTGAGCACCAGCCGGGTGCCGTCGGCCAGCGACTCCAGGACGACGGCGGCCAGGTCGACGTCCAGCAGCGGGGCGTCCAGCACGACCAGCAGGTCCAGGGCGAGCGTGCCGTCCGGGGCGCGGCCGGGGCCGGCGGCGCCGGAGAGCAGCTCGGCGAGGGTGACCACGGGGGCCCCGGCGCCCGCCTCGGCGAGTGCGGCGAGGGAGTCCCGGCCCTGGTCCGTCCAGGTGGCGGCCCAGGCCCGCAGCCCGAGGCCGCGGGCGGCGGCGACCAGCGCGGCCGGCTCGGCGCGGGCCGCCTCGCCGCCGGTGTGCAGCACCAGGGCGTGCTCGGCGACGGCCTTGATCAGGGCGGTCGCGGAGGAGGACGAGGCGGCCCCGGCGGCGGCCGCCCAGGCGGCCGGGCCGGGGGCGGCGGGGGGCTGCTGGGCGGAGCCCTCGGCGGCCTCCGCCCCGGGCTCCGCGTGCTCGGAATCGTCGGCCTCCCCGGCCTCCTCGGCGTCCTCGCCCGGCACGAAGGTGGCCATCAGCTGGAGCAGCTTCTCGGCGAGGCTGTCCTCGGCCATCGCCAGCCCCGCCAGGGCGAGCAGCGTCCGGGTCGGCGCCTCGGCCTCCTCGTCGCCCCCCGCCGCGTGCGCCTCGGGGCCGGCCAGCTCCTCCTGGAAGGAGAGCACCCGCCCGTCCTCGACGGCGGCCTGGATCGCGGTGGCCGGCTCGGGCATCCGGAGCCGGTCGAGCCCGACCGCCACCTCGGCCAGCTCCAGGGCGGAGTGCCCGCGCAGCGCCGCCTGCTCCAGCAGCCACGGCACCAGCGCCCGGGCGCGGCGCTCGTCGCCCGGGCCGGCACCGGCGCCGAGCAGCTCCCGGGCGAAGCCGTCCGCGTGCTCGGGCCGGACGCCGGGCAGGCCCAGCACCGCCCACGGGTCCTCGCGCAGCCGTGCGGGCGCCTCCTCACCGAGCGCGGCCACGGCGGCGGCCGCCAGGTCGGCCGGGGCGCCGCCGGCGGTCAGCACCTCGACGGTGGCGCGGAGCACCTCTTCGCGCTGCCGGTCGGACACCACCGGGACGGGGGCGGCCGGGGCGGGGACCCGGGCCGGAGCGGGGGCGGCCGCGACCGGGGTGGCCGGAACGGGGGCGGCCGGGACCGGGGCCGCAGCGGCCGGCTCCGGCTCCCCGGGCTCCGACCCTCCGGGCTCCGGGGCCTCCTCCGTCGGATCCTCCTCAGCCGGGGCTTCCGCCATCGAGGCCTCCGCACGGGCGGCACCCGCCCGTGCGGCACGGTCCGCGGCGTCCTCCGGCTGCATGCCGCGGATCCGCTGGGCCAGCTCCGCGAACTTCGCGGCCTTCGCCTCCGGGGTCAGCTTGGCCCCGGCGGTCACCTCCGGAGCGCCGTTCCCCGTGTCAGTCATCGTCGTCCGCTCCAAAGGTCACTCCACTGCAGGTTCTGCTCGACGACCCGGGCCGGTGGTCACAGCTCCGTCCACCCCTGGTCCGGGTAGTGGTGCACCGGCGACGAGATGTCGTCCAGCGCACCACGGATCTCATCCGGAAGCGTAAGCGCCTCCACCGACAGCGCCGACTGCAGCTGGGCCACCGTCCGGGCTCCGACCAGGGCGCTCGCCACCCCGGGCCGGTCCCGGACCCAGGCCAGCGCGACGGCCAGCGGGGTGCTGGCGAGCCCGTCGGCGGCGGTGGCGAGGGCGTCCACGATCCGTCGCGAGCGCTCCCCGAGGTACGGCTGGACGAATCCGGACAGGTACGGCGAGGCGCCGCGCGAGTCCTGCGGGACGCCGTGCCGGTACTTGCCGGTGAGCACCCCGCGCCCGAGCGGCGAGCCGGCCAGCACCCCGACCCCGGCGTCCAGCGCGGCGGGCAGCGCCTCCCGCTCGATGCCGCGCTGGAGCAGCGAGTACTCCAGCTGCGCCCCGGCCAGCGGCACCCGCCCGTGGTGGGCGTGCTGCCAGGCGGCGGACTTGGCGAGCTGCCAGCCGCTGAAGTCGCAGACCCCGACGTAGCGGGCGCGCCCGGAGGAGACGGCGATGTCGAGGGCGCTGAGCGTCTCCTCGACCGGGGTCACCGGGTCGAAGGAGTGCACCTGCCACAGGTCGACGTAGTCGGTGCCGAGCCGGCGCAGCGAGGCGTCCAGGGCGGCGAGCAGGTGGCCGCGCGAGCCGTCGAAGCGGCGGGCGGACTCGGGGACGCTGCCGGCCTTGGTGGCGATGACGAGTTCGGAGCGGGGGACCAGGCTGTCGGTGAGCCGGGAGATCAGGTACTCGGCGCCGCCGTCCGCGTACACGTCGGCGGTGTCGACCAGGTTGCCGCCGGCGTCGACGAACTCCTTGAGCTGCTCGGCGGCCTCCTGCTCGTCGGTGTCGCGGCCCCAGGTCATGGTGCCGAGGCCGAGTCGGGAGACCTGGAGGCCGGTACGGCCGAGGTGACGCTTTTCCATCGGACGGGCCTTCCACTGGCCGGTGGCCCCGGGAGCCCCGGCGGCCCTGTGAACGCGCAGGTGGGGAGAGCGCTCCCCACGTCGGCTGAGCGTAGCGGCCGGTGCGCGGAGAGAGGTGCAGACCCGCAGAACGATCAACAGCACCGGTGTGACCGGATCCACCCCTACCCGTCAGTAGCGTGTTCGGTGCGGGCACGGTTACCCTCGCGACCAACCCCAACCCACTGGAAGGTGCGGCAGATGCGACTCGGGATCAACCTCGGCTACTGGGGACTCGGCATGGACGCCGACAACATCGCCGTGGCCCAGGAGGCGGACCGCCTCGGCTACTCCGTCTGCTGGGCGGCGGAGGCGTACGGCTCGGACGCCGCGACGGTGCTCAGCTTCGTCGCCGCGAAGACCGAGCGGATCGACGTCGGCTCGGCCATCTTCCAGATCCCGGCGCGCACCCCGGCGATGACCGCGATGACCGCCGCGACGCTGGACACCCTGTCCGGCGGCCGGTTCCGGCTCGGCCTCGGCGTCTCCGGCCCGCAGGTGTCCGAGGGCTGGTACGGGGTGAAGTTCGACAAGCCGCTCGCCCGCACCCGCGAGTACGTGGAGATCATCCGCAAGGCGATGTCCCGCGAGCGCCTGGTGCACGAGGGCGAGCACTGGACGCTCCCGCTGCCCGGCGGCCCCGGCAAGCCGATCAAGCTCACCGTGCACCCGGTGCGCGAGCACATCCCGCTGTACATCGCCGCGATCGGGCCCAGGAACCTGGAGCTGACCGGCGAGATCGCCGACGGCTGGCTCGGCATCTTCTTCTCGCCCGAGCACGCCGCGCTCTCCCTCGACCCGCTGACGGCCGGCCGCGCCAAGGCCGGGAGGACGCTGGAGGGCTTCGACCTCTGCCCGACCGTGAACCTCGCGGTCGGCGAGGACATCAAGGCCGGGGTCGACGCCCTGCGCTCGTACGCCGCGCTCTACATCGGCGGCATGGGCAGCAAGGAGAAGAACTTCTACAACCAGCTCGCCCGGCGGATGGGCTACGAGCAGGCCGCCGACGAGGTCCAGGAGAAGTACCTCGCCCGGGACCACGCGGGCGCCGCGGCCGCCGTCCCGCACGACCTGATCGACGCCACCTCGCTGATCGGCGACACCGCCCGGATCGCCGACCGGATGCAGGCCTACGCCGAGGCGGGCGTCACCACGCTCACCCTGGCCCCGGCCGGGTTCACCCTGGACGAGCGGATCCTGGCGCTGCGCACCGGTGTCGAGGCGCTGGAGCGCGCCGGACTGGCCTGACCGGGGCCGGGTGTCCGAGCGGCCCGACCGGCGGCGCTACAGCCAGTCGTGCCGCTTGAACACCCGGTGCAGCACCAGGCAGACCACCGTCATCAGCACCAGCACCGCCGGGTACCCCCAGATCTGGTGCAGCTCCGGCATGTGCTCGAAGTTCATCCCGTAGATGCCCGCGATCATGGTCGGTACGGCGGCCAGCGCCGCCCAGGCCGAGATCTTCCGCATGTCGTTGTTCTGCTGGACGCTGACCTGCGCCAGGTTGGCGTTCAGGATGTCGGACAGCAGCCGGTCCATGCCGTCCACCTGGTCGTTCACCCGGGCCACGTGGTCGGCGACGTCCCGCAGGTAGGGCGCGGCCTCGGGGCGGACGAAGCGGGCGCCGCGCTCCAGGGCCAGCATCGGCTCCAGCAGCGGGCCGGTGGCCCGGCGCACGGACATCACCTGGCGCTTGTAGCCGTAGATCCGTCCGGCGGTGTCGCGGTCGACCCGGGAGGGGGAGAAGATGTCCGCCTCCAGTTCGTCCAGGTCGGTCTGGAGCCCCGCGGCCACGTCCATGTAGCCGTCGACGATCGTGTCGCAGACCGAGTGCAGCACCGAGCTGGGCCCGTACCGCAGCTGTTCGGGGTCCTGCTCCAGGGCGGCCCGCAGTCCGCCGAGCGGGCTGTCCTCGCCGTGCCGGACGGTCATCACGAAGTCCGGGCCGAGGAAGACCATCACCTCGCCGACCGTGACGACGTGCCCGCCGGGGTGGTAGCCGAGGGTCTTCAGCGCGACGAACAGCGAGCCCTTGTACGCCTCCACCTTGGGGCGCTGGTGGGCGCTGACGGCGTCCTCGACGGCCAGCGGGTGCAGCGCGAACTCCTGGCCGACGTGGTCGAGTTCCTCGGCGGTGGGCTCGAACAGGCCTATCCAGACGAAGCCGTCCGGACCGGCCGCGCGGGCGGCGGCGAGTGCGCCGGCCAGGTCCTCGGGGGCCTCGATGCGGCGGCCGTCGTGGTAGGCGGCGCAGTGGACGATCATGCGGGCCATTGTCACCCGAGCGGGGCCGCCCGGCACGGATCCGGGGGATTCCGGTCCACCGGCCCCCGGCGGCCGGGGCGGTGGCGGACCCGGCCGCCGCGGGCCGGACGGGCGGGAAATCCGGTCTCCACGGCCGGGCCCGGAGGCCGTAGGCTGACCCCATGCCCACCCTGCTGCTCGTCCGTCACGGCCGCTCCACCGCGAACACCGCCGGAATCCTGGCCGGTTGGACCCCCGGCGTGGACCTCGACGACACCGGCCGGGACCAGGCCGCCGCGCTGGCCGGCCGACTGGCCGGCATCCCGCTGGTGCGGGCGGTCAGCAGCCCGCTGGAGCGCTGCCGGCAGACGCTGGAGCCGCTGCTGGCGGTCCGGCCCGAGCTCGGGCCGCCGGCCGAGGACGAGCGGCTGGGGGAGTGCCACTACGGCGAGTGGACCGGCCGTCCGCTGGCCGAGCTGGCCAAGGAGCCGCTCTGGCGCACCGTGCAGGACCACGCCGCCGGGGCCGCCTTCCCCAGCGGGGAGTCGCTGCGCGAGCTGAGCCACCGCACGGTGGACGCGGTGCGCGAGTGGAACCGGAGGATCGCGGACGAGCACGGCGAGGACGCGGTCTGGATCGCCTGCTCGCACGGGGACGTGATCAAGGCCGTGGTGGCCGACGCGCTCGGGCTGCACCTGGACCACTTCCAGCGGATCAGCGTCGAGCCCTGTTCGGTCACCGCGATCCGCTACACCCCGCAGCGGCCCTTCGTCTTGCGGATGGGCGACACCGGCGACCTCGCCTCGCTCGCCCCCCGGCCCGGCCCGGCGGCGGCCACCCCGGCCGGCGACGCGGTGGTCGGCGGCACCGTCTAGGCCGCGCCGCCGACGGGCCGTCCGGGGAGGCGCCGTCCGCGGCGGCACCGTTCGCTTCCCCGGGTGCCACCCCGCCCGCGGCCGTCGGCTCGGCTCCCCGGCCGGAGCCCGAAGGTCGTAGGGTGACTAGCGAGTCCATCCGGCCGCGGCCCGCCCCCGGCGGAACCGCGCCGACCGACACGATCCGGAGCGAGAGCGTGCCCCGTCAGGTCTTCTTCTACGACCAGCCCGAACGGTTCGTGGCCGGCACCGTCGGCCAGCCCGGCGCCCGGGCGTTCTACCTTCAGGCCAGCGCCCGGGGCCGGATCACCAGCGTGCTGCTGGAGAAGACCCAGGTCGCGGCGCTCGCCGAGCGCATCGAGGAGGTCCTGGACGAGGCGCTGCGGCGCAGCGGCGGCGACACGTCCATCCCGGCCGCCGCCCCGAACGACCTGCTCGACACCGCGCCGCTGGACCTCCCGCTGGAGCAGGAGTTCCGGGTCGGCACCATGGCCCTGGCCTGGGACAGCGTGGACGCCTGCCTGGTGGTCGAGGCGCAGGCGCTGGTCGAGGAGGAAGAGGAGGAGGACGCCGCCGAGGCGGCCTTCACCGACGACGAGAACGGCCCGGACATGCTGCGGGTGCGGCTGTCCGGCGCGATGGCCCGGGTCTTCGCCAAGCGCGCGCTGGACCTGGTCGCCGCCGGCCGCAAGCCCTGCCCGTTCTGCAACCTGCCGCTCGACCCGGAGGGCCACCTGTGCCCGCGCGCGAACGGCTACCGGCGCTGAACACCGACACCCCGCCGCAGGCCGACCCGTCGGCCGCCGCCGCGCTGGCCGCCGACGTGCCCACCGCCCTCGCGCTGCTGCGCCAGGGCGGGCTGACGGTGCACGGGCGGCTCACCGACGCCTCCAACGCCGCGCTGTACTGCACGGTGGCGCACGGCTCGCTGAGCGCGCAGGCCGTCTACAAGCCGGTGGCGGGAGAGCGCCCGCTGTGGGACTTCCCGGACGGCACGCTGGCCGGCCGCGAGGTCGCCGCGTACGAGCTGTCCGCCGCGACCGGCTGGGCGCTGATCCCGCCAACCGTGCTGCGCGACGGCCCGCACGGGCCCGGCATGCTGCAGCTGTGGGTCGAGCCGGACCCGACGGCCGAGCCGCTGCTCGCGCTCCAAGACCCGCGCGGCCCGGAGGCGGGCTGGCTGCCGATCGTCCGGGCCGAGGTCGAGGGCGGGCGGACGGCCCTGCTGGTGCACCACGACGACCGGCGGCTGCGCCGGCTCGCCGTCCTGGACGCGGTGCTCAACAACGCCGACCGCAAGGGCGGCCACCTGATCCCGGCCGCCGACGGCCGGGTGTACGGCATCGACCACGGCGTCACCTTCAACACCAAGGACAAGCTGCGCACCCTGCTCTGGGGCTGGGCCGGCGACCCGCTGCCCACCGAGGCGCTGGAGGTGCTGGCCCGGCTGGCCGAACAGCTGGACGGCGAGCTCGCCGAGCGGCTCGCCCCGCACCTGACGGCGGCCGAACTGGACGCCACCCGGGCCCGGGTGGCCGCGCTGCGCGGCTCCGGCCGGCACCCGCTGCCGCCCGAGGACTGGCCCGCGATCCCCTGGCCGCCGGTCTAGGCCGGGGCCGACGGGTCCGAACCGGTGCCCGAACCGGTGCCCCGGAGCGCCGGTGGTCCGGACCGCTCGTCGAAAACGGCGGCAGATGGTCTGGACCTGTCCCCGGAACAGGTCGCACACTGCTCCGATGGATGTGCGACGGACGACCCCCACCCCCCGAACCACGCCGGACCTGCCGTTGCACCGGTTACAGGTCCCGCTGCCCCAGCTGCTCCCCTTCGCCATCGGCAGTTTCGACGCGATCGGCCCGCTCTCCCGGGCCGGCTTCCCCCACCGGCACTCGTTCTACGAAATAGTCCACGTCACCGGCGGCCACGGCGCCCACGTCCTGGACCTCGTCCACCGGCCGCTGGCGCCACCGCAGTTGTGCGTGATCACGCCCGGCCAGGTGCACTACTGGGCGGACGCCGAGGAGCTGGTCGGCCGGGTCGTCCTGTTCAACGAGGACTTCCTGCTCGGCCACCCCCAGGACCTCGCCGCCCTGCGGGCGCTGGCCACCCGCCCGGCCCTCGCGCTCGGCGACCAGGCCGACGCGGTCGCCGCGCTGCTCGCCGACATGGAGTACGAGTACCGGACCAGGGGCCCCGGCTACCAGGGCGTGCTGCGGGCCAGCCTGCACATCCTGATCGTCCGGGCGCTGCGCGCCTGCGCCCCGGCCGACCGCCCGTCGGTGCCCGGCCGCCCGGCCGAAGTGGCCGCCGCCTTCACCCGGTTGATCGCCCGGCCGGGCGGAGTGCGGCACTCGGTGGCCTCCACCGCGCAGGAACTCGGCGTCTCCCCGGGGCACTTGCAGACCCTGGTGAAGCAGGCCACCGGCCGGACGCCCGGCGGGCTGATCCGCCGCCAGCAGACCCTGGAGGCCAAACGGCTGCTCGCCTGCACGGATTTGACGATCCGTCAGGTCGCCAAGGAGGCGGGCTTCGTCGACCCGGCGTACTTCTGCCGGTTCTTCCGCCGGGAGACCGGGATGACCCCGGGGGAGTTCCGGTCCAGGGTCGACGGAAATCACCACGATCCCCGGATCATGTCCATCGCGGTCGCACCGGACGGCCCGTAACTTTGCTGGTGGCCACCGGTGGCCGGTCCGGCGCGCACGGACGGGCGGCCGGTCCGGCCCTTGTCATGCCCCCACCATGGCAAGGGCCGCCCCCACCCCCCGCCTCACGATAAGGAGACGGCGCATGCCCACGCCCGACGGCATGATCAGCCGCAAGACCGTCCTCAAGGCCGCCGCCGCGCTCGGGGCCGCCCCGCTGCTCGTCGGCGGCGGGGTCGCACTGGCCCGGGACCAGATCGGCACCGGCGAGCCGCTCGCCCTCACCCCCGAGTGCCACGACGGCGACGCCCCCACCATCGAGCAGACCGAGGGCCCGTACTTCAAGCCCAACTCCCCGCTGCGCAGCTCGATGGTCAACGACGGCCCCGGCACCCGCCTGGTGGTCAGCGGCTACGTCTTCGGCCGGGCCTGCCGGCCCATCTCCGGTGTGCTGCTGGACTTCTGGCAGGCCGACGACGGCGGCAACTACGACAACAGCGGATACACCTTCCGCGGCCACCAGTTCACCGACGCCAACGGCGCCTACAAGCTGGACACCATCGTGCCCGGCCTCTACCCGGGCCGCACCCGGCACATCCACGTCAAGCTCCAGGCCCCCGGCCGCTCGATCGTCACCACCCAGCTGTACTTCCCGGGCGAGCCGCGCAACAACACGGACACCATCTACGACGCCCGGCTGCTGATGAACGTCCGGCAGAACGGGTCGACCCGCGAGGGCAGCTACGACTTCGTGCTGAACGTGGCGCAGACCCCGGGCACGCCGAGCCCCACGCCCACCCCGACCTCCACCTCCACCGGTGGCCCGACCACGCCGCCCGGCGGGAGCTGGGCCGCGGGCACCTCGTACAACGCGGGCGACCGCGTGACCTACTCCGGCGTCTCCTACACCTGCCTCCAGGCGCACACCGCCATGGCCGGCTGGGAGCCGCCGAACGTGCCGGCCCTCTGGCAGCGGTCGTAGCGGCTCCGGCCGCTCCACCCGAGGAGCCGGGCGCCCGGTCGGCGGCAGGGCCGACCGGGCGCTCACCCATGCCCGGAGCCGGGTGCGGGGGGCGTACACCACGCGTTCCGACAGCGTCGGATCCGTGCAATACCAGTCGGGAAACTGTCGGGCAACGGTAGGAAACGAATCCAGTCGATCTTTCGTACTGGTTAGGCTTTCAAATGTTCGCAAGGTTAAAGTTGTTTCCATGCATGCCTGGCCCGCCTCCGAGGTTCCCGCCCTGCCTGGTCAGGGGCTCCCCCTCCGTATCCACGACACCGCAGCGGGCACAGTCCGGGAGGTCGTGCCGCAGGACGGCACCGCCCGGATCTACGTCTGCGGCATCACGCCCTACGACGCGACCCACATGGGCCACGCCGCCACCTACAACGCGTTCGACCTGGTGCAGCGCGTCTGGCGGGACGCCGGTCACGACGTCCTGTACATCCAGAACGTCACCGACGTCGACGACCCGCTGCTCGCCCGCGCGGTCGAGACCGGCCAGGACTGGACCGCCCTCGCCGAGCGCGAGACGGCCCTGTTCCGCGAGGACATGACCGCGCTGCGGATGCTCCCGCCGGCCCACTACATCGGCGCCGTCGAGTCGATCCCGTGGATCGTCCCGATCGTGCAGAAGCTGCTGGCCTCCGGCGCCGCCTACCACGTCGACGGCGACATCTACTTCTCGGTCGACGCCGACCCGCGCTTCGGCGAGGTCTCCGGCCTCACCCGCGAGGCCATGCGCCCGGTCTTCGCCGAGCGCGGCGGCGACCCGGACCGCCCCGGCAAGCGCAACCCGCTGGACGCCCTGCTCTGGCTGGCCGCCCGCCCGGGCGAGCCCGCCTGGGACACCGAGCTCGGCCACGGCCGCCCCGGCTGGCACATCGAGTGCGTCGCCATCGCCCTCCGGTACCTCGGGATGTCCTTCGACATCCAGGGCGGCGGCAGCGACCTCTCCTTCCCGCACCACGAGATGGGCGCCGCGCACGCCCAGGTCGCCACCGGCGCCCACCCGTACGCCCAGGCGTACGTGCACGCCGGCATGGTCGCCCTGGACGGGCACAAGATGTCCAAGTCCCGCGGCAACCTGGTCTTCGTCTCGGCGCTGCGCCGCGAGGGCGTCGACCCGGCGGCGATTCGCCTGGCGCTGCTCTCGCACCACTACCGGGCCGACTGGGAGTGGACCAAGAGCACCCTGGACGAGGCCGTCGAGCGCCTCGCCCGCTGGCGCGCCGCGGTCTCCCGCCCGGACGGCCCCTCGGCCGAGCAGCTGCTCGCCGAGGTGCGCGAGGCGCTCGCGAACGACCTGGACGCGCCCGCCGCGCTGGCCGCGGTCGACCGCTGGGCGGACCGGCAGGAGGCCGAGGGCGGCACCGACATCGGCGCTCCCGGCCTGGTGACCCGCACCGTGGACGCCCTGCTCGGCGTCGCGCTGTGACCCCGGTGTCGTAACCCCGCCGAAGCGACCCAGCACCACACGCCGAAGGGGCGTCAGGACCACGCGGTCCCGACGCCCCTTCGGCGTGTGCGGTACGGGCTACTCGTCCTCGGCGCCGTCCTGGCTCTCCCGGGCGCCGCCCGGCGCCTCCGGATCGGCCGGCCGCTCCGCCGTGGCGTGCCCGGCCACCGGCTTCTCGCCGGTCGGCCCGACGTTCTCCCGGCGGCGCAGGTAGCGCTCGAACTCGCGGGCGATGGCGTCGCCGGAGGCCTCCGGCAGTTCCGCGGTGTCCTGCGCCTCCTCCAGCTGCTGGACGTACTCGGCCACCTCGCTGTCCTCGGCGGCCAGCTGGTCCACGCCGAGCTGCCAGGCCCGGGCGTCCTCGGCGAGCTCGCCCGGCGGGATGCGCAGGTCCAGCAGGTCCTCGAGCTTGTTGACCAGGGCCAGGGTGGCCTTCGGGTTCGGCGGCTGCGAGACGTAGTGCGGCACCGCGGCCCACAGCGTCACGGCCGGCACCCCGGCGTGGGTGCAGGCCTCCTGGAGCACCCCGACGATGCCGGTGGGGCCCTCGTAGCGGCTCTCCTCCAGGTCCAGCCGGCGGGCCAGGTCCGGGTCGGAGGTGACCCCGCTGACGGGCACCGGGCGGCTGTGCGGGGTGTCCCCGAGCAGGGCGCCCAGGATCACCACCAGCTCGACGCCCAGCTCGTGGGCGAAGCCCAGCAGCTCGTTGCAGAACGAGCGCCAGCGCATGCTCGGCTCGATGCCGCGGACCAGCACGACGTCCCTGGTCGTCGGCTCCGTCACCCGGATCACCGAGAGCCGGGTGGTCGGCCAGGTGATCCGGCGGATGCCGCCGTCCAGCCAGACCGTGGGCCGGTTGACCTGGAAGTCGTAGTAGTCCTCCGCGTCCAGCGCGGCGAACACCTTGCCGTTCCAGGTCTCGTCGAGGTGTGCCAGAGCCGCGGAGGCGGCGTCGCCCGCGTCGTTCCAGCCCTCGAAGGCGCAGACCATCACCGGGTCGATCAACTCGGGAACATCTTCCAGCTCGATCACCCAGCGTCTCCCTCCGGTCGGCGGTCGGACCTGCGCCGCCCCGGCTGGCCTGCCGGGGCGCCGACGGGCCGGCTGCCGACTGTCGAACCTCTCGTCTCCCATGGAACGCCTCGCTCCATGGTCCCTACCTGCCCAGCCTACGGGCTTTGATGCGCACCGCGGCCGGGCACCGGGACAGTCTGGGGGAGCGGACCGCCGGGATCCACCGGATATCGGCGGCGCCGGAGCTGACGGTCCATCAGGCGTTCACCAGGGGCGGAGCGTGTTCGACCGGCGACGCGCTGTGCCCGCCGCCGCCCGGCGCACGGGCCCGCCGGGCGCGCTACTCCGGGTCCACCCAGCCGTCGCGGTACGCCGTCCAGTGCTCGGGCAGCGCGGCGAAGTCCACGTACAGCGCGACGCCGAAGCCGGCCCGCCGCCGGTCCTCCCGGCCCAGGCCCAGCCGGACGCCCCGGACGGCGGCCCGGACGGTCTCGGCGTCGCCCCAGTGCCCCCACTTGTCGTCCCAGAAGAACGGCAGGCCCATCAGCAGGTCCACGTCGGCCGGGGTGGCCCGCAGGGCGAGTTCGGTCTGCCGGGCGACGTAGCCGCCGTACAGCGGCTCGGTGGGCATCGAGGTGTCGTAGCTCATCACCGCGATCTGGTCGACCCGGCGGGCGGTCTCGGTGAAGTACGCCTGGTCCCACCACTTGCCGTGGTCGGTGAGCAGGATCCCGGCCGTGTGCAGGCCCGGGACCGGGTCGATCTGCGGGGCCGCCACCGACAGTTTGGCGCCGCGCCCCGCGGTGACCGGGCGGACCTGGTCGAGCAGGGCCAGCCAGCCCGCCGAACCCGGGCGGATCGGCTCCATGTCGAAGTGCACCCCGTCGAAGCCGAGGTCCAGCACCTGGCGGGCGGAGGCGGTGACCCGGTCCCGGGTCGGGCCGTCCTCCAGGTCCAGGGCGTCCTTCTCCGGCTTGACCTCGTCGCCCAGCCAGCCCTGCAGCCGTACGCCGGGCAGCTCCCGGTGCACGGTGTCGGTGAACCAGCGGCCCCGGGGGTGGACGGCGGGCGGCAGCGAGCCGTCGTGCTCCAGCGGGCCGGTGTGCACGTAGAGGTCCCGGATGCCGGTGCCGGCCAGTAGCCGGCCGAGCGCGGCCACGTCGGCCTCGGTCCTGCGGCCGTCCACCCAGGCGTGGCCGAGCCAGAGCGCGTCCCGGCCCCGGGTGCGGGCGTCGGCGGCGGGCTCGCCGGTGTAGTGCAGCCGGAACAGCACGAACACCGAGCCCAGCGCGGTGGCCGGCACGGCCGCCACCAGCACCAGGGCCAGCAGTGACCGGCGCCACCACGACCACGCCCGCCAGCGGTCGCGCAGCACGCGGAACGGGGCCGTCAGGGCCCGACCGGCTCGCTGCGCGGAGGTCCCGAATCGGGCCACGCGCTTGCTCCCCCCTTGCGGTCGAACGCTCAGGATACGGAATGGAACGGCGGGCCGACCCGTGGGCCGGATACCCTGGCCACGTGCGGGCCCGAGCAAGCGGGTCCGCAAAGCCGACAGCCGTCGCACCAGGGAGAAGCCCATGGCCACAGCAGCCACCCCGTCCATCACTCAGCAGAACCGTGCGAACGCGCTGCGTGAAGCGCTCGCCACCCGGGTGGTGGTCGCCGACGGTGCCATGGGCACCATGCTCCAGGCGCAGGACCCGACGCTGGAGGACTTCCAGAACCTCGAAGGCTGCAACGAGGTCCTCAACACCACCCGCCCGGACATCGTCCGGTCCGTCCACGAGGCCTACTTCGGGGTCGGCGTGGACTGCGTGGAGACCAACACCTTCGGCGCCAACTTCAGCGCCCTCGGCGAGTACGAGATCGCCGAGCGGATCTTCGAGCTGTCCGAGTCCGGCGCCCGGATCGCCCGCGAGGCGGCCGACGCCCACGCCGCCGCCGACGGCCGCACCCGCTGGGTGCTCGGCTCGATCGGCCCCGGCACCAAGCTGCCGACGCTCGGCCACGCCCCGTACGAGACGCTGCGCGACGGGTTCCAGCAGAACGCGGCCGGCCTGATCGCCGGCGGCGCCGACGCGCTGCTGGTCGAGACCAGCCAGGACCTGCTGCAGACCAAGGCCGCCATCCTGGGCTCCAAGCGGGCCCTGGCCGAGGCCGGCCTGGACCTGCCGGTGCTGGTGCAGGTGACGGTGGAGACCACCGGCACCATGCTGCTCGGCTCGGAGATCGGCGCCGCGCTCACCGCGCTGGAGCCGCTGGGCGTCGACTACATCGGCCTCAACTGCGCCACCGGCCCGGCCGAGATGAGCGAGCACCTGCGCTACCTGGCCAAGAACGCCCGGATCGGCCTGTCCTGCATGCCGAACGCGGGCCTGCCGGTGCTCGGCAAGGACGGCGCCCACTACCCGCTCTCCCCGGCCGAACTGGCCGACGCCCACGACGTGTTCACCCGCGAGTACGGCCTCTCGCTGGTCGGCGGCTGCTGCGGCACCACCCCCGAGCACCTGCGCCAGGTGGTCGAGCGGGTCCAGGGCCGCCCGATCGCCCCGCGCGACCCCCGCCCCGAGCCCTCGGCGGCCTCGCTGTACCAGGCCGTGCCGTTCCGCCAGGACACCTCGTACCTGGCGATCGGCGAGCGCACCAACGCCAACGGCTCGAAGAAGTTCCGCGAGTCGATGCTGGTCGGCGACTGGCAGGCCTGCGTGGAGATCGCCCGCGACCAGATCCGGGACGGCTCCCACCTGCTGGACCTCTGCGTGGACTACGTCGGCCGCGACGGCGTCGCCGACATGAAGGAGATCGCCGGCCGGCTGGCCACCGCCTCCACCCTGCCGATCGTGCTGGACTCCACCGAGCCGCAGGTGCTGCGGGCCGGCCTGGAGGCGCTCGGCGGCCGCGCGGTGCTCAACTCGGTCAACTACGAGGACGGCAACGCCCCGGACTCGCGCTTCGGCCGGATCGCCTCGCTGGCCCGCGAGCACGGCGCCGGCCTGATCGCGCTGACCATCGACGAGGAGGGCCAGGCCCGCACCGCGGACAAGAAGGTCGAGATCGCCGAGCGGCTGATCGCCGAGCTCACCGCCGACTACGGCGTCGACGAGGGCTCGATCCTGGTCGACTGCCTCACCTTCACCCTGGCCACCGGCCAGGAGGAGTCCCGCCGGGACGGCATCGAGACCATCGAGGCGATCCGCGAGCTCAAGCGCCGCCGCCCGGCCGTGCAGACCACGCTGGGCCTGTCCAACATCTCCTTCGGCCTCAACCCGGCCGCCCGGGTGGTGCTGAACTCGGTCTTCCTGCACGAGTGCGTGGAGGCCGGCCTGGACTCGGCGATCGTGCACGCCTCCAAGATCCTGCCGATCTCCCGGATCCCCGAGGACCAGCGCGAGGCCGCCCTCGACCTGGTCTACGACCGCCGCCGGGACGGCTACGACCCGCTGCAGCACCTGCTGGAGCTGTTCGACGGCGTCTCCTCGGCCTCGGTCAAGGCGTCCAAGGCGGAGGAGCTGGCCGCGCTGCCGCTGGACGAGCGCCTCCAGCGCCGGATCATCGACGGCGAGCGCAAGGGCCTGGAGGCCGACCTGGACGAGGCGCTGGCCGGTCGGCCCGCGCTGGAGATCATCAACGACACCCTGCTGTCCGGCATGAAGGTGGTCGGCGAGCTCTTCGGCTCCGGCCAGATGCAGCTGCCGTTCGTGCTCCAGTCCGCCGAGGTGATGAAGACCGCGGTGGCCCACCTGGAGCCGCACATGGAGAAGTCCGACAGCGAGGGCAAGGGCACCATCGTGCTGGCCACCGTCAAGGGCGACGTCCACGACATCGGCAAGAACCTGGTCGACATCATCCTGTCCAACAACGGCTACAACGTGGTCAACCTGGGCATCAAGCAGCCGGTCTCGGCGATCCTGGACGCCGCGCAGGAGCACAACGCGGACGTCATCGGGATGTCCGGCCTGCTGGTGAAGTCCACCGTGATCATGAAGGAGAACCTGGAGGAGCTGAACCAGCGCAAGCTGGCCGCGAGCTTCCCGGTGATCCTCGGCGGCGCCGCGCTCACCCGGGCCTACGTCGAGCAGGACCTGCACGAGATCTACGAGGGCGAGGTCCGCTATGCCCGGGACGCCTTCGAGGGCCTGCGGCTGATGGACGCGCTGATCGCGGTCAAGCGCGGCGTGCCCGGCGCGGCCCTGCCGGAGCTCAAGCAGCGCCGGCACGCCCGGGTCGAGGTGGAGGAGCCGGAGCCCGAGGTCAACCTCGGCCAGATCCGCTCCGACGTCGCCGTCGACAACGCCGTGCCCGTCCCGCCGTTCTGGGGCGACCGGATCGTCAAGGGCATCCCGTTCGCGGACTACGCCTCCTGGCTGGACGAGGACGCGCTGTTCAAGGGCCAGTGGGGCCTGAAGGCCTCCCGGGCCGGCGACGGGCCGTCCTACGAGGAGCTGGTGGAGACCGAGGGCCGGCCGCGGCTGCGGGCCTGGCTGGACCGCCTGCAGACCGAGGGCTGGCTGGAGGCCGCCGTGGTCTACGGCTACTACCCGGCCAACTCCAAGGGCGACGACCTGATCGTCTTCCACGAGGACGGCACCGAGCGGACCCGCTTCACCTTCCCGCGCCAGCGGCGCGGGCGCCGGCTCTGCCTGGCCGACTTCTTCCGCCCGGAGGAGTCCGGGGTGCGGGACGTGGTGGGCCTCCAGGTGGTCACCATGGGCAACCGGATCTCCGAGGCGGCCAACGAGCTGTTCGCCGAGAACTCCTACCGGGACTACCTGGAGCTGCACGGCCTCTCGGTGCAGCTGGCCGAGGCGCTGGCCGAGTTCTGGCACGCGCGGGTCCGCTACGAGCTGGGCTTCTCCGGCGAGGACCCGCAGGACGTCAAGGACATGTTCGCGCTCAAGTACCGCGGCGCCCGCTTCTCGCTCGGCTACGGGGCCTGCCCCGAGCTGGAGGACCGGGCCAAGATCGCCGAGCTGCTGAAGCCGGAGCGGATCGGCGTGGTGCTCTCCGAGGAGTTCCAGCTCCACCCGGAGCAGTCCACCGACGCGATCGTGATCCACCACCCGGAGGCGAAGTACTTCAACGCCCGGTAACCCCCGGTTCCCGCCGCATTCGCTCTTTCCGGACGAAGCGGGCGTATCCTTGATGATCCTGAACGGGCCGGTCCGCTCACCTGCGGGCCGGCCCGTGCCTTCCCCGGGGCCGCCCGGGCCTGCCGGAAGGACCCCCGCCATGACCACCAGCCCCACTGCCACGCGCATCCTCGACCACGGGGACGACCGCGGGCTCCAGGCGGTGCTGCTGGACATGGACGGGACGCTGGTGGACACCGAGGACTTCTGGTGGCAGGCCGAGGCCTCGCTCTTCGCCGAGCTGGGCCACGAGCTGGACGAGGCGGACCGCGCCCACGTGGTCGGCGGCCCGATGGCCAGGGTGATGGAGTACCTGGTCGCCCGGACCGGGGCGGACATCGCGCCGGCGGACCTCGGCGTGCTGGTCAACCAGCGCTTCGTCGACCTGCTGGCGGGCGGCGTGCCGCTCATGCCGGGCGCCGAGCGGCTGCTCAACACCCTTGCCGCGCACGGCATCCCGGCCGCCCTGGTGTCCGCCTCGCACCGGCACGTGATCGACATCGTGCTGCGCTCGCTGGGCGCCCACCACTTCGCCTTCAGCATCGGCGGGGACGAGGTGCCGCGCACCAAGCCGTTCCCGGACCCGTACCTGGAGGCGGCCCGGCGGCTGGGCGCGGAGCCGGCCCGCTGCGTGGTGGTCGAGGACACCCCGACCGGGGTGCGGGCGGGCGAGGCGGCCGGCTGCCCGGTGATCGCGGTGCCCTCGGTGGCGCCGGTCGAGCCGGCTCCGGGGCGGCTGGTGGTGTCCTCGCTGGAGCAGGTCGACCTCGACCTGCTGCGCTCCCTGGTCGCCTCGCGGGTGTGATTGTCGTCTCATTGCGAGACGGCTCTACTCGCCGGTACGAGGCCCGGCGAGCCCCCGGACCGGCGCTGCCGGGGGAGAAAACGGTCATTGGCTGACAACTCGTCGGGCGCGCGGTGATGCCCTCAACGACCGTGTCCCAAACGTCATCTGCACGGGTACCGGTCGTGCGTGTTCGATATGGCACGCTACTCCAGTTCGTGCCACCCAGAAGGACGCGCCTCGTGAAGACTTCAGCTGAACGCCTGGCAGTACTCGGTTGCGCCGGCCTGGTCGCCGTGTCGGTGGCGGGCTGCGGATCGGTGACCGACGTGGTCAAGGGGGACAGCGGCAAGTCCATCACCATGGGCACCAGCCAGCTGACCGGTGTCCTGGACCCGGCCGCCGCCTACGACTCCGGCTCCTGGCTGCTGCTGCGCAACACCTTCCAGTCGCTGCTCACCTTCCAGGCCGCCGCCAGCGCGCCCTCCCCGGACGCCGCGCAGTCCTGCGAGTTCACCAGCGCCGAGGCCACCGAGTACCACTGCACCCTGAAGCCCGGTCTGAAGTTCTCCAACGGGCACCCGATGACGGCCCAGGACGTGGTCTTCTCGATCGAGCGCACCAAGAAGATCAACGACCAGAACGGCCCGGTCGAACTGCTGGACTCGATCAAGTCCGTCGAGGCCAAGGGCGACCACGAGGTGCTCTTCCACCTCTCCGCGCCCGACGCCACCCTGCCGGCCAAGCTGGCGAGCCCGGCCGGCGCCATCGTGGACCACCAGGTCTACCCCGCCGACAAGGTCGTCCCCAACGACAAGCTGATCGGCTCCGGCCCGTACCGCATCGACTCGGTCGAGAACCTGAACGGCGGCAAGCAGCTGGGCAAGGTCGTGCTGTCGGCCAACGACAAGTACGGCGGCGAGGCCAAGCTCCGGAACAGCAAGTTCACCGTGCGGTACTTCGACAAGGCCGAGGACCTGAAGACCGCGCTGGACAAGAGCGAGATCGACCTCACCGACAACAGCCTGGAGCCGAACACCGCCGCCCAGGTCCGCTCCGACCAGCAGGGCGGCAAGGCCGACCTCCAGGTGACCGAGGGCGACAGCAACGACACCCGTTCGCTGGTCCTCAACACCAAGGACCCGCTGATGAGCAACGTCGCGGTCCGCCAGGCCGTCGCCCAGATGATGGACCGCAAGGCGCTGGCCCGCGACGTCTTCGCCCGCACCGTCCAGGCGCTCTACTCCATGGTCCCGGCCGGCCTGCCCGGCCACACCACGGCCTTCTTCGACCGCTACGGCGACCAGGACGTGAACAAGGCCAAGAAGATCCTGGCCGACGCCAAGGTCCAGACCCCGGTCAAGTTCACGCTGACCTGGTCCCGTTCGCGGGCCGGCAGCAACGAGGCCGAGACGCTGAAGAAGCAGTTGGAGACCGGCGGCCTGTTCCAGGTGACGCTCGCCCAGGAGCCGGACTGGGACTCGTACCGCAAGGGCTGGGCCGAGAGCAAGTACCAGGCGTACATCATCGGTTGGTTCGCCGACTACCCGGACCCGGACAACTACCTCGCCCCGCTGCTGATCAACGGCGGTGCGTACCACCACGGTTGGGACGACCCGCGGATCAGCGGCCGGCTGGTGCCGGAGGGCCTCAAGCAGACCGACCGCAGCGCCGCGGCCGGCACCTACGCGCAGATACAGCAGATCGAGGCCGAGAACGTGCCGCTGATCCCGCTGTACCAGAACAAGTCCTTCTTCGCGGCCCGCTCGTACGTCACCGGCGTCGAGTCCACCGTCGACACCACCGGCTACTTCCGCTTCTGGGAGATCAGCCGGACCAACAAGTAGCGCCCGCAGGACGGCGGCCCGCCCGCTTCCCCGTCGGTACGGGGGAGCAGACGGGCCGCTGTGACGTTTCTGCCGCCCTGGGGCCGCTAGCGGCCCGCTACAGGGCGCCCGGGCGCACCAGCCCGCTCTCGTAGGCGTACACCGCCGCCTGCACCCGGTCGCGCAGCTGGAGCTTGGTCAGCACATGGCCCACGTGGGTCTTCACGGTGGTCTCGCTGACGAACAGCTCGGCCGCGATCTCCGCGTTCGACAGCCCGCGCGCCACCAGCTTCAGCACCTCCAGCTCACGCTCGGTCAGCGCGCCCAGCGCCTGCGGCGGCGCCTCGTCGCCCGAGGGCAGCTTGGTGGCGTACATGTCCAGCAGCCGGCGGGTGATGCTCGGCGCCAGCATCGCCGCGCCGTCCGCGACCACCCGGATCGCCTGCACCAGCTCCTCGGCCGGGACGTCCTTCAGCAGGAAGCCGCTGGCGCCCGCGCGCAGCGCCTCCACCACGTACTCGTCCAGGTCGAAGGTGGTCAGCACCAGCACCTTGGCCGGGCCGTCGCGCCCCGGGCCGGCGATCCGGCGGGTCGCCTCGACGCCGTCCATCCTGGGCATCCGGATGTCCATCAGCACCACGTCGGGCTGCAGCGCCCGCACCTGGTCCAGCGCCTGCTGGCCGTCGCCGGCCTCGCCGACCACCACCAGGTCGGACTCGGCCTCCAGAATCATCCGGAAACCGGTGCGCAGCAGCGGCTGGTCGTCGACCAGCAGCACTCGGATCGTCACCTAGGACTCCTTGCTCATCGGATCCCCCGTGGGATCGCTTTCATCCGACGTACGGGCCAGCGGCAGCGGGTACGGCGGCGGGGTGCCGCCGAACTCCGGGCAGCTGGCCTGGTGGTCGCACCAGTCGCAGAGGCGGTTGTGGGTCGCCGGGAAGTCCCCGGTGGCCACCGCGTGGCCGATCCGCTCCCACAGTGCCCGGAGCTTGCGCTCCACCGCGAGCAGGTCCGCCTCGTCCGGGTCGTAGCTGACCACGTCCCCGCCCCCGCCGAGGTAGACCAGCTGGAGGCGCTTGGGGAGCACGCCCTTCCAGCGCCACACCACCAGGGCGTAGAACTTCATCTGGAACATCGCCTTGCCCTCGAAGTCCCGCGAGGGCGCCCGGCCGGTCTTGTAGTCCACCAGCCGGACCTCGCCGGTCGGGGCGACGTCCACCCGGTCGATGTAGCCGCGCAGCAGCAGCCCCGAGTCCAGGGCCGTCTCCACGTAGAGCTCCCGCTCCACCGGGTGCAGCCGGGTCGGGTCCTCCAGCCGGAACCACTGGCCGACCAGCTTCTCGGCGTCCGCCAGCCAGCGGGTGAGCGCCGCACCGTCCGGGTCGTCCGGGAACAGCGAGCCCAGCTCCGGGCGCTCGCCCAGCAGCCGCTCCCACTGCGGGCGCAGCAGGCCCAGCGCCCGGTCCGGGGTCCGCTCGGCCGCCGGGCTGTCGAACAGCCGCTCCAGCACCGCGTGCACCAGCGTGCCCCGGGTCGCCGCCGAGCTCGGCGGCTCGGGCAGCCGGTCGATCACCCGCAGCCGGTACAGCAGGGGACAGGTGAGGAAGTCCCCCGCTCGGGACGGGGAGAGCCCGGTCGGGGGTGCCGCCGGGCGCCCGGCGGCACTGCTGGTCTGGGTGTGCTGCATGGCTACGACCCTATTGCCCTTTGCTGTCATCCCGCTGCCACGGTGCTGCCACAGCCGCCGGTGAGTGGGTATGAAGGCAGAAGGAGGGCCGCGCAGCGCCGGGGGGCCGCGATCACGTAGCGTGGGCGCACCGGGCACGACGGGGGAGACGACCGAAGGGATCACGGTGAGCGACAGCAGGGGGCAGCAGCCCTCCGAACGGCCACCGCAGGCGGGCGACGGGCGCCCGGCCGCGCCGCCGCCCGAGCGCCGCGGCGGAATCCTGATGGGCCGGCCCTTCGGCGTGCCCATCTACGTCACCCCCTCCTGGTTCGTCATCGCCGCGCTGATCACCTGGGTGTTCGGCGGGCAGCTGGGCGACGTGCTGCCCGACCTCGGCGGTGCTCGCTACCTGGTCGCGTTCTTCTTCGCGGTCGCCTTCTACGCCTCCGTCCTGGTGCACGAGCTCGCCCACACCCTGGTCGCACTGCGGTACAAGCTCGGGGTGCGGCGGATCCAGCTCCAGTTCTTCGGCGGGGTCTCCGAGATCGAGAACGAGGCGGAGAGCCCCTGGCGGGAGTTCTGGCTGGCCTTCGTCGGCCCGCTGCTCTCGCTGCTGCTCGGCGGCGTGTTCTACCTCGGGGTGCGGGCGGTGGAGCTGTCCACCGTGCCCGGGGTGCTGCTCACCGGCCTGATGGTCTCCAACCTGGTGGTCGCCGCCTTCAACCTGCTGCCCGGCCTGCCGCTGGACGGCGGCCGGATGCTGCGCGCGGTCGTCTGGGCGATCACCGGCCGGCCGATGACCGGCACGGTGGCCGCCGCCTGGGTCGGCCGCGGGCTGGCCGTCGCCGTGCTGATCGGCCTGCCGCTGCTGAGCGCCGCCCGCGGGGTCGAGCGCACCACCACCGACACCCTGGTGGACGCGGTGCTGGCCGCGGTGCTCGCCGCGATCATCTGGAACGGTGCCACCGGCAGCCTGCGCAACGCCCGGCTCAAGGAGGTGCTGCCCTCCCTGCGGCTGCGCGAGCTGGCCCGGCGGGCCGTCGAGGTCACCGCCGACACCCCGCTCGGCGAGGCGCTGCGCCGCGCCCGCGAGGCCGGGGCCGGCGCGGTGATCGTGGTGGACGGCCGGGGCGAGCCGATCGCCCTCGTCCGGGAGTCCGCCGTCCGCTCGGTGCCCGAGCACCGCCGCCCCTGGGTGGCCGTCGGCCCGCTCGCCCGCGACCTCGAACCCGGGCTGCGGCTGGACGCCGACCTCGGCGGCGAGGACCTGCTGCGGGCCGTCCAGGCCACCCCGGCGGGGGAGTACCTGGTGGTCGAGCCGGACGGCCGGGTGTACGGCGTGGCCGCGCTCAGTGACATCGAGCAGCGACTGACCGCCGCCGTCTCCGGCCGCTGATCATGGTGGTAAGGCGGAAGGCTCCGCTTCCCTTAGGATTGTCCGCATGTCCGAACCGACCGGTGCCGCCCGCCGACGCGGGCCCTTCCAGGTCGGGGACCAGGTCCAGCTGACCGACCCCAAGGGTCGCCACTACACGTTCACGCTCCAGGCCGGGAACCAGTTCCACACCCACAAGGGTGCGTTCCCGCACGACGAGCTGATCGGCGCCCCCGAAGGCACGGTCGTGCGCACCACGGGGAACGTCCCGTACCTCGCGCTGCGCCCCCTGCTCCCCGACTACGTCCTGTCCATGCCGCGCGGCGCCGCCGTGATCTACCCCAAGGACGCGGGGCAGATCCTGGCGATGGCCGACATCTTCGCCGGCGCCCGCGTCGTCGAGGCCGGCGTCGGCTCCGGCGCGCTCTCCACCTACCTGCTGCGCGCCGTCGGCGACACCGGCATGCTGGCCTCCTACGAGCGCCGGCAGGACTTCGCCGACATCGCCCAGGGCAACGTCGAGCGCTACTTCGGCGGCCCGCACCCGGCGTGGAAGCTCACCGTCGGCGACCTCCAGGACAACCTGGTCGAGACCGACGTCGACCGCGTCATCCTCGACATGCTGGCCCCCTGGGAGTGCCTGGACGTCGCCTCCAAGGCGCTCGTCCCCGGCGGCCTCATCTGCTGCTACGTGGCCACCACCACGCAGATGTCGAAGACCGTCGAGGCGCTGCGCGACCACGGTACCTTCACCGAGCCGCAGGCCTGGGAGACCATGGTCCGCACCTGGCACCTGGAGGGCCTGGCGGTCCGCCCGGACCACCGGATGATCGGCCACACCGGCTTCCTGCTCACCGCCCGCCGCCTGGCGGACGGCGTCGAGCCGCCGCTGCGCCGCCGCCGTCCGGCCAAGGGCGCGTACGGCGAGGACTACGACAACGGGACGCCCGAGCCCACCCTCCAGGAGCGCGCTGCCGCCCGCAAGGCCGCCCAGGCCACGGAGGCGGACCAGCCCGACCTGGGCTGAGCCCCGAACCCACCGACAAGGGGTGGTACGAGCACACCGCTCGTACCACCCCTTTCGCATTCCGCCGATCACGGTGTGGGACGATGCTGGCTCACGCCTTGGCTCTTGGAGCGCTGGAGGGGACGCCTGGTGGAGACCGCGGTCGGGACGACGGCGACGGTTGGACAGCAGACACCGCGGGGCCGTTCCGGGCCCGGTCACGCGCGCACCGTCCCCTGGCACTGGGCCGTCGCCCTGGCCGGCTGCGGCGCGGTGGTGGCGGCCGCGCTCGCGGCCTCCCCGGCGACCGGCACCCCGGTGCCCGCGCACGGCACCCCCCAGGCCCTCGTCGCGAGCGCCGCCCCCGACCCGGCCCGGGCCCAACTCCCGCTGGACTGCGGCCCGTTCCCGGTCAAGACGGCGCTCACCGTGCCGGCCCGGCTCGGCGACGGGCGCCCCGGCACGGTGGTCGCCGCGCACTGCGCCACCGAGACCGGCACCCCGCCGGACGCCGTCTACCTGCTCGGCTTCGGCCCGGGCGGGCGCCCCGAGGTGGTGGCCACCCTGCTCCCCGAGCGCGAGAACCTCACCGTGAGCCGGATCGCGGTGCGTTCGGACGGCGCCATCACCGGCCACGCGCAGGGGTATTCGAGCGAGGACGTGCCGCGGTTCCGGCCCGACATCTCGCTCGACCTCACCTGGACGCAGCGGAGCGGCGGCTGGGAACGCTCCCAGACCGCCGCCCCGCTCCACCAGGCCTGAGCCCGGCCCGTCCTACTCCGCGTCGGGGCCGTACACCTCGACCCGGTCGGCGACCCGGCGCACGTGGATGCAGTCGCCGGGGCACTCCTTCGCCGAGTCCACCACGTCCTGAAGGATCGTCAGCGGCACCGGGGCACTCTCCCCGGGCTGCTGGCGCAGCTCGTCGTCCGGCCCCTTCACGTAGGCCAGCCCGTCGATGTCGAGCTCGAAGACCTCGGGCGCGTACTGCACGCAGATGCCGTCACCGGTGCACAGATCCTGGTCGATCCACACCTCCAGCGCCTCGGCCGCCGCCGTCTGCTCGGTCACCGACATGGTCCCCTGCCGTTTCTGTCCCGGGTCGCCCCTATTCCTGGAGCAATCCCGCCATTCGTACAACGATCGGACCTCGACTTGTGGTCGCGATCGGATATCACTTCGCTCGACGATACATCTGGCCCGCTTTGGGTGGTGCGCGGTGGGTATCCCCCTTAGCAGAGGGGAAGCACGCTGGGGCGAAGATCGGACACGCCCGTTCCATCTTTCTTGATCTAGGGGTTTACGGACCCCTGGTCCCAGGTAGGGTCTGGAAGCGTCCAGCTCCCCGGAGGAGGTGAGGACCGTGGCAGCCCACGATGACGACTACAACCGCAGCACCGGCAGGCCCGCTCGTGGTTCCGACGAGGCCGCTCAGGTCTCGTACCTTGAGCAGGAAATCGCCGTGCTGCGCCGCAAGCTCGCCGACTCGCCGCGCAATTCGAGGATCCTCGAAGAGCGGATCGTCGAGCTCCAGACCAACCTGGCGGGCGTGACCGCCCAGAACGAACGGCTCGCCTCCACCCTGCGAGAGGCCCGCGACCAGATCGTGGCCCTCAAGGAGGAAGTGGACCGGCTGGCACAGCCCCCGGCCGGCTTCGGCACCTTCCTCGACGCGAACGAGGACGGCACCGCGGACATCTTCACCGGCGGGCGCAAGCTCCGCGTGAACGTCAGCCCGAGCGTCGCCCTCGACGAGGTGCGGCGCGGCCAGGAAGTGATGCTCAACGAGGCCCTCAACATCGTGGACGCGATGGCCTTCGAGAACATCGGCGAGATCGTCACCCTCAAGGAGCTCCTGGAGGACGGCGAGCGCGCCCTGGTGCTGGGGCACACCGACGAGGAGCGGGTGGTGCGCCTCGCCGAACCGCTGCGCGGGCTGACCATCCGGTCCGGGGACGCCCTGCTGCTGGAGCCCCGCTCCGGCTACGTCTTCGAGGTCGTCCCGAAGTCCGAGGTCGAGGAGCTGGTCCTCGAGGAGGTCCCGGACATCGACTACCGCCAGATCGGCGGCCTGAGCAACCAGATCGAGCTGATCCGCGACGCGGTCGAGCTGCCGTACCTGCACGCCGACCTCTTCAAGGAGTACGAGCTGCGCCCGCCCAAGGGCGTGCTGCTCTACGGCCCGCCCGGCTGCGGCAAGACGCTGATCGCCAAGGCGGTCGCCAACTCGCTGGCGAAGAAGGTGGCCGAGGTCACCGGACGCCCCCAGGGGAAGAGCTACTTCCTCAACATCAAGGGCCCCGAGCTGCTCAACAAGTACGTGGGCGAGACCGAGCGGCAGATCCGCCTGGTGTTCCAGCGGGCCCGGGAGAAGGCGGGCGAGGGCACGCCCGTCATCGTCTTCTTCGACGAGATGGAGTCGCTGTTCCGCACCCGCGGTTCCGGCGTCAGCTCGGACGTGGAGAACACCATCGTCCCGCAGCTGCTCGCCGAGATCGACGGCGTGGAGGGCCTGGAGAACGTCATCGTCATCGGCGCCTCGAACCGCGAGGACATGATCGACCCGGCGATCCTGCGGCCCGGCCGCCTGGACGTCAAGATCAAGATCGAGCGCCCGGACGCCGAGGCCGCGAAGGACATCTTCTCCAAGTACCTCAAGGACTCGCTGCCGTTCCACCCGGACGACCTCAAGGAGCACGAGGGCTCCGTCGAGGCCACGGTGGTCGCGATGATCCAGTCGGTGGTGGAGCGGATGTACTCCGAGACCGAGGAGAACCGCTTCCTGGAGGTCACCTACGCCAACGGTGACAAGGAGGTCCTGTACTTCAAGGACTTCAACTCCGGCGCGATGATCCAGAACATCGTCGACCGCGCGAAGAAGATGGCCATCAAGGACTTCCTCGACCACGGTCAGCGGGGCCTGCGCGTCTCCCACCTGCTCGCCGCCTGCGTCGACGAGTTCAAGGAGAACGAGGACCTCCCGAACACCACCAACCCGGACGACTGGGCCCGCATCTCCGGCAAGAAGGGCGAGCGGATCGTCTTCATCCGCACGCTGGTCACCGGCAAGCAGGGCGCCGAGTCCGGCCGCTCGATCGACACTGTCGCCAACACGGGGCAGTACCTGTAAGCACGCGGTTGTCCGGGCCGGCAGCGGTCCCCGGAGCTGTACGCACACCGTCCGGCTGTGGCGCCTCGCGGCCCCGCAGCCGGACGGCGCGTCTCCGGGCCCGCCGTTCGGCGCCGGGTTCTAGGCTCGACCCACCGTGCGCGGGCAGAGGCCCGGCACCGGTGTTGTTCGGCGGTACGTCAGAGTGCTCCGCCCGTCGGGGGCGGTGCACCGGGCAAGGAGGGCCGCATGACCGTACGGCGCGTGATGGGCATCGAGACGGAGTACGGGATCTCCGTGCCCGGGCACCCCAACGCCAACGCCATGCTCACCTCGTCCCAGATCGTCAACGCGTACGCGGCGGCGATGCACCGGGCACGGCGGGCCCGCTGGGACTTCGAGGAGGAGAATCCGCTGCGCGACGCACGGGGGTTCGACCTGGCCCGCGAGGTCGCGGACGCCAGCCAGCTGACCGACGAGGACATCGGCCTCGCCAACGTCATCCTCACCAACGGGGCCCGGTTCTACGTGGACCACGCGCACCCCGAGTACAGCTCGCCCGAGGTGACCAACCCGCGCGACGCCGTGCTCTGGGACAAGGCCGGCGAGCGGATCATGGCCGCCGCCGCGCAGCGCGCGCTGGAACTGCCCAACGGGCAGACCATCCACCTGTACAAGAACAACACCGACAACAAGGGCGCCTCCTACGGCACCCACGAGAACTACCTGATGAAGCGGGCGACACCGTTCGCCGACATCGTCCGCCACCTCACCCCGTTCTTCGTCTCCCGCCAGGTGGTCGCCGGCGCCGGCCGGGTCGGCATCGGCCAGGACGGCTCGGCGCACGGCTTCCAGCTCAGCCAGCGGGCGGACTACTTCGAGGTCGAGGTGGGCCTGGAGACGACGCTCAAGCGCCCGATCATCAACACCCGGGACGAACCCCACGCCGACGCCGAGAAGTACCGCCGGCTGCACGTGATCATCGGCGACGCCAACCTCTCCGAGATCTCCACCTACCTCAAGCTGGGCACCACCGCGCTGGTGCTGTCGATGATCGAGGACTCGTTCATCGCCGCCGACCTCGCCGTCGACCAGCCGGTGCGCACCCTGCACCGGGTCTCCCACGACCCGACGCTCAAGCACCTGATCACCCTGCGCAACGGGCGCAAGCTCACCGCCGTCCAGCTCCAGCTCGAGTACTTCGAGCTGGCCCGCAAGTACGTCGAGGACCGCTTCGGCACCGACGCGGACGAGCAGACGGTGGACGTGCTGACCCGCTGGGAGGACGTCCTCGGCCGGCTGGAGCGCGACCCGATGTCGCTGTCCCGGCAGCTGGACTGGGTCGCCAAGCGGGAGATCCTGGAGGGCTACCGCAGCCGGGACGCCCTGGAGTGGGACAACCCGCGGCTGCACCTGGTCGACCTCCAGTACAGCGACGTACGGCCGGAGAAGGGCCTCTACAACCGCCTGGTGGCCCGCGGGCGCTTCGAGCGGCTGCTCACCGAGGGCGAGGTCGAGCGGGCCGTCTCCAAGCCGCCGGACGACACCCGGGCGTACTTCCGCGGGCGCTGCCTGGAGCAGTACGCGGAGCACGTCGCGGCGGCCTCCTGGGACTCGGTGATCTTCGACCTGCCCGGCCGGGACTCGCTGCAGCGCGTGCCCACCCTGGAACCGCTGCGCGGGACCCGCAACCACGTCAAGGAGCTGCTGGACCGCTGCCGCACGGCCGAGGACCTGCTCCGGGTGCTGTCCGGCGGGTAACTTTTCGATCACCATGGGTGAACGTCCGCCGAATGGGAATCATCCGGGGTGGCAGCGGGTGTTGGACAGGAAGCGCCACCGGCAAACCGGGAGCGGCAGTCGCACCTTGTGTATAGGGTCGGTGCAGCAAGCAACGACCCAACCGTGCCAGACGAATCGAGCGGGGTGAGGGAAATGGCGAGCAAGGACACCGGCGGCGGCCAGCAGCGGGCGAACCGCTCCTCCGAGGAGGTCGAGGAGCAGGCCGCGGAAAGCCAGAATTCCGAGGACCTCAAGGAGCGCCAGGAAAAGCTGAGCGACGACGTCGACGCGGTTCTGGACGAAATCGACGAGGTCCTCGAGTCGAATGCCGAGGATTTCGTTCGCGGATTCGTCCAGAAGGGCGGGCAATAGCCCGGTCCGGGCATTCCGAATTCACGGTCGCGACCGATCGGGGCGGCCGGGCGGCGAACACCGCCCGGCCGTCCGGCACCGGCCCCTCCACCCGTGGACAGTGATCGTCGGGCGGGTAGGGTGCGGGCAGCGCGCGCTTCAAGCTACCTGGAAGGAATCGTGTGGAAGCCAACACTCGTGGCACCGGGCGTCTACCGGCTGCCTTCCTGACCCCGGGGTCGTCCTCGTTCCTCGACTTCCTCGCCGAGCACAAGCCGGAGATGGTCCCCGGGCTCCGGGGGCTCCCCGAGGGCGTCGTGGTCGAGGCCCCGCACGGGACCACGCTGGTGGCCGCGATCTTCGACGGCGGCGTCGTGATCGCGGGTGACCGCCGGGCGACGATGGGCAACGTGATCGCCCAGCGGGACATGGAGAAGGTCTTCCCGGCCGACGAGTACAGCGCGGTCGGCATCGCCGGCACCGCCGGCCTCGCGGTCGAGATGGTCCGGCTGTTCCAGCTGGAGCTGGAGCACTACGAGAAGATCGAGGGCGCCACGCTCTCCCTGGAGGGCAAGGCCAACCGGCTCACCACCATGATCCGGGGCAACCTGGGCATGGCGATGCAGGGCCTCGCGGTGGTGCCGCTGTTCGCCGGCTACGACCTGGACCTCGGCCGCGGCCGGATCTTCAACTACGACGTCACCGGCGGGCGGTCCGAGGAGCGCGGCTTCGCCGCCACCGGCTCGGGCTCGGTCTTCGCCCGCGGCTCGCTGAAGAAGCTCTACCGCGACGGCCTGACGGCCGACCAGGCCGCCACCCTGGTCGTCCAGGCCCTGTACGACGCGGCGGACGACGACTCCGCCACCGGCGGCCCGGACCTCGCCCGGAAGATCTTCCCGATCGTCTCGCTGATCACCGAGGACGGCTTCCGCCGGCTCACCGACGCGGAGGTGACGGAGATCGTCGTCGCCATCACCGACGAGCGCCTGGACCGGCCCAACGGCCCGCAGGCCCCGCTGATCTAGGGGGTGTCTTGTGGATCTTGTCGGATCAGGCCGCGGCGTCAGGGTGCGTGCATCGCAAGGCGGAGGAGGGAGCCACTGCGGAGCATTGGCGACCGACGACAACGCCGCGAGGTGCGTGCCCTGGCGTCGCGGACCCGGCTAAGTTCCACAAGACACCCCCACGCCATCACCTCACAGAAAGGGGACGACCGCCGGTGTCGACACCGTTCTACGTCTCGCCCCAGCAGGCCATGGCGGACCGCGCGGAGTACGCCCGCAAGGGCATCGCGCGCGGCCGCAGCGTGGTCGTGCTCACCTACGCCGACGGCATCGTCTTCGTCGCGGAGAACACCTCCAGGGCGCTCCACAAGGTCTCCGAGATCTACGACAAGATCGCCTTCGCGGCGGTCGGCCGCTACAACGAGTTCGAGAACCTGCGCATCGGCGGCGTCCGCTACGCCGACCTGCGCGGCTACTCCTACGACCGGGCCGACGTCACGGCCCGCGGCCTGGCCAACGTGTACGCCCAGACCCTGGGCACCATCTTCTCCTCGGTCGGCGAGAAGCCGTACGAGGTCGAGCTGATCGTGGCCGAGGTCGGCCGCACCCCCGACAACGACCAGATCTACCGGCTCACGCCGGACGGTTCGGTCGTGGACGAGAAGAACTACGTGGTGGTCGGCGGCAACGCCGACTCGATCGGCAACTACCTGGGCCAGCGCCACCGCGCCGGCATCGGCCTCACCGAGGCGGTGAAGCTCGCCGTGGACTCGCTCGCCCGCGACCCCAACGGCGGCAGCCCGCGCGGCCTCACGCCGGAGCAGCTGGAGGTGGCGGTCCTCGACCGCCAGCGGTTCCAGCAGCGCAAGTTCAAGCGGATCCTGGGCAACCAGCTGGGCCGGCTGCTCGACGGGGACCAGTCCGCGGAAGCGGACGACGAGGACAACCCGGCGGACGGCACGCCGGTGTAGCAGTGCCTGTGGAGTCCCGGACGGCGGCCCCGCCGCCGTCGTTCGGGACTCCGGTGCCCCTGCGGCGGCCCAGTCGTCGTGGAGGCGGTTTCGGACAGCTCCGACAGAGAATGGAGTGCTCATGGACCGCCGGATTTTCGGGCTGGAGAACGAGTACGGCGTGACCTGCACGTTCCGCGGGCAGCGACGGCTGTCCCCGGACGAGGTGGCGCGGTACCTGTTCCGCCGGGTCGTCTCCTGGGGCCGCAGCAGCAACGTCTTCCTGCGCAACGGCGCCCGCCTCTACCTCGACGTCGGCTCCCACCCCGAGTACGCCACCCCCGAGTGCGACGACGTCGTCGAGCTGGTGACGCACGACAAGGCCGGTGAGCGCATCCTCGAGGGGCTCCTGGTGGACGCCGAGCGCCGGCTGCACGAGGAGGGCATCGCCGGGGACGTCTACCTCTTCAAGAACAACACCGACTCGGCCGGGAACTCCTACGGCTGCCACGAGAACTACTGCGTCGCCCGGCACGGGGAGTTCTCCCGGCTGGCCGACGTGCTGATCCCGTTCCTGGTCACCCGGCAGCTGATCTGCGGCGCGGGCAAGGTGCTCCAGACCCCGCGCGGCGCGGTGTTCTGCGTCAGCCAGCGGGCCGAGCACATCTGGGAGGGTGTCAGCTCCGCCACCACCCGCTCGCGCCCGATCATCAACACCCGGGACGAGCCGCACGCGGACGCCGAGCGCTACCGCCGGCTGCACGTGATCGTCGGCGACTCCAACATGTCGGAGACCACGACGCTGCTCAAGGTCGGCTCCACCGACCTGGTGCTGCGGATGATCGAGGCCGGCGTGGTGATGCGCGACCTCACCCTGGAGAACCCGATCCGGGCGATCCGCGAGGTCAGCCACGACCTCACCGGCACCCACCAGGTGCGGCTCGCCAACGGCCGGGAGGCCAGCGCGCTGGACATCCAGGAGGAGTACTACACCAAGGCCCTGGAGTTCGCGGACCGCAAGGGCATCAACACCGGCACCGTCGCCCGGGTCCTCGACCTGTGGGGCCGCACCCTGGAGGCCGTCCGCAGCGAGCGGCTGGACGGGGTCGCCCAGGAGATCGACTGGATCATGAAGTACAAGCTCATCGAGCGCTACCGCGAGAAGCACCAGATGAGCATGTCCAACCCGCGGGTGGCGCAGATCGACCTCGCGTACCACGACATCCACCGCCGTCGCGGCCTGTTCTACCTGCTCCAGGGCAAGGGCCAGGCGCAGCGGGTGACCACCGACCTCAAGACCTTCGAGGCCAAGTCGATCCCGCCGCAGACCACCCGGGCCCGGCTGCGCGGGGACTTCATCCGGCGGGCCCAGGAGCAGCGCCGGGACTTCACGGTCGACTGGGTGCACCTGAAGCTGAACGACCAGGCGCAGCGCACGGTGCTGTGCAAGGACCCGTTCCGTTCGGTGGACGAGCGGGTGGAGAAGCTGATCGCGGGGATGTAGCCCCCGGCTGTGTGATCAAGGCGGCGACCGGCCCCGGTGGTGTCTACCGGGGCCGGACGCGTGCCGGGCATACGCTGTCCGTCGAGTCAGGAGAGCCGACTTCGACCGACAGTTAGGACCACCGTGCGCCGCACCGCCGGTTTGCTTCTCACCCTGCCGTTGCTGCTCGCGGTCGCCTGCAGCAGCTCGCCCAAGGCGGCGGGCCCGGTGACGCCGTCCGCGGCGAGCGCCGCCCCGACGGTGCCCGCGCCGGTCGGCGAGGCGTCACCGATGCCCACTCTTTCGGGTGGCGGGTTCGGCAGCAAGGCCACCATCACCATCCCCGAGGGCCAGCAGCCCGGCGGCCAGTTCGTGGTGAACACGGTCAGCGAGGGCGACCGGGCGACCGTCAACAAGGGCGACTGGGTGACGGTCAACTACACCGCCAGGGACTGGACCACCGCCAAGGACCTGCCCAGTTCGTACGACGCCAACGGCAAGCCGCAGCTCTACCAGGCCGGCAGCGGGCAGCTGGTGCCGGCGCTGGACCAGAGCGTGATCGGCAAGAAGGTGGGCAGCCGGCTGCTGGTGGTCGCGCCGCCGGCGGCGGCCTTCGGCGAGCAGGGCTCCACCCAGCTGGGCGTCAACAAGGGCGACACCGTGGTGTTCGTGCTGGACATCATGGAGAGCCTGCCGCCGGACTCCACGCTGACCGGGGCGATGGCCGAGCCGGCCGCGACGATGCCGCAGGTCAAGGACAACGGCAAGGCGCCGGCCACGATCACGATCCCGACCGGGCAGGCCGCGCCCACCGACCTCCAGCAGGCGGTGCTGATCAAGGGCGAGGGCAAGCAGGTCAAGAGCGGGCAGACCCTGGTGGTGCAGTACACCGGGGTGCTCTGGGCCAACGGCCAGCAGTTCGACGCCTCCTGGACGCATGGCGGCGCGCAGGCGGTGCAGATCGGCACCGGCAGCGTGATCGAGGGCTGGGACAAGGGCCTGGTCGGGCAGAACGTGGGCAGCCGGGTCCTGCTGGTGGTGCCGCCGGCGCTCGGCTACCAGGACAAGGCGCAGGGCTCGGTTCCGGCGAACTCGACCCTGGTCTTCGTGATCGACATTCTCGAAGCGGTCTAGGAAGTCACCGGGGGGATTCCGTACGCTTGGGCGGACGCTCGTACAACGAAGCGTCCGCCCTCATCCTGAGCTGTCATACTGCCCACGCACTGTGGCAGGCGCCGCCCGGCGCCGAGGTCCGGGGCGGGCGGTGCGACGGCAGGCCGGCGTGCCCACGCCGGGCGCAGACCTGGAAGACCTCGTGGCGAGATGGATGGGGAGTCATGACTGAGAAGACGCCGAGCCCGGGCGGGGCCGGCACCGCGGCGAACGACAGCTCCGCGGGTGACCCGGCCGCCTCTCGTCCCGGCGGTCCGGTTGGCGGGGACCGCGAGTCGATCGTCGTCCCCCCGGCGATCCTGGCGCAGCAGGCGGGCTGGGCGCAGCCCGGCGAGGCGCCGCGCGCCGCGGGCGGGACCAAGACGGACGACGCCCCGCAGATCTTCGCCTCCAACGTGCGCAAGTCCGACACGTCGGAGGCCGGGTACGACGAGAACCCGCCCGGCGTCGGCAAGCTGGGCGTGATCCTCGGCACGGTGATCGCCCTGCTGCTGGTCGGCAGCGGCGTCACGCTGTACATGGTGAACAAGGACGGCTCCAAGGACAGCGCCGCGGCCAAGCCGGACGCGGCCAAGAGCGCGCCGCCCACGCCGACCGCCGACCCGGTGCCGCCGATCAAGGACAGCGCCAAGGTGCTGCCGACGGTCGCCGGCGACTTCGGCAAGAAGGCCGACATCCAGATCCCGGGCGAGGCCTCCGACGGCTCCTTCGTGGTGAAGGTGCTCACCGAGGGCACCGGCGCCAAGGTGGAGAAGAACTCCTGGGCCTCGGTGGACTACACCGCCAAGGACTGGAACACCGGCAAGGACATCCCGAGCTCGTACGACGCCAACGGGAAGCCGCAGATCTTCCAGGCCGGGACCGACTCGCTGATCCCGGCGCTGGACCAGGCCGTGATCGGCAAGAAGGCCGGCAGCCGGCTGCTGGTGGTGGCCCCGCCGGCCGCCGCGTTCGGCGCCCAGGGCAAGGCCGACATGTCGATCGGTCCCAAGGACGACCTGGTCTTCGTGATCGACATCCGCAACGCCAACGCGCCCGACGCCGTGGTGAGCGGTACCGTCACCCCGCCGCCCGCGGACTTCCCGCAGGTCAAGGACAACGGCAAGAAGCCGGCCGAGATCACCCCGGTCGCCGGGGCGAAGGACCCGACCGAGCTGAAGTCGCACGTCCTGATCAAGGGCACCGGGCCGAAGGTGGAGAAGGGCGAGAAGGTCGTCGTCCAGTACACCGGCGCGCTGTTCTCCAGCGGCAAGGTGTTCGACTCCTCGCTCAGCAAGGGCCAGGCGTTCACCTTCCCGGTCGGCGGCGGCCAGGTCATCCAGGGCTGGGACCAGGGCCTGGAGGGCCAGACCGTCGGCAGCCGGGTCGAGCTGGTGATCCCCGCCTCGCTGGGCTACGGCGACAAGGGCCAGGGCGACATCCCGCCCGGTGCGACGCTGGTCTTCGTGGTGGACATCCTGGACGCCGGTCAGGGCTGATCCACTTTCGGGTGACAATGGTGCACGTGTGACCTTCGGGTCCGGCCGCGTGGCCGGTCCCCAACGGGCGGCGGGCGCCCGTACCGTGGTCCGGGACGAACGGACCGGGTGCGGGCGTCCGCCGCTTGGTCGTGACAGCAGAGCGAATGTGAGAAGAGGGACTGTGAGCGTCAACCTCAACGAGAAGCCCGAGATCGACTTCCCGATCGGCGACGCCCCGACGGAGCTGCAGATCCGCGACATCGTCGTGGGCGACGGCGCGGAGGCCAAGCGTGGCCAGAACGTCAGCGTCCGGTACGTCGGTGTGACCTTCGAGACCGGCGAGGAGTTCGACGCGAGCTGGAACCGGAGCCCCAACGAGTTCCGCTTCCCGCTGGGCGGCGGCCGGGTCATCAAGGGCTGGGACCAGGGCGTCGTCGGCATGAAGGTCGGTGGCCGTCGCGAGCTGACCATCCCGTCGCACCTGGCGTACGGCGCCCAGTCGCCGACCTCGGCGATCCCGCCGCACTCGACCCTGATCTTCGTGGTCGACCTGCTGGCCGTCTGAGCCCGCTCGTGCCGTGGGCCGGACCCCTCCGGGGGCCCGGCCCACGGGCGTGTCCGGGGGCGTTCGGGGAGGCCGCTTTTGCCGTGCGTACCGCTACCGGTACGGTCGGTCCCGCCGGGTGGTGATCGCCCGGTTGGCGCACCCCGCGCGCGGCGCGGCACACCGGAAGGGTCAGCGATGGCGATCGCGAAGGCAGAGCGGCTGATGAATCTCGCCCTGTGCCTGATGAACACCAGACGTCCGCTCTCCAAGAAGGAGCTGCGGGAATCCATCGAGGCGTACCGCGAGGCCTGGCAGAACAGCAGCGAGGACGCCTTCAACCGGATGTTCGAGCGGGACAAGGACGACCTGCGCGAGCTCGGCCTGGTGATCGACGTGGACGAGAGCACCCTGGACGGCGAGCTCGGCTACCTGGCCCGCGCCGACCGCAACCGGCTGCCCGAGATCGCCCTGGACGCCGAGGAGGCGGCCGCGCTGACCCTGGCGGCCCGGGTCTGGCAGCAGGCCAAGATGTCCGGTGCGGCCAGCGGCGCCCTGCAGAAGCTGCGCGCGGCCGGGGTGCCGTTCGCCGAGGCCGAGGGCCGGACCGCCCTGGAGCCGCGCATCCCCGCCCGGGAGGCCGCGTTCGAGCCGCTGCTCACCGCCGCCCGGGACCGCCGTCCGGTCACCTTCGAGTACCGCAAGGCCGGCGCCGCCGCCGTCGAGCAGCGCAGCGTCGAGCCGTGGGCGCTGGAGTGCTGGCGCGGGCACTGGTACCTGGCCGGGTACGACCGCGACCGGGGCGACGCCCGGGTGTTCCGGCTCAGCCGGATCACCGGCCGGGTGAAGGCGAAGTCCGGGGCCTTCCTCGGCGCCGTGCCCGAGCACGTGGACGTCCGGGCCACCGTGGCGAAGTTCGCGGGCGAGGGGGCGACCGCCACCGCGACCGTCCGGGTCCGCCGGGGCGCCGGCTTCCCGCTGCGGACCAAGGCGCTGGGCAGCACCCGGGTGGACGAGCTGTGGGACGAGCTGGAGATCCCGTACGGCAACGGGCTCGGCGCGGACCTGGCCGAGTTCGGGCCGGACGTGCTGGTGCTCGGGCCGGAGGAGCTGCGGGCGGATGTGGTCGACCGGCTGCGGGCGGTCGCGGGTTTCGAAGGAGTGGGCGCGTGAGCAACGCCATCGACCAGACGCGACGGATGCTGTCGCTGGTCACCTACCTGCGCGAGCGGCCCGGGGCCGAGGTCGCCGAGGTGGCCCGGGCGTTCGGGATCAGCGAGCGCGAGCTGATCGCGGACCTCAACGTGCTGCCGATGTGCGGCACCAGCTTCCGCGGCGGCGACCTGCTCGACATCGACACCGACGGCGAGCGGATCTGGTGGCACAACGTCGACGACGTCGCCCAGCCGCTGCGGCTGGCCGCCGACGAGGCGACCGCGCTGCTGGTGGCCGCCCGCGCGGTGGCCGGACTGCCGGGCCTGCGGGCCGGGGACCGGGAGGCGCTCACCCGGGCCGTCGCCAAGATCGAGAACGCGGCGGGGGAGAGCGCCGAGGGCAGCGCCCGGGTCGGCGTGACCTTCGAGGCGGAGAGCCACGTCTTCGCCGACATCGACCGCGCGCTCAGCGAGGGCCGCCGGCTCTGGCTGCGCTACTACTCGCACGGGCGCGGCGGGATGACCGAGCGCGAGGTCGACCCGATCCGGCTGCTCACCGAGGGCCACACCTACCTCGAGGCCTGGTGCCGCACCTCCGAGGACCACCGGATGTTCCGGCTCGACCGGGTCGCCGAGATCCGCGTCCTGGACGTCCCGGCCGACCCGCCCCGGCGCGAGCCGCGGGACCTGAGCGGCGGGCTGGTCAACCCGGCGGCGGACGACCCCGAGGTGGTCGTCGAAGTCTCCTCCGGCGGCCGCTGGGTGGCCGAGTACTACACCCACGACCGGGCCGAGGAACTGCCCGACGGCGGGCTGCGGATCACCCTGCGCAGCGCCGACCCCTCCCAGCTGCGCCCGCTGGCGCTGCGGCTGGGCCGGGACGGCCGGATCGTCTCGCCGCCCGAGCTCGCCGAGCAGGCGCGCTCGGCCGCGCGGGAGGCGCTGGCCGCCTACGGGGAGGGGCGGGTCTGAGCGGTGGAACCCGGGACCAGATTCAAGGTGTACTGCTCCGAGTGCCGGGAGAAGGTGGAGCTCCCGGCCGAGGACTTCCGCCTGACCCTCGGTCGCACCCCGGCCCAGGCGCACTACAGCTTCGGCTGCCCGCGGTGCGGGGCGGCGGTGCGCAAGCCGGCCGGGGAGAAGATCGTCGAGGCGCTCACCGGGGCCGGGGTGCGCACCATGCGGCTCGTCCCGGCCGAGGGGTAGTACGCGTATAGGCTGGGGCGCATGTCCTGGATGCTCGTCGCCGCCGTCCTGCTCGCCACCGCGGGCCTGCTGGTCCTCGGGGTCCTCGCGATCCGGCTCTGGCTGGACGTGCGGGCGCTGGCCAAGGGCGTGGACGCGGCCTCGCGGGCGCTGGCCGCGGCGGCCGGGGACCTGGCGGACGCGGTGCCGGCCCAGGGCGCCCCGGCGGGGGAGCGGAGCGTCCCCGCCGCATAGCACGGTCGGGACCGCGGTGGTACGGGGGCTGCTGCGCGCGGGCGGGGGCGGGTTACGCTCTCAGTTGGCTCCTGAACCGTGTACCGGGGGCCGCTGTCCTGTTCGGGCGGCCGTCGTCGTGGCGTCATCCGCAGCGGTTACCATCCGCAGCGGACGGCCCGTCGGGCCGCCATGACTGAAGGTGGTCGCGCATGCGCATCTCGATGACCGCGATCGTGGTGATCGTGATCCTCGCCATCGTGCTGTTCGGAGCCAAGCGGCTCCCGGACCTGGCGCGCTCGCTGGGCAAGTCGATGCGGATCCTGAAGAGCGAGGCGCAGGCGATGCGCTCGGACGGCGAGTCCGAGCAGCCGTCCCGGCCCGCCCCGGCTCCGGCCCCGGTCGACGGTGCCGCGGCCAGGACCGTCCAGGCGGCTCCGGGAGCGTCGGCCACGGCCCGTCCGGTGACCGAGCCCTCCGCCGGGGCCTCCGCGCCCGACGGCGACCGCCCGCACTGAGCGCGGCGCACGTGAGGCACCTGACGCCCGCCGCGCACACCGTGTGCGCGGCGTTCGCGACCACGGAGGCCCGCCGACCGGCGGGCCCCGACGCACGAGTTGAGGACCGGGGTTGAGCAAGCTCTCCAAGGCGCCGAAGGCGTCAAAGGATCCTGAGGGGCGGATGGCCCTCGCCGACCACCTGAGGGAACTGCGCAACCGCGTGGTCAAGTCGGTCCTGGCGATCGTGCTGATCACCATCGTGGCGGCGGTCTACCACAAGCAGATCGAGGACTTCCTGCTGCAGCCGCTGCCGCGGTGCGAAACCCTGGAGCTGGCCAAGCACTACCACGGCAAGTGCGCCCAGGTCTCGAACATCGGTCTGACCGCCGGTTTCACCTGGATGCTGAAGGTGGCCCTGACGGCGGGCGTGGTCGGGACCGTGCCGATCTGGCTCTACCAGGTCTGGGCCTTCGTGGCGCCGGGCCTGCACAGGCACGAGAAGAAGTACACGGTCGTCTTCCTGATCTGCGGGACGCCGCTGTTCCTGGCCGGTGTGGCCGTGGCCATTCTGGTGCTGCCGACCACGGTCGACGTGCTGCTCTCGTTCACCCCGAACGACACCACGCCGATCCTGCCGCCCGAGGACTACTTCGACATCGCCACCCGGATGGTGCTGGTCTTCGGCCTCGCCTTCGAGTTCCCGCTGCTGCTGGTGATGCTGAACATGGTCGGCGTGGTCGGCGGCAAGCGGCTGCTGGGCTGGTGGCGCGGCATGGTCATGGGCATCACGGTGTTCGCGGCCTTCGCCACGCCGAGCGCCGACCCGCTGAGCATGCTGGCGCTGGCCGCGCCGATCTGGGCGCTGTACTTCATCGCGGTGGCGATCGCGATCTTCAACGACAAGCGCAAGGCGCGCCGCAACCCGGACTCCGGGCTGGACGACGAGGAGGCCTCGCACCTGGACCTCTCGGTGCAGCCGGTGGCCGGTGCGGAGTCCGTCCAGGCCTCGGCGGCCCCGGCGGCCGGCGCCTCGGTGCCGGCGTCCCGCCGCGAGGAGATGGACGACATCACCTGAGTCGGTAGGGATCCACAAGACAGGCCCTGAGGCCTGAGGGAGCCCCGGTCCGCCGCTGCCGAGCGGTGGGCCGGGGCTTTCCGCTGGTCGGGGCGGTTCCGGGTTTCGGCGGGTGGTCTTGGCAGCTCGCATGGTATGTGACATATTACTGGCGTGCTGAAGACCGAGACACCTCCCCTGGACGTGGTCGTGGTCGGCGCCGGTGTGGTCGGCGCCGCCTGCGCCTACTACGCCGCCCGCGCCGGGCTCGCCGTCGCCGTCGTGGACCGCGGGCCCGTGGCCGGCGGCACCACCGGCGCGGGCGAGGGCAACCTGCTGGTCTCCGACAAGGAGCCCGGCCCCGAACTCGACCTCGCCCTGCTCAGCACCCGGCTCTGGCGCGACCTCGCCGAGCGGCTCGGCCCGGCGATCGAGTACGAGCCCAAGGGCGGCGTGGTGGTCGCCTCCACCGCCGCCGGGCAGGACGCGCTGCGGGCCTTCGCCGACGGGCAGCGCGCCGTCGGGGTCGAGGCCGAGGAGGTGCCCGGCGAGCGGCTGCGCGAGCTGGAGCCGCACCTGGCCGAGGGCCTGGCTGGCGGCTTCCACTACCCGCAGGACGCCCAGGTCCAGCCCGCCCTCGCCGCCGCCCACCTGCTGCGCGAGGCCCGCCGGATGGGCGCCGAGCTGATCACCGGGGAGAGCGTCACCGCCGTCGACCGGGGCCCGGACGGCGCCGTGCGCGGCGTCCGGACCGACCGGCGGCACCTGGCCGCCCCCGCCGTGGTGAACGCGGCCGGCACCTGGGGCGGCGAGGTGGCCGCGCTGGCCGGGGTGCACCTGCCGGTGCTGCCCCGGCGCGGCTTCGTGCTGGTCACCGAGCCGCTGCCGCGGGTCGTGCGGCACAAGGTCTACGCCGCCGACTACGTGGCCAACGTGGCCAGCGGATCGGCCGGGCTGGAGACCTCCGCCGTGATCGAGGGCACCCCGGGCGGGCCGGTGCTGATCGGCGCCAGCCGTGAGCGGGTCGGCTTCGACCGCACGCTCTCCCAGGAGGTGCTGAGCCGGCTCGCCGCCCAGGCCGCCGCCCTCTTCCCGGTGCTCGCCGACGTCACCGTGCTGCGCGCCTACCGCGGCTTCCGCCCGTACCTGCCGGACCACCTGCCGGCCATCGGCGCGGACCCCCGGGTGCCCGGGCTCTACCACGCCTGCGGGCACGAGGGGGCCGGCATCGGGCTGGCCCCGGCGACCGGGCTGCTGATCAGCGAGCAGCTCACCGGCAAGCAGCCGGAGCTGGACCTCGCGCCGTTCCGGGCGGACCGCTTCCCGGCCGAGTGACGGCGTGACGGCCCGGCCGCCTGCGACCGAGGCCTGTGTGAGATTCCTTCCTGGACCCGTGAGATTGGAGAGGCCGCCGATGCGCCGCCGCACCCCCGCCGGGCTGGTCGAGGCCGAGCCCGGGCCCGCCCACCACATCGAGTTCGACGGGCGGCCCGTCCCCGCGCTGCCCGGGCAGTCGATCGCCGCCGCGCTCTGGGCCGACGGCGTGCTCGCCTGGCGCACCACCCGGGTCGGCGGGAAGCCGCGCGGGGCGTTCTGCGGGATCGGCGCCTGCTTCGACTGCCTGGCCACCGTGGACGGCCGCCCCAACCAGCGCACCTGCCTGCTCCCCGCCGAGCCCGGCACCACCGTCACCACCCAGGAGGGCCACGGCCGTGCCGACCTCGCCGTCTGAACCCCTCGACGCCCCGCCGTACGACCTCGTGGTGGTCGGCGCCGGCCCGGCCGGGCTGGCCGCCGCCGTCACCGCCGCCGACCTCGGGCTGCGCTGCGCCCTGCTGGACGGCGGGCAGAGCACCGGCGGGCAGTACTACCGCCACCCGGCGCCCGGCCTCGGCGCGGCCCGGCCGGACCGGCTGCACCACCACTGGTCCGCCTACACCGGGCTGGCCGACCGGCTCGACGCGCACGGGCGTGCCGGGCGGGCCGACTTCCGGGCCGGGCACCAGGTCTGGGCGCTGGAGCGCACCGGGGACGGCTTCGCGGTGCACGTCACCCGCGGACCGGAGAGCACCGACCGGGCCACCGTCCTGACCCGGTCGGTGCTGCTCGCCACCGGCGCGTACGAGCGGCAGCTGCCGTTCCCCGGCTGGACCCTGCCCGGGGTGGTCACCGCGGGCGGTGCCCAGGCCATGCTCAAGGCCGGCCTGGTGCTGCCCGGGAAGCGGATCGTGGTGGCCGGCAGCGGCCCGCTGCTGCTCGCGGCGGCCTCCTCGCTGGTCACCGCCGGGGCCGAGGTGCCCGCCGTGGTCGAGGCCACCGCCTACCTCGGGTACGCGCGGCGCCCCGGCGTGCTGGCGGCCGTCCCCGGCAAGCTGGTCGAGGGCGCCGGGCACGGCGGTGCGCTGCTGCGGCACGGCGTACGGCTGCGCCCGCGCAGCGCGGTGGTCGAGGCGCACGGGACGGACCGGGTCACCGGCGTCACGGTGGCCCGGCTGGACGCCGACTGGCGGCCGGTGCCCGGCACCGGGCGGCGGATCGACTGCGACGCGCTCGCCGTCGGCCACGGCCTGCTGCCGCAGATCGACCTGGCCACCGAGCTCGGCGCACGGACCGTGACCGGGCCGGACGGCGCGGTCGCGCTGGAGGTCGACGCCCGGCTGCGCACCAGCGTGCCCGGCCTCTGGTCGGCGGGGGAGACCAACGGCGTCGGCGGCGCGGACCTCGCGCTCGCCGAGGGCGAGCTGGCCGCGCACGCGGTGGCCGGGGAGCGGCCCGCGGCCGCGCTGCTGCGCCGCCGCTCCCGGCTGCGGGCCTTCGCCGACCTGATGGCCGCCGCGCACCGGCCGGGCCCCGGCTGGACCGGCTGGCTGCGTCCGGACACCGACGTCTGCCGGTGCGAGGAGGTGCCGGTGGCGGCGATCCGGGAGGCCGTCGAGGACCTGGGCGCGGGCGATCCGCGCACCGTGAAGCTGCTCACCCGGGCCGGGATGGGCTGGTGCCAGGGCCGGATGTGCGGTCCGGCCGTGGCCTGCCTGGCCGGACCGGGTGAGCCGGGGCCGGACCGGCGGCCGCTGGGCTGCCCGGTGCCGCTCTCCCAGCTGGCGGCGGGGCCGAACCCGGAGGCGTAGGGCGTGCCCGACCGCTCGCGTCGGGCGGGAACGGTCGGGCACGTCCCCGGGGTCCGTCGTCGAAGGACGGGCCGGGGACCTTGTCTCCGGCCCGTCCACTCTAGTAAAATGTCACACCTCATCAAGGAGCTCATGTGTCCATCACCCAGCACGACAGCACCCGTCCCTGGCGCGGCATCATGGTCGCCACCACGCTTCCGCTGCGCCCGGACCACTCCGTCGACTACGACGCCTACGCCGAGCACGTCCGCTGGCTGATCGACTCCGGCTGCGAGGGCGTCGTCCCCAACGGCTCGCTGGGCGAGTACCAGACGCTCACCGCCGAGGAGCGCGCCAAGGTCGTCGAGGTCGCCATCGAGGCGGCCGGCGACGGCTCCCGGGTGATGCCCGGCGTGGCCGCCTACGGCAGCGCCGAGTCCCGCCGCTGGGCCGAGCAGGCCGCCGAGGCCGGCGCCGGCTCCGTCCTGCTGCTGCCGCCGAACGCCTACCGGGCCGACCACGCCTCGGTGCGCGCCCACTACGCCGAGGTCGCCAAGGCCGGGCTGCCGATCGTGGCGTACAACAACCCCATCGACACCAAGGTCGACCTCGTCCCCACGCTGCTCGCCCAGCTGCACGCCGAGGGCTCGATCGTCGCGGTCAAGGAGTTCAGCGGCGACGTCCGCCGGGCGTACGAGATCGCCGAGCTGGCCCCCGGGCTGGACCTGCTGATCGGCGCCGACGACGTGCTGCTGGAGCTGGCGCTCGCGGGCGCGGTCGGCTGGATCGCCGGCTACCCGAACGCCCTGCCGGCCGCCTCGGTCGCGCTCTACGACGCCGCCGTCTCCAAGGACCTGGAGAACGCGCTGCCGCTGTACAAGTCGCTGCACTCGCTGCTGCGCTGGGACTCCAAGACCGAGTTCGTCCAGGCCATCAAGCTCTCGATGGACATCGCCGGGCGCCCCGGCGGCCCGGTGCGCGCCCCGCGCCTGCCGCTCGTCCCGGAGATCGAGGAGGCCGTCCGCGCGGCCACCGAGAAGGCGCTGGCCGACGGCCTGGTCTGACACCGGCGCGATCCCGGGCCTCCGGGCCGGCTGCGGCGGCAGTCGGCCCGGCCTACCCACCAACCATCCGAACCTGTACGGGAGTTGTGACCCATGCGCAGCCGCCACGTGTTCCACGCCGTCGACTCGCACACCGAGGGCATGCCGACCCGGGTGATCACCGGCGGCTTCGGCGTCATCCCCGGCGCCACCATGGCCGAGCGCCGGGTGCACTTCCAGGAGCACCTGGACCACTTCCGCACCCTGCTGATGTACGAGCCCCGCGGCCACGCCGCGATGAGCGGCGCGATCCTCCAGCCGCCGACCCGGCCGGACGCCGACTTCGGCGTGCTCTACATCGAGGTCTCCGGACTGCTGCCGATGTGCGGGCACGGCACCATCGGGGTCGCCACCGTACTGGTCGAGACCGGGATGGTCCCGGTGGTCGAGCCGGTCACCACCGTACGGCTGGACACCCCGGCCGGACTCGTGGTCGCCGAGGTGAAGGTCGAGGACGGCGCCGCCAAGGCGGTGACCATCCGCAACGTGCCCTCCTACTCCGTCGCCCTGGACCGCAAGGTCGAGGTGCCCGGCTACGGCACGGTGACCTACGACCTCGCGTACGGCGGCAACTACTACGCCATCCTGCCGCTCGCCGAGTTCGGGCTGCCCTTCGAGCGCGAGCGCAAGCAGGAGATCCTGGACGCCGGCCTGGCCATGATGGACGCGATCAACGCGGGCCCGGACCGGCCGGTGCACCCGGAGAACCCGTCCATCCACAGCTGCCACCACGTCCAGCTGCTCGCCCCCGGCTCCACCGCCGAGCACTCCCGGCACGCGATGGCCATCCACCCCGGCTGGTTCGACCGCTCGCCCTGCGGCACCGGCACCTCGGCGCGGATGGCCCAGCTGCACGCGCGCGGCGAACTGCCGCTCGGGCGGGACTTCCGCAACGACTCCTTCATCGGGACCACCTTCACCGGGCGGCTGGTCGAGGAGACCGAGGTGGCCGGGCTGCCCGCGGTGGTGCCCACCGTCACCGGGCGGGCCTGGGTCACCGGCACCGCCCAGTACTTCCTCGACCCGAGCGACCCGTTCCCGGCGGGCTTCCTGCTCTGACCCCTCCTTCCTCCTTCGTCCCCGTACCTCCCCCCGAAGGGCTGCTGGCCGTGACCATCACCTCGTACAACCCCGCCGACCCCGACGACCTCGTGGTCGCCGTCGAGGAGCCCGGCGCCGAGGCCGTGCGGGCCGCCGTCGGGCGGGCCCGGGCGGCGCAGGGCGACTGGCTCGCCGCCGGGGCGGGCGCCCGGTCGGCGGCGCTCGGCCGGATCGCGGACGCCGTGGAGGCGCACGCCCACGAGCTGGCCGCGCTGATCGTGCGCGAGGTCGGCAAGCCGCTGGCCGAGGCGCTCGGCGAGGTCGCCCGCACGGCGGCGATCTGGCGCTACTACGCGCAGGCGCCGTACGCGCCCTCCGGGGCGGTGCACGAGACCGCCGCCGGCCCCGGGCTGCTGTTCACCCGCCGCCGCCCGTACGGGGTCGCCGGACTGATCGCGCCGTGGAACTTCCCGCTGGCGATCCCGACCTGGAAGGCCGCGCCGGCCCTCGCCGTCGGCAACGCGGTGGTGCTCAAGCCGGCCCCCGAGGCGACGGCCTGCGCGCTGCGGCTGGCGGAGCTGGCCGGGCTGCCCGAGGACGTGTTCACGGTGCTGCCCGGCGGGGCGGAGGAGGGCGCGGCGCTGGTCGACGCCGCCGACGTGGTCTCCTTCACCGGCTCGACCGGCGTCGGCCGGGCCGTGGTGCGGGCCGCGACCGACCGCGGGGTACCGGTGCAGGCCGAACTCGGCGGGCTGAACGCCGCGCTGGTGCTGCCGGACGCCGACATCGCGCAGGCCGCCGGGCACATCGCCGCGGCCATCGCCGGGTACGCCGGGCAGAAGTGCACCGCCACCAGCCGGGTGATCGCGGTCGGCGCCGCGTACGAGCCGCTGCGCGAGGCGCTGGTCAAGGCGCTGGCGGCGGTCGACGACGCGGTCTGCGGGCCGGTGATCAACGCCGGTGCGCGGGAGCGGCTGACCGGGGCCGTCTCCTCGGCCGTCGAGGCCGGGGCCAGCGTGCTCACCGGCGGCGGGGTGCCCGAGCGGACCGGCTGGTACGTCGAGCCGACCCTGCTCGCCGAGGTGCCGGCCGAACACCCGCTGGCCCGCGAGGAGTTCTTCGGCCCGATCGCGGTGCTGCACGCCGCGGCCGACCTGGACGAGGCCATCGCGCTCGCCAACGACACCCCGCACAGCCTCTCCACCTCGGTGCACACCCGCAGCCTGGACGTGGCGCTGGCCGCCGCCGACCGGCTGGACGCGGGCATGATCCGGGTCAACGCCCCGTCCAGCGGCGTCGACTTCCACCTGCCCTTCGGCGGGGCCAAGGGCGCGAGCCACGGCGACCGCGAACAGGGCCAGGCCGCCCTGGACTTCTACACCGTCAGCCGGACCGTCAGCGTGCTGCCGGGCGGAGGTGCGCTCTGATGTTCGTACGGACGGTCGACTACCACACGGCCGGCGAGCCGTTCCGGATCGTGCTGGACGGCGTGCCCCCGATCCCCGGCGACACCGTCGCCGAGCGCCGGGCCATCGCGCTCGGCGCGGGCGGCAGCGCGACCGCGCCCCGGCCCAGCGCGCTGGACGAGGTCCGGCAGCTGCTCAGCCGGGAACCGCGCGGCCACGCCGGGATGTACGGCGGCTTCCTGGTCCCGCCGGACGACGACGAGGCGCACCTGGGCGTGCTGTTCTGGCACAAGGACGGCTACTCCACCGCCTGCGGACACGGCACCATCGCGCTCGGCGCCTGGGCGGTGGACTCCGGACTGGTGGCCGCCCCCGCGGACGGCGTGGCGCGGGTGCGGATCGACGTGCCGTCCGGCCGGGTCACCGCCCTGGTGCACCGCGCCGGTGGGCGGACCACCGGGGTGACCTTCCGCAACGTGCCCAGCCGGGTCACCGCGCTGAAGCTCCCGGTGGAGACCTCGCGCGGCACCGTGGAGGTCGCCGTGGCGCACTCCGGCGCCTGCTACGCCTCGGTGCCCGCAGCCGCCCTCGGGCTCGCCGTGGAGAAGCAGCAGCTGCCCGAACTCACCGCCGTGGGGCGGGAGATCAGGGCCGCGCTGGCCGGCTCGGAGGCGGTCGCCCACCCGACGGACGCCCGGCTGTCGGGCGTCTACGGGGTCATCCTCCATGACGAACTCCCCCCGGTGGACGGGGTGCTGAACCAGCGCAACGTCACCGTCTTCGCGGACGGCCAGATCGACCGTTCGCCCTGCGGATCCGGCACCTCCGCCCGGCTCGCGGTGCTCGCCGCCGAGGGGCGGCTGGCCCCGGGCGAGCCGCTGCGGCACGAGTCGATCATCGGGACGGTCTTCAGCGGGCAGGTCCTCCCGGGCGGCGACCCGCAGGGCGAGGGCGTGGTCACCGAGGTCGGCGGGACGGCCTTCCGCACCGGCGAGCACGGCTTCGTGCTGGAGCCGGACGACGACCTGGGAGCGGGGTTCCTGCTGTGACCACCGTGCGTGCGACCGAAGCCGTGAAGCCAACCGAAGTGCCCGGCGCGGCGGTTGTGCCGCTCCAGTACGCCGTGCCGGGCACCGGCGGGGTCGGGCCCGCCGGGGCGGTGGGGGCGATCGAGCGGGTGCTGCTGGACGGGTTCGACCCGGAGGCGGCACCCGCCCGGTCGGCCGTACCGGTGCCCGCCGGCGAACTGCTGATGATGCCGGCCGCCGCCGGGCCGTACGCCGGCGTGAAGATCGCCGGGGTCGCGCCCGCCAACCCGTCGGCCGGACTGCCCCGGATCACCGGCAGCTACCTGCTGCTGGACGGGCCCACCCTCCAGCCGCTCGCCCTGCTGGACGGCGCCGCGCTCACCGCGCTGCGCACGCCCGCCGTCACCGCGGCCGCGCTGCGGCGGCTGGCCGTGCCGGAGGCCGAGCACCTGGTGCTGTTCGGCTCCGGACCGCAGGCGTACGGGCACCTGGACGCCCTGCTCGCCGTCCGGCCGCTGCGCCGGCTCACCGTGGTGGCGCGCAACGCCGAACGGGCCGGGGCGCTGGCCGATTACGGGCGGAAGCTCGGGCTGGCGGCCGAGGTCGGCGACCCGCGCGCGGTCCGCGAGGCGGACCTGGTGGTCTGCTGCACCACCGCGCGCACCCCGCTGTTCGACGGCGCCCTGGTGCCCGCCCACGCGGCGGTGGCGGCGGTCGGCTCGCACGAGCCGGACGCCCGGGAGGTGGACGAACTGCTCGTCCAGCGCGCCGAGTTGTACGTCGAGGCGCGTACCGTCGCGGAGCGCGAGGCCGGGGACCTGCTGATGGCGGGCGTGGCCGGGCGGCAGCTGTGGAACCTCGCCGAACTGGTGCGCGGCGACGCGCTGGTGCCCGACGGGCGGCCGCGGTTCTTCAAGAGCGTCGGGATGGCCTGGCAGGACCTGGCCGTCGCAGCGGAGGTGTACCGGGCCGCGTCCTAGGTGTTCTGACCCGTGAGGTTGGGGACGCGGCTGGCGGGTGGTTTGCCTGCGAGTGCGGTGTGTCCGCGGTGGTGATTGTAGGTGTGGAGCCAGTCG
>NZ_JBSFKI010000050.1:0-57408 GCF_053598475.1 Kitasatospora sp. NPDC001119
TGCAGATGTCGCAATCCACACCGAGCCAGAAGGCCCTCACTCATTTCAAGATCACCCGGCCGTGAGCCCTGTCACCAACCTCCGTGGTCAGTACAGCTAGCGCTTGCGGGCGGAGAGCGCCGTCGCGGCCGTGGAGGCCGCCGCGACCACGCCGGTCACCGCGAACACGGACGGCCAGGCGCCGATCTTCTTCGCCAGCGGGTGCGAGCCGCCGAAGGCCGCCACGTACAGGCCGGTCAGCGCCGCCGCGGTGCCCGTGCCCGAGCTCCGGCGCCACTGCGCGGCCGCCCCGGCGCCGGCCACCGCCAGCACCGCGCCGCCCAGTTCGCGCCGGCCGCTCCAGCGGGCGACGCCGTAACCGCCGACCAGACCGCTCGCCGCGGTCAGCGCGGCGGGCGCGGCGGCCGCGATCACGTTCGGGACCTTCGCCATCGTCGACTCCACTCGTAGGGGGGCTGTGTCGGCTTCCGACCCTAACCCGGTGAACGGGCGGGGCCGTCGGGGCCTCCCGGAACGCCTGGACCCGGAGCGCCCGGTCTACCGGAACGCCTCGGCGGGCGTCTGCCCCGGCACCGTGGCGGCCAGCCGGCGGGCGGCCTCCACCGGGTCGAGCACCCGCTCCAGCCGCAGGTCGCCCGGAACCTCCTGGATGAACCGCCCGGCCGACCAGCTGCGCTCGTACGGCAGCGGCTCCAGCACCAGGGTGCGCACGCCGTCCACCACCGGGATATCGCCCGGCGTCCCCTCGTTCCAGATCCAGGAGCCGTCCGGCGCGACCAGGTTGAAGGCACCGGTGGCGATCACCCGGCGGCCGTCCAGGAACGCCGTCCGGGCCAACGCCACCACCTCCCGCTCCTGCGGGGTGCCGGGCAGGTGGCCGCCGCCGATCAGCACGTCGGCGAGCAGGGTGTGCAGCTGGAAGGTGTCGCTCAGGCCGCTCATCCGCAGCAGGTAGCCGGTGCCGGTGGGGCGGTCGAGCACCAGCAGCGGCTCGTCGTCCAGCATCAGCGCCAGGTGGACCAGGCCCTTGAAGTCGTGCTGCTCGCCCTGGTAGCGGTCGAACAGCTCCAGGAGCACCTCGGTCACGCCCGAGGCGCGGGCCTCGGCCCGGACCTCCGCGTGCGCGTACACCGCCCAGGCCGCCTGCTGCCACAGGTGCAGCGTCCACCAGGCGACCACGGCCAGGTGCGCGTGCCACTCGTCCAGGTGCGCCGGGTCGGCGATCCGCTCGTGCGCCTCGGCCGGATCGTCCTCCTCCGCGCTGGGCAGCGGGCCGCCGCCGGTGGAGACCCAGCGCCGGACCAGCAGCTGCGCGCCGGTCAGCGCCCCGCGCAGACCGGCCAGCACCGGGCCGGAGCAGGCCACCGGGTCGGCGCCGTGCTCCACGCAGGCGCCCACCACCATGGCCAGGTGTGCGCGGGGGAAGGACGGGGCGTCCGGCAGCAGCGCGGCCAGCCGGGGACCGGCCGCCACCCGCTCCGCCGGGTCGGCCGCGCCGAACAGCCCGCCGACCAGGCCGAGGGCGGGCCCGAACCGCTCGTCGTCCCCGGCCGCGACCACGGCCTCCAGGGCGGCCACGGCTTCGGAGAAGGTGGGCTGTTGACGGTGCGACGGTATCTGCTCGGTGGACATTCGCCGCAGCATAGGGGGCGGGGCCGGTCCGGCGGAAACTCCTCCGCGCCCCCGGCTCAGAGCCCTCGGCCGGCGGCCCGCAGGGTGGCCCGTACGGCGGTGCGGGACGGCCTGTCGGTGCCCGGTGGCAGACTGCGGTCGTGACAGACTCCGCGATCACCGACGGCAGCTACCTCGTCCGCAACGTCGGCAGCGGCCTGCTGCTGCGGGTCGCCGACGGCTCCCGGCGCAGCGGCGCCCGGATCGTCCTCGGCGCGGACGACGGCAGCGACGCCCGGCTCTGGCGGCTCACCGCCGTCCACCCGGGCGGCGCGCTGTTCCACATCGAGAACGTCGGCAGCGGGAAGCGCCTGGACGTCGCCGGCGCCTCGACGGAGGACGGCGTCCGGATCCAGCAGTGGTCGGCCAACGCCTTCGGCGCCCAGGAGTGGCTGCTGGAGGCCCACGTCGACGCCCCGGGCACCTACACGGTGACCAGCTTCATCAGCGGCAAGCCCCTGACGGCGGGCGACACCCCGGAGGCCGACGTCCACCAGCGGGAGGACGCCGACACCCCGGCGCAGTGGTGGCGCTTCGAGCGCCGGGAGGGCTGACGGCCGGTCAGTCCGAGAGCTTGGCGCGGACGGCGTCGAGTTCGGCGTCCGTCGTGCCGTGGTGGCGGAGGTAGTCGGGGACGCTGCCGTGCTGGTCGTGGATCCAGGCCAGCGAGGAGGCGAGGTGCCCGGCGTCGACCGGGCGGGAGATCCGCTCGGTGCCGGTCTCGTCGACGTACGGGGTGGGGCCCTTGTCGAGGCCGAGGCCGACGTTGGAGCGCAGGAAGTCGGTGGTGATCTCGGCCTCGGAGGCGCCCAGCAGGGACTGGAGGACGGCGATGGTGAGGCCGGTGCGGTCCTTGCCGACGGCGCAGTGGACGACGGCGGCCAGTGAGTCCGGCGCGGCGAGGCGGCGGACCACGGCGGCCAGCGAGGGGCCGGCCGTCTCGGCCATGAAGGGGTAGAGGGCCGTCTGGTCCTCGGGCCAGGGCCGGTCGACGTCCTTGCGGTCGGCGGGCAGGGTCGGCAGGTTGAGGGACTCGTGGTCGAGGCCGTGCCGCTGGTCCGGCCAGGTCTGCAGCTCGAACGCGCTGCGCAGGTCGAACACCGTCCGCAGGCCGAGCGCCTTGAGCCGCCGGGCGCCCTCCTCGGTGAGGGTGTGGAAGGACCCGGAGCGGTACAGCACGCCCCGGCGGAGGGCGCCGATCCCGCCCGCGTCACGGAAGTTGCGCACACCGGGGATGTCGATGAAGGCGTCGGTCATGGCCACCACCGTACGGGCGGGGGCGGACGGGCGGAAGGAAACCGGAGGGGGCCGCTCGGTGGCGGGACGACGCTGGCCGAAACCGGCCCCCTCCGGTACGGAACCGGGCTGTTCAGCGCCCGCCCGAGACCTCCAGGAACGCCCCCGTGGTGTACGAGGCCGCCGGGGAGAGCAGGAAGAGGACCGCCTCGGCGACCTCCTCCGGCTGCCCGCCGCGGCGCATCGGCAGGTTGGGCGCGACCCGGTCGACCCGGCCGGGCTCGCCGCCGAGCGCGTGGATGCCGGTGTGGATCAGCCCCGGTCGCACCGTGTTGACCCGGATGCCCTCGGCGGCGACCTCCAGGGCCAGGCCGCGGGTCATCGAGTCCACCGCGCCCTTGGCGGCCGCGTAGTCGACGTACTCGTTCGGCGAGCCGATCCGGGAGGCCGCCGAGCCGACGTTGACGATGGCGCCGCCGCGCCCGCCGTGCCGGGTGGACATCCGGCGGACGGCCTGGGCCGCGCAGAGGAACGGGCCGGTGATGTTGGCGGCCCAGATCCGGTTCAGCCGGTCCTCGTCGATCTCCTCCAGCCGGCACTGCTTCTCCAGCGTGCCGGCGTTGTTCACCAGCCCGGTGAGCGGGCCGAGTTCGGCGTCCACGGTGGTGAACAGCCGCTCCACCTCGGCGGTGCGGCTGACATCGGCGCGGACCGCGAGGGCGGTGCCGCCGTCGGCCCGGATCTTCTCCACGACGGCGGCCGCGTTGGCCTCGTCCGTACGGTAGTTGACGCAGACCCGGTAGCCGCGGCGGGCGGCCAGCAGGGCGGTGGCGGCACCGATGCCGCGGCTGGCGCCGGTGACGATCAGGACCTCATCGGTCAGGGTGGTCGACATGGCCCGTACGCTACCCGGCGGCCCGGCCGGGGACACCCGCCGCGGCCGCCCGCGGGGCCGCGATCCTCGGGGCCCGGCTCTTCGGCGGCCGGGCCGGCGCCGGAGCGGAATTCGCTCGCCCGGCGCGGCCCGCTCCGGCGAGGATGCCCGGACGAGGATGCGGTGCCCGCCCGTCCGTACGAGAGGAGTCCGCCGATGTCCGCCGTTCCCGTTGCTCCCGCCCTTCCGTCCGTCCCCGGCACGGTGCTGCTCTCGGGCATCGTCGGCTCCACCGCGTACGGCTTCGCCCACGCCGGCTCCGACCTCGACCGGCTGGGCCTGTTCGCCACCCCCACCGAGGAGTTGCACGGCCTGCACCGCCCGGCCGAGTCCCAGGTGACCACCGCGCCGGACCTCACCCTGCACGAGGCCGCCAAGTGGTGCCGGCTGGCGCTGAACTGCAACCCGACCGCCTCCGAGCTGGTCTGGCTGCCGGACGGGCTCTACGAGGTCCGCACCCCGCTCGGCGACGAACTGGTCGGCCTGCGCACGGCCTTCCTCAGCGCACCGGCCGTACGGAAGGCCTACCTCGGCTACGCCGACCAGCAGTTCCGCAAGCTGCTGACCCGCGACACCACCGACCCGGCCACCCGCCGCCGGGCCGCCAAGCACGCCCGGCACCTGGTCCGGCTGGTCGAGCAGGCCGTCCGCCTGCACGAGACCGGCCGCAACCTGATCCGGCTGCCCGACCCCGAACGCATCCGCGAACTGGGCGAACGCATCGCCGACCACCCCACCCTCGCGGAGGGCCTGCTGGCCGGCGCCGCCGACCGCCTCGCCGGCCCCGGCGTGCTGCCCGCCGCGCCCGACCCGCGCCCCGTCGAGGCCTGGCTCCGCCGGGTCCGCGCCGCCCACTACACACCGCCTCAAGACCCGCTCCACAACCCCGGCACGCCCGCGCAATCCACTGGCGGAGCCCTGGGCCCCACCGGGTAGGATCGCCGTGGTCCTCCCACCCGGAACCCCGGGTGTTCCAGGGCCGCGGGGCGCTAGCTCAATTGGCAGAGCTGCGGACTTTTAATCCGTAGGTTCAGGGTTCGAGCCCCTGGCGCCCCACCGCACCGAGGCCGGATCGGGATGTTCTCCGATCCGGCCTCCGTCGTTCCCGGGCGCGGGCGTTCCGCCGCCCGGAGCCGCGCACCGGCACGGGCCGTGGCCGGTCCTGGCGGAAGCCGCCCGGGCCTGCCCCGCGTGCCCAACTCCGGTGCGTGTGAGGGCGTTGGGGTGCCTACGCCTGGGGTGGGCCGATCCGCTGTCGTCCGTGGCCGGTTCGCGCCCCGCGGTCGGTGCCGATCGCGTGGCGCCCCCACCTGCCGTGCCGGTGGCTGGAATTCGGTGTGGACGGGGACCGGTGGAGTGGCATGGGTCACGTCGTAATCGGGCGTTTTCGACTGTTCTGCGGTGGTGTTGCCCGTCGGTCGGCGGGGTTGTCCGAGGGCCGAGGGTCGGTGATCGTGTCGGGCCTAAATATGATCGGAAGCCACGATCGTCGGTTAGTGGTGACGGTCGTATGTGCAACCTGGGAACGGTTCGGGCCGTCTCTCTGTGTGCGGTGCGCCGGATCGTCAGGGGCGTCGCTTCCGTCGGTGAAAGGTACGCGCATGTCAGGTCGGAGGGGCGAGAGCCCGGCTCGGGGCGAGGACATGCCCACGACGGAAGGTGCGGAGAGCCCAGTGCCCGGTCCGCGCAGCGGTGGCCGGGCGGAGGCCCGCCGTGCCGCGCAGGGCAAGGGTGGCGGTTCGGCCACCGCGGGTGCCGCGGCCGCCGCGGGCGGCGGCCGGGCCGCGGCGCGCAAGAGCGCCAAGCCCAAGAAGAACGTGAAGAAGATCGTCGCCTGGTCGACGGCGGGCGTGCTGGTGGTCATCGCCGGTGTCGGCGGCGCGATCTACCTCAAGCTGAACGCCAACATCAAGTCCTTCGACGCCGACGCCATAGCCCGCAACCGCCCCCCGGAGGCGAAGGCCGACGCGGACGGCAACAGGCCGGTCAACGTGCTGCTGATCGGCTCGGACAGCCGCGGCAAGAACAACTCCGACCTCGGCGGCGGCGCCGACGACGGCGGCGCCCGCTCGGACACCACGATCCTGCTGCACGTCTACGCCGACCACAAGCACGCCGTCGGCATCTCGATACCGCGCAACGCCAAGGTCGAGCTGCCGTCCTGCAAGCTGCCCAACGGCAAGTGGACCAAGGGCGGCAACACCGACCTGTTCAACGCCGCGTTCTCGATGGGCGGCAGCGACGACGGCAACCCGGCCTGCACCCAGAACACGGTGGAGAAGCTCACCGGAATCCGCGTCGACCACACCCTGGTCGTCGACTTCAACGGCTTCGCCGCGATGACCAAGGCCGTGAACGGCGTGGACATCTGCCTGCCGAAGCCGATCTACGAGGGGGACATCAACCCCAACCTGAAGAGGAAGGGCGACCTCGTCCTCCCGCAGGGCAAGCAGACCGTCGAGGGCCAGCAGGCGCTCGACTACGTCCGGCTGCGGCACGGCATCGGCGACGGCTCGGACATCGGCCGGATGAAGCGCCAGCAGGCCTTCCTCGGCTCGCTCGCCACCAAGATCAAGAAGGAGGGGATGAACCCCACCACCCTCCTGCCGCTGGCCGACGCCGCGACCAAGTCGCTGGTCGTCGACCCGGGCCTGGACTCGGCCGACAAGCTTGCCTCCTTCGGCCTGTCGCTGAAGAACATCGACATGCACGACCTGAAGTTCGTGACGGCACCCTGGCGCTTCCGCACCCAGGACAAGGACCTCGACCTGGTCCAGCCGGACGCCAACAAGCTCTGGGAGACCCTCAAGGCCGACCAGACCATCGACGGCCAGAACGCCACCGGCCAGCAGCCGGACGCCCCGGCGGACGGCACCGGCCCGGCTCCGCAGCAGCCCGCCGCGCCCACCACCCCGGCCGCCCCGGCCGCGGACACGTCCAACTCGGCGATCAGGGTGGCGGTCTACAACGGGACGATGACCAACGGCCTGGCCGGCAAGGCGACCGAACTGCTGAAGGGTGCCAAGTTCACCGCCAGCACGGCGGGCCAGGCCGCGAGCACCAAGTACAAGACCACCACGATCGAGTACGGCACCGGGCAGAAGGCGAACGCCGAGAAGGTCGCCGCGCTGTTCCCCGGCGCCAGCCTGGAGTCCAGCACCGCCCGGGGCATCTCGGTGATCACCGGCCAGGACTTCGCGGCCGCGATGGGGATGTCGACCGGTGCCCCCGCCGGCGGCGGCGCGACGGCCGCCACTCCGGGCGTCCCGGCGCCCCCGCAGCCGCTGCCGACCACCATCACCAACGACGCCCGCTCGGCGGACGACGACATCTGCGCGAACACCAGTTACGGCAGCGGCGGCTGACCGCACCGGAACGACCGCACCCACCGGAACGACGGGGACGACCCCCGGGCCGGCGCCCTCCGGGGCGCGCGGGCCCGGGGGTCGTGCCATGGTGGGCGTAAGGGAGTCCGGCGGCCACCGAAAGGCGGACCCATGCCCGAGATCGCCCTCCAGCTCGACATCGCCGCGCCCCGGGACGTGGTGCTCGCCGCACTCACCACGCACGACGGGCTGACCGCCTGGTGGACCACCGGCGTGGACCGGGACGGCGACGTCCTGCTGTTCGACTTCCCCGACGTCCCCGAGCCGTTCCGGCTGCGGGTGGAGCGGGCCGACCGGGACCGGGTGGTGTGGACCAACGCCGGGTCCTTCCCACCGCACTGGGCCGGCACCTGGATCAGCTGGGAACTGTCCGACCAGCCCGTCGCCCCCGACGAGCCCACCGCCTCCGAGCCCGGCCGGCCCGCCGCGCCCGGGCGCACCCGGCTGCTGTTCCGGCACGGCGGCTGGCAGCCGGGCAGCGAGGACGGCGTCCCGGCGGTGGCCGGCACCTGGGCCGAACTGCTGGTCCGGCTCAAGGACTACGCGCAGAGCGGCAAGGTGCAGCCGTACTTCGTCACCGGGCACCACCACGACGCCCCGTGAGCAGCCCGGGGAGGAGCTCGGGGAACAGCCCCGGTGAACAGCCCGTGAGCACCCCGCCCGAGCCCCGTGACGGTCCGGCCGCCGGTCGCCCGCCAGGGCGCCGTCCGGTGGCGGGATCGCGACGGCGGACCGAAGGTGGCGGTGTACCGCCGTCGTCCCGGCCGGGCCGTACCCCCACCGGGCCCGGCCGGGACGAGGGCCCGACCGCTCCGACCGTCCCGACCACCACAGCCGGCCACCACCGCCTCCGGGAGGCCCAGCAATGCCCGTAGTCACCGATCCGTACAAGCCCGGCACCCCGTGCTGGGTCGACCTGATGGCGAGCGACCAGCAGGCCGCGCTCGACTTCTACCGCGACCTGTTCGGCTGGCAGGGCGAGGTCGGCCCGGCCGAGTTCGGCGGCTACGCCGTGTGCATGCTCAACGGCCGGCCGGTCGCCGGGATCATGGCGCAGGCGGCGCCCGAGGGGCAGCCGACGCCGCCCGTCGCCTGGACCACCTACCTCGCCTCGGACGACGCCGACGCGGCCCGGGCGTCCATCACCGAGGCCGGCGGCACGGTCCTCTACGACCCGATGGACGTCGGCACGATCGGCCGGATGCTGGTCGCCGCCGACCCGACCGGCGCGGTGTTCGGGGTCTGGCAGGCGATGGACTTCATCGGCGCGGGCGTGGTCAACGAGCCCGGCGCACTGGTCTGGAACGAGCTCAACACCGCCGACACCGGCGCGGCCGGCCGCTTCTACCAGCCGGCCCTCGGGCTGCGCCCGGCCACCATCCAGGGCATGGACGGCTACTTCTCGCTCAACGTCGCCGACCGCACGGTGGGCGGCATGCAGGCGATCCCCGGCTACCTGGCGGCCGGGACGCCCTCGCACTGGATGACCTACTTCTCGGTGGACGGCGCCGACTCCACGGTGGACGCCCTGGTCAAGGCGGGCGGCTCGGTGATCCAGCCGGCCTTCGACATGCAGTCCGGCCGGATGGCGGTGGTCCAGGACCCGCAGGGCGCGGTCTTCGCGGTCATCGAGGCGCCCGAGGCGCAGATGCCCGACTCGCCGTAACGCCGCCCCGGCGCCGTCCCTGCCCAGCCCGGGCCCGGACGGGCAACCGGAAGCCGCCCTTCCCGCGACGCGCCGCCGGGAAATGGGCGGCTTCCCCCCGTTCCCGGGTAAGACTGCACCCATGCTGGGGCTACCGGACGACATCCGTGCTTTCCTCTTCGACCTCGACGGGGTGCTCACCCAGACCGCGAAGGTGCACGCCGCGGCCTGGAAGGACACCTTCGACGCCTTCCTGCGCGCCGAAGCCGCCCGCACCGGCGGCCAGTTCGTCCCCTTCGACGCCGTCACCGACTACGACACCTACGTGGACGGCCGCCCGCGCCTGGACGGCACCCGCGCGTTCCTGCGCAGCCGGGGCGTCGACCTGCCCGAGGGCACCCCGGACGATCCGCCCAACTCCCCCACGGTGCAAGGGATCAGCCGGGCCAAGAACGACACCGTGCTGCGGCTGATCCGGGAGCAGGGCGTCCAGGCGTACCAGGGCTCGGTCGACTACGTGCACCGGCTGCGCGCGGCCGGGCTGCCCAGCGCCGTGGTCTCCTCCAGCGCCAACTGCCGGGACGTGCTGCGGGCGGCCGGCATTGAGGAACTGTTCGAGGTGATCGTGGACGGCAACACCGCCAAGGCCGAGGGACTGCCCGGCAAGCCCGCCCCCGACACCTACCTGTACGCCGCCCGCGCCCTCGGCGTCGAACCCGCCCACGCCGCGGTCTTCGAGGACGCGCTCGCCGGGGTCGCCTCCGGCCGGGCCGGCGGCTTCGGCGCGGTGGTCGGGGTGGACCGCACCGGCCAGGCCGCCGAACTGCGCCGGGACGGCGCCACCGTGGTCGTCCAGGACCTCTCCGAGCTCCTGGGGGAGGGGAAGGCATGACTCCCGGGGACAAGAACTTCGCGATCGACCCCTGGCAGATCACCGAACAGGGCCTGGACCTGGCCTCGATGGCCCGCGCCGAGTCGGTCTTCGCGCTCTCCAACGGCCACATCGGCCTGCGCGCCAACCTGGACGAGGGCGAGCCGCACGGCCTGCCCGGCACCTACCTCAACGGCGTCTTCGAGCTGCGCCCGCTGCCGTACGGCGAGGGCGGCTACGGCTACCCGGAGTCCAGCCAGAGCGTCATCAACGTGACCAACGGCAAGATCATCCGGCTGCTGGTGGACGACGAGCCCTTCGACCTGCGCTACGGCGAACTCGTCAGCCACAAGCGCTGGTTGGACGTCCGCGAGGGCCTGCTGCACCGCGAGGCGGAGTGGACCTCCCCGGCCGGGCGGACGATCAGGGTGCGCTCCTCCCGACTGGTCTCGCTCACCCAGCGGGCCGTCGCCGCCGTCGAGTACAGCGTCGAGGCGGTGGACGGCCCGGTGCGGATCGTGCTCCAGTCCGAGCTGGTCGCCAACGAGCAGCTGCCCGGCGGCCCCGAGGGCGACCCGCGGGCCGCCGCCGTGCTGGAGGCGCCGCTGCAGCCCGAGGCGCACCACGCCAGCGGGACCAAGGCCATCCTGGTGCACCGCACCCGGTACAGCGGCATCCGGGTCGCGGCCGGGATGGACCACATCATCGAGGGGCCGGAGAAGTCCGACACCGTCGCCGAGGCCGACGCCGACCAGTGCCGGATCAGCGTCACCACCGTGCTCAAGGCCGGACAGCGGCTGCGGCTGACCAAGTTCATGGCCTACGGCTGGTCCGGCACCCGCTCGCTGCCCGCCGTCCGGGACCAGGTGGAGGCCGCGCTGACCGCCGCCCGGTACACCGGCTGGGACGGGCTGATCGCCGAACAGGCCGAATTCCTCCAGGAGTTCTGGGAGACCAGCGACATCGAGATCGAGGGCGACGTCGAACTCCAGCAGGCCGTCCGGTTCGCCGTCTTCCACGTCCTGCAGGCCGGCGCCCGCAGCGAGGAGCGGGCCATCCCCGCCAAGGGGCTGACCGGGCCCGGCTACGACGGGCACAGCTTCTGGGACACCGAGACCTTCGTCCTGCCGGTGCTCACCTACTGCCTGCCCGCCGCCGTCAACCAGGCCCTGCGCTGGCGGCACACCACCCTGCCGCTGGCCCGCGAGCGGGCGGTCCAACTCGGCCTGTCCGGCGCGGTGTTCCCGTGGCGGACGATCCGCGGCGAGGAGTGCTCCGGGTACTGGCCGGCCGGCACCGCGGCCTTCCACATCGGCGCCGACATCGCCGCCGCCGTCGCCCGCTACGTCCGGGCCACCGGCGACGCGGAGTTCGAGCGCGAGTACGGGCTCGAACTGCTCGTCGAGACCGCCCGGATGTGGCGCTCGCTCGGCCACCACGACGTGGCCGGGAGGTTCCGCATCGAGGGCGTCACCGGCCCCGACGAGTACAGCGCCGTCGCGGACAACAACGTCTTCACCAACCTGATGGCGCAGACCAACCTGCGCGCCGCCGCCGAGGCCGCCGTCCGCAACCCGCACGAGGCCGCGCTGCTCGGCGTGGACACCGAGGAGACCGCCGCCTGGCGCGACGCGGCCGCCGCGATGTACATCCCGTACGACGAGGACCTCGGCGTGCACCCGCAGGCCGACGGCTTCACCCACCACCAGGTCTGGGACTTCGAGCACACCCCGCCGGAGAACTACCCGCTGCTGCTGCACTACCCGTACTTCGACCTGTACCGGAAGCAGGTGGTCAAGCAGGCCGACCTGGTGCTCGCCATGCAGGTCCGCGGCGACGCCTTCACCGACGAGCAGAAGGTCCGCAACTTCGCCTACTACGAGCGGCTGACCGTCCGGGACTCCTCGCTCTCCGCCTGCACCCAGGCGGTGATCGCCGCCGAGGTCGGCCAGCTCGACCTCGCCTACGACTACACGGCCGAGGCCGCGCTGATGGACCTGCACGACCTCGGCGGCAACACCCGCGACGGCCTGCACATGGCCTCGCTCGCCGGGGCCTGCATCGCCCTGGTGGCCGGCTTCGGCGGGCTGCGCGACCACGGCGAGGCGCTCTCGTTCCGGCCCCGGCTGCCGTCCGGGCTGATGCGGCTGAGCTTCTCGCTGCTGGTGCGCGGGCACCTGCTCGGCGTCGAGATCACCCACGAGCGGACGACGTACACGCTGCGCCGCGGCGAGGTCCTCCACGTCCGGCACGACGGCGAGGCGGTGCAGGTCAAGTCCGGTGCCCCGGTCACCCTGCCGACCACCGCCCCGCCCGCCCAGGAGCGGGTCGCCCAGCCCCCGGGCCGCGAACCCGGCCGCCGCAAGCCCCAGGCCGGCCTCGCGGCGGGCAAGCTCGGCCAGCAGGACCACCTGGCGGCCGAGTAGCAGCCCGCACCCCTCACCCGTTCGCCCCGCCCCGGCTGCGCCGCCCCCGGCCGCCCCGGAGAGTGCTGGTGTCCCGTGGAGCCGCCCCAGCGAAGGAGTCGCCGCCGTGCCGAGCGTGGCCGAACAGATGGTGGAGGTGCTCCGGCAGGCCGGGGTGGAGCGGGTCTACGGCGTCGTCGGGGACAGCCTCAACCCCGTCGTGGACGCCATCCGGCGGGCCGACGGCATCAGCTGGGTGCACGTGCGCAACGAGGAGGCCGGCGCCTTCGCGGCCGCCGCCGAGGCCGAACTCTCCGGCCGGCTCGCGGTCTGCGCCGGCTCCTGCGGCCCCGGCAACACCCACCTCGTCCAGGGGCTGTACGACGCCCAGCGCAGCGGCCTGCCCGTGCTCGCGCTCGCCTCGCACATCCCGTCCGGGCAGATCGGCACCGGCTTCTTCCAGGAGACCCACCCCGAGCGGGTGTTCACCGACTGCAGCACCTGGTGCGAGATGCTCTCGACCCCCGCCCAGCTGCCCCGCCTGCTGCGGGTCGCCGTCCAGCACGCGCTCGGCTCGCACGGCGTCTCGGTGCTCGCCTTCCCCGGGGACGTCGCCGCGCTCTCCGCCGCCGCCCCCACCGGCACCAGCCACTTCCTCACCGAGCAGGCCGTCGCCGCCCCGCCCTGGTCCCAGGTGCAGGAACTGGCCCGGCTGCTCAACGCCGCCCGCAAGGTGGTGCTGTTCTGCGGCGCCGGGGTGCGCGGGGCGCACGCCGAGGTGATGGCCGCCGCGCAGGCCCTGAACGCGCCGATCGGCCACTCCCTGCGCGGCAAGGAGTGGATCCAGTTCGACAACCCGTACGACGTGGGCATGAGCGGCCTGCTCGGCTACGGGGCCTGCCACGAGGCGCTGCACTCCGCCGACCTGGTGGTGCTGCTCGGCACCGACTTCCCGTACGACTCCTTCCTGCCGCAGGCGCACACCGTCCAGGTCGACCACGACGCCACCCGGCTCGGCCGCCGCACCGCCCTCGAACTCGCCGTCCACGGCGACGTGGCCGCCACCCTGCGGGCCGTGCTGCCGCTGCTCGACGCCAAGCGCGACCGCGCCTTCCTGGACGGGATGCTGCGCAAGCACTGCCGGTCGCTGGAGGACGTGATCGGCGCGTACACCCGGGACATCGAGAAGCACCTGCCGATCCACCCCGAGTACGTCGCCTCGGTGCTCGACGAGGTGGCCGCCGAGGACGCCGTGTTCACCGTGGACACCGGCATGAACAACGTCTGGGCCGCCCGCTACCTCCAGCCCAACGGCCGCCGCCGGGTGATCGGCTCCTTCCTGCACGGCTCGATGGCCAACGCCCTCCCGCACGCGATCGGCGCCCAACTCGCCTGCCCCGGGCGGCAGGTGGTCGCGATGGCGGGCGACGGCGGGATCGGCATGCTGCTCGGCGAGCTGCTCACGGTGGCCAAGCACCGGCTGCCGGTGAAGACGGTGGTCTTCAACAACGGCGCGCTCGGCATGATCAAGCTGGAGATGCTGGTCTCCGGCTACCCGGAGTTCGAGATCGACAACGGGGACGTGGACTACGCCGGGATCGCCCGGGCGATGGGCATCCAGGCCAAGCGGGTGACCGAGCCGGCCCGGGTCCGGGAGGTGCTGGTCGAGGCGCTGGAGCGGCCGGGCCCGGCCCTCGTGGACGTGGTCACCGACCCCAACGCGCTGTCCATCCCGCCGCACATCACCGCCGCCCAGCTGAAGGGCTTCGCGCTGGCGGCGGGCAGGACGGTGCTCTCGGGCGGCGTCGGACGCATGGTCGACCTGGCCCGGAGCAACCTGCGGAACATCCCGCGGCCGTGAGCGGGGCCGGTCGGGGCGCCTGTCAGGAGGCCTGTCGGAGAGGTCTTGCCTCTGAGGCAAAATTCTTGCCCGTGCGGCACGGCGGGTGTCCACTGGACACATGACCAGCAGCTCCACCGGCGCCGCCGCAGCAGGCGAACAGCTCGACGACCAGGAGGTCGCCGGCCTCGCCGCCCGTCTCCGTGAGCACCGGCTCAGCAGCCGTCTCACGCTGGAGGTGGCCGCCGGGCGGGTCGGGCTCTCCCCAGCCTATCTGTCCCGACTGGAAACCGGCCGCCGGCAGCCCTCGCTGCCCGTCCTGCTCGGCCTCGCCCGCGCGTACGGGACCTCGGTCTCCGGCCTGCTCGGCGAGACCCTCGCCGAGCCGGACCCGATCGTCCGCGGCGGCGCCATCGAACCCGGCCGGGCCGGTGGCTGGGGCTACCGCCGGGCCGGCGCCCCCGGCCGCGCGATGCAGGCCCTGCGGGTGCACGTCCCGCCGGGCGTGCAGGACACGGTGGTCCGGGTCCACCCGGGCGAGGAGTGGCTGTACGTCCTGAAGGGCGCGCTCCGCGTCACCCTCGGCGACCGCGTCCACCACCTCGCGGTGGGCGACTCCGCCCACTACGACTCGCTCACCCCGCACTGCATCGCCGCAGAGTCGGACAGCGGCGTCGAACTGCTCTTCGTCCACACCCTGCTGCAGAGCCCCGGCGGCGAACTCTGCCTCGGCGGCGGCCCCGCCGCCGTTCACTGACCTGCCGTCAGAACACCCCGGAGGAGATCACCATGGCCGATCCCACCACCACCGTCACCCCGGCCGCCGACGCCGAGAACCCGGCCGCCGGTGCCGACACTCCGGCCGGCCCGAAGACCATGGACGCCGGCAAGTGGGCCAACAAGCGGGTCTACCACCGCCTGGTGCTCTACACCGTCGGCTGCCACCTCTTCGCCGGGTTCATCATCCTCCTGTTCCAACTCGGCAGCCGGAACAAGTAGTTCACACCCCGAACCGTCCGCCCGCCCCCACCCCCGAGGGGGCGGGCGGACCGCCGTTCCCGCACCGGCCCGGCCCACCTGCCTTCTCCCCTTCCCGCTCAGGCCCCGCGCAGCAGTTCGCAGAGGGCCTGGACCGCCGCCGGGAAGGCGTGGTCCGGTGAGGTGGCGTAGCCGATGACCAGGGCGGTCGGGGCCTCGGCGGGGGACGGGGTGGTGCGGTGCCAGGCGAGGCCGTGGAGGGCGAGGCCGGCCTGCTGGGCGCGGGCGAGGAGTTCGGGTTCGGGGGTGGAGCCGGGCGGCAGCCGGATGACGACGTGCAGGCCGGCCGCGATGCCGGTGACCCGGACGTGCGGGGCGTGTTCGGCGAGCGCCGCGACCAGGTGGTCGCGCCGGCGCCGGTAGTGCAGCCGGCAGCGCCGTACGTGGCGGTCGTACGTGCCGGAGGTGATCAGTTCGGCGAGCGTCAGCTGGTCCAGCACCGGGGACATCGTGTCGGCCAGCGCCTTCAGCCGGGCGACCGGCTCGACCAGCGCGTCCGGCAGGGCCAGCCAGGCCAGCCGCAGGCCCGGCGCGAGGCTCTTGGCGGCCGTCCCGGCGTACACCACCCGTTCCGGGTCCAGCGCCTGCATCGCGCCGAGCGGCTGCCGGTCGTAGCGGAACTCGCCGTCGTAGTCGTCCTCGATGACGTACCGGTCCTGCTCCCGCGCCCACCGCACCGCCTCCGCCCGCCGGTCGGCGGAGAGTGCCGCGCCGGTGGGGAACTGGTGGGCGGGGGTGAGGAGGACGGCGCCGGCCCGGGGGTCGAGCCGGTCGACCAGGGCGCCGTCCGCGTCCAGCGGCACCGGGGCGGTGGCGAGTCCGGCGGCCCGGGCGACCGCGTGCTGCGGCGGCAGCCCGTACTCCTCGACGGCCAGCGTGCGGGCGCCGCGTTCCCGCAGGGCGGCGCAGAGCAGGCCGAGGCCCTGGGTGACGCCGGTGCAGACGAGCAGGTGGTCGGGGTCGGTGCGCACGCCGCGGACCCGGGCCAGGTAGTGGGTGAGCGCCTGCCGCAGGTCGCCCGCGAGCGGGCTGCCGTAGTCGAGGGCCTCGTGCGGCGCGGTGGCGAGGGCGCGGCGGGCGGCGGCCAGCCAGACGGTGCGGGGGAAGAGCGAGAGGTCGGGCCGTCCGGACATCAGGTCGTACCGGGCGGTCTGCCGCGCCCGTACCGCCCGGGGGGCCGGCCGCCGGCCCTGGACCGGTTCCGGGACCGTCCGCCGGGCGACGGTGGTGCCGGAGCCCTGCCGGGAGCTGAGCCAGCCCTCGGCGGTGAGCTGGCCGTACGCCTCGACCACGGTGTTGCGGGCGATCCCGAGGTCCTCGCCGAGGGCCCGGGAGGACGGCAGCCGGGTGCCGGGGGTGAGCCGCCCGTCCTGGACGGCCTCGCGCAGCGCGTCCTCCAGGGCGGCCCGCAGTCCGGCGCCGGCGGCCCGGCGCTCGGTGAGGTCCAGGTGCAGGTCGCCGCCGAAGGTGGTCCAGGAGGTGGTCCGGGAGGTGCTCACGGCCTCCATTCTCGCCTGTCGCCAGGGGGCGCGGGCGGGGTCGCCGGGTGGCGCCGGCGGGCTCCTCCCCATCGTGTCCTCCCGGTCGGTTAGCGTCCGTCACTGGACCGACGGATCCCGACCCGAGGATGTGACAGGGTGAGCGAGGAGAACCTCCCGGCCGAGCCGGCTGAAGCAGTCGAACCGGCCGAACCGACCGAACTGACCGAACTGGCCCGGCGTTTCGAGGCGGAGCGCCCCCAGCTGCGGGCGGTGGCCTACCGGATGCTCGGGTCGCTCGCCGAGGCCGAGGACGCCGTGCAGGAGGCCTGGCTGAAGCTGGGCCGCAGCGATGTGGGCGGGGTGCGCAACCTCGGGGCGTGGCTCACCACCGTGGTCGGCCGGGTCTGCCTGGACCAGTTGCGTTCCCGCGCCTCCCGCCGGGAGGATCCGCTGCCCGAGCAGGAGGGCCGGGTGCGGCTGCCGGACCCGGTGGTCGGCGGGCTGTCGGCGCTGGACCCGGTGCACGAGGTGCTGGTCGCGGACTCGGTCGGGATCGCGCTGATGGTGGTCCTGGAGACGCTCTCCCCGGCGGAGCGGGTGGCCTTCGTGCTGCACGACATGTTCGAGGTGCCCTTCGACGGGATCGCCGAGGTGCTCGGCCGGACCTCCGCCTCCACCCGGCAGTTGGCCAGCCGCGCCCGCCGCCGGGTCCAGGGCGCGACCCCGGCCGCGGACTCCGACGACGCCCGCAAGCGCGAGGTGGTGGAGGCCTTCCTGCGGGCCGCCCGGGGCGGGGACTTCGACGCTCTGCTGACGGTGCTCGACCCGGACGTGGTGGCCCGGTCGGACGGCGGCACGCTGGTGCCGAGCGTGCTGCGCCGCGGTGCGGCGGACGTCGCCTCGCAGGCGATCGCCTTCGCCCGGTTCGCCGCCGACGGGCGGCTGGTGCTGGTCAACGGCTCGCCCGGGGTGGTGTCCTTCGCCGGGGGCCGTCCGCTGTCGGTCATGTCGTTCACCGTGCACGGGGGCCGGATCACCGGGCTGGACATCCTCACCGACCCGACCCGGCTGGCCGCCCTGGGCCTCACCACCGGCTGACCCGGAACCGCCGGGGGCGCCCGGGCGCGGGCGGGGCGCCCCCACCGTTCCTCCACGTGGTGTTTCCCGTCGCTTTCCGGGCCGCCGTCACACTCGCGCGCTACGGTGCCGCCCATGGCGAACTTTGTGCTGGTGGCGGGCGCCTGGCTCGGCGCCTGGGCGTGGGACGAGGTCGTGGCGGAGCTGCGCGCGGCCGGGCACGGGGCGTACCCGCTGACGCTCTCCGGGCTCGCGGAGAAGCGCGGCGCGCCCGCCGGGCAGCAGGCGCACGTGGCGGACGTCGTCGCGGAGGTGGAGCGGCTGGACCTGCGCGAGGTGGTGCTGGTCGGGCACAGCTACTCGGGCATCCCGGTGGGCCAGGCCGCCGAGCGGATCGGCGGGCGGCTGGCCGGGCTGGTCCTGGTGGACGCCAACGTGCCGGTGGCGGGGGAGTCCTTCGCCGACCAGCTGCCGGAGCCGGCCGCGCTGCGGGCCGACCTGGCCGCGCACGGGGGCTGGTGGCCGCCGCTGCCGCCGGCCGAGTTCGCCGAGCAGGGGCTGACGGTCGGGCAGATCGCCCGGATCGCCGCGGGGGCGACCCCGCACCCTGGCCCCTCGCTGACCGAACCGGCCTTCCTGGAGGGCCCGTTGAGCGGGCTCCCGGCGGTGTACGTGAAGTGCCTGATGGACTGGCCGGAGCCGCCGCCGGTGGTCGCCGGGCTGGTCGCGGACGGCCACTGGCGGCTGGTGGAGCTGGACACCGGGCACTGGCCGATGTTCTCCCGGCCGGCCGACCTCGCCGGGATCCTGGGCGAGGCGGCCCGTACGGCGAAGAGCGGTGGCCGGACGGCCCGGAGCGGCGGCCGGACGGCTCAGAGCGACAGGTAGACCGCGCTGCCGACGCCGGCCAGGAAGCAGTACAGCGCGAACGGCGTCAGGCTGCGGGTCTCGAAGTACCGGGTGAGGAACCGCACCGAGACGTAGCCGGCCACGAAGGCCGCGAGGCTGCCCGCGAGGACGGGGCCGAGCACGCCGGAGTTCTCCGGCCTGAACAGCTCGGGCACCTTGAGCACCGAGGCGGCCAGGATGACCGGGGTGGCGAGCAGGAAGGAGAACCGGGCGGCGTCCTCGTGGTGCAGTCCGCGCAGGATGCCAGCGCTCATGGTGACGCCGGAGCGGCTGATGCCCGGGAACAGCGCGAGGATCTGCGCGGCGCCGATCCAGGCGCCCTGCCCGTAGCCGAGCCTGGTCAGCCGGTGGTCGGAAGCGATCGCCGGGTCCAGGCCCGGCTCGTCGGCGGCGTGTCCGGCGGAGTGTCCGGCCCGGCGGCGGCCGGTGCCGCCGCGCTTGAGCCGCTCGGCGCCGAGCAGCACGAGCCCGTTGAGGGCGAGGAAGACCGCGGCCGGGACGGGCTTGCCGAGCGCGTTGCGCAGGGCCTTCTCCAGCGCGAGGCCGGCCACGCCGACCGGGATGGTGGACAGCACGAGCAGCCAGGCGAGCCTCTCGTTGCGGGTCTCCACCCGGCGGTGCCGGATCGAGCCGAACAGCCCCTCGACCACCCGGACCCAGTCCTTGCGGAAGTAGACCACCAGGGCGAGCGCGGTGGCCAGGTGCAGGGCGACCAGGGCGGCGAGGTACGAGGAGCCCTCGGCGGTCATGTCGAGGTCCTGCTGGATCCGCCCGCCGACCAGGGCGGGCAGCAGGATGCTGTGGCCGAGGCTGGAGACCGGGAAGAGTTCCGTCACGCCCTGGAGCAGGCCGACGCCTATCGCTTCCGGGTAGGTCAGGGTCGACATCGCGCACCTTCGCTCGGGGGTCGGTGGCCGGCCGGGTCGGGGGCCCTCGCGAAGCTACTACGCGCATGTAGACGTTCGGCAGCCCCGCCGTCGGAAGTTCACCGACCGTACGGCTGCGGGACACCGGGGGCGAGGTGCCCGATCAGCGCCGCCGCCACGGAGGCCAGGACGGTGGCGGACGGGACGGCCCGGTGCGCCGCGTCGCCGAGCAGGACGACGGCGGTCACCGCGGCCGGCATGCCGGCCAGCGGCAGGGCGACGGTCAGGACGGCGAGCAGGCGGCGGGGGCGGCGCGGGGGGTCCGGGCGGGTCACGGCGGTCTCCTTCGGGCTCGACCCGGGCCACGATGCCGCCTCCCGCAGCGTCAGGTGCAAGCCCTTTTCCCGGCGCCAGCCGCCGCCGCCCGCCGCGAGCCGCGGGTCAGCCCGTCGCCACCCGCCGCCACCCCGGCCCGTCCGCGGCCACCGGCGCGGCCGCGAAGTCGTAGCGCAGCAGGTCCGGCCCGAGCGCGAGCAGCGAGATCGACGAGGAGCCCCAGATCCGCCCGTCGCCGAAGTCGCGCCGCTGGATCAGCGCGGCGTCCGCGTCCGGCGCCAGCCCGTCCCCGGCGACGATCGGCAGCCATCCGCCCCAGGCCGCGGCGGCCGGCCCGTCGGCGGTCGGTTCGGGCCGGGGTTCGGCGGTGAGGCGGGACCGGAAGTGGGCGGCCCGCGCGGCCATCAGGTCGCGGATCCGCTCGGAGGTGGTCCGGTCGGCCGCCCGGCCCTCCAGCCCGTCGTTGAGCACCACGCTCAGGCCGGACGGCAGTTCGCGCTCCTCCAGCCGTCCGCCGCTCCAGCTGGACACCCGGGCCCCGTCGGCCCGGACCAGGACGAGGTGGAACGGGTCGTACGGGGTGAGGTCGAGGTGGCCGATGCCGCCCTCCCGGACGGCGGTGAGCGGCAGCCGGCCGCGGGTGCGCCGGGCCTCGGCGGGGGCGAGCGGGCCGAAGCCGTTCAGCAGGCAGGCGGCGGTGCGCCGGGCCGGGTCGACGGCCAGCCAGGTGCCGCCGGCCGCGAGGTCCAGTCCGCCGAGCAGGTCGGGCCGGTCCGGCCAGTGGTGGTCCGGCGGCAGCCAGGCGCGGCCCAGGTACTCGTCCCGGACGGACAGCAGCAGCACCGGCACGGCCGCTTCCGGCTCGATGCTGACGAACGCCGTGCACACGACCGGGCCCCCTGACCTCGTCCTGTCGGAGACCTCCTGGCGGTGATCTCCTGCCGGCGATCCTCGCACGGTCGTTCGCACGCCGGAAGTGGCCCAAGGAACGCGCGGCCGAACGCACCAGGACGGCAGGCCACCCCGCTCCTAGGCTGGCGACCATGACGACGAACGAGACCACGCGCGCGACCACGGACGGGACGGCCGGTACGGACGGCGCCCCGGTGCCCGCCCCCGAGCAGCGCCTGCTGATGCACAAGCTCGCCCCCGCCTACTACCAGGCGATGGTCGCCGTGGACCGGGCCTCCCGGGAGGGCGTCGACCCGGTCATCGCCGAGCTGGTCAAGGTGCACGCCTCGATGATCAACGGCTGCGCCTTCTGCATCGACATGCACTCCACCGACGCCCGCAAGCACGGCGAGCAGGACCACCGCCTGGTCTCCCTCCCGGCCTGGCGCGAGACCCCGTGGTTCACCGCCCGCGAGCGCGCCGCCCTGGCCCTCACCGAGTCGGTCACCCTGCTGACCCAGGGGCACGTGCCGGACGCCGTGTACGCGGAGGCCGCCGCGCGGTTCGACGAGACCGAGCTGGCCCAGCTGATCGCGCTGATCGCCACCATCAACGCCTGGAACCGGATCGGCGTGTCCACCCGCATGAGCCCGGCCGCCCGGTGAGCGCCGCGGACCCCGCCGTCCGGCGGGAGCGGGCCCGGCTGCTGCGGGAGCTGCACCGCCCGGGCGAGCCGCTGGTGCTGGCGAACGCCTGGGACGTGCCGAGCGCCCGGCTGGTGGCCGCCGCCGGGGCGCGGGCGGTGGCGACGGCCAGCGCGAGCGTGTCCTGGTCGCTCGGCAGCGCGGACGGCGGCGGCGCCGACCCCGGGCAGGTGCTGGCCCGGACCGCCCAGGTGGTCCGCGCGGTCGACCTGCCGGTCACCGCGGACCTGGAGGGCGGCTACGCGGACACCGCCGCCGGGGTCGGGGAGACGGTCGCCGCGCTGCTCGCCACCGGTGCCGTCGGGGTGAACCTGGAGGACGAGGGGCGCCCCCCGGCGGAGGCCGCCGACCGGATCGCGGCCGCCCGGGCCGCGGCGGACGCGGCCGGCGTGCCGCTCTTCGTCAACGCCCGGACGGACGTGTTCCTGCGCGGGATCGGCGCCCCGGAGGGCCGGCTGGACGACGCGGTGCACCGGCTGCGGGCGTACGTCGAGGCGGGCGCGGACGGGGTGTTCGTCCCCGGGGTGTCCGACCCGGAGACCATCGCCGCCCTGGTCGAGGCCGTCCCGGCGCCGCTGAACGTGCTGGCCGGCCCCGGCTCCCCGGCGGTCGCCGAGCTGGCGAAGCTCGGCGTGGCCCGGATCAGCCTGGGCCCGGGCCTGGCCGAGGTGGCGTACGCGGCGGTCCGCCGGGCCGCCGAGGAGGTGTACGGGAGCGGCACGTTCACCGCGCTCGCGGAGGGGCTGGGCTACCCGGAGCTCAACCGGCTGTCCGCGCTCTGAACCCGGCGGCCTGAGCGCCGCGGGTCGAGCGGTCGTCGTGCGTCGGGTGGCGTGGGCGGCCGGCCGTTCGGGGGTCGGCCGGCCGCCCGCGCTCCGGTGGCGGAGCGCCGGGTCAGTTCAGGATCTGCCCGCTGAGCCCCGGGTGGGCCATCTGGTTGGTCCCGATCGCCTCGATCTCGTTGGCGGGCTTGCCGAGCAGCGGGAGCTTGCCCACGGTCCGCAGGGCGAGGTCGCCGGGGGAGACTTCGAGGCCGTCGGTGAGCCCGCCGGTGGCGTCCGGCGAGGAGGCGGTCTGGGAGGTGGCGGAGGCCGCCGGGACGGCGAGGGCGAGGCCCGCCATGGTGAGGGCGGCCAGGGTGGCGAGTTTCTTCATGCCCTGCCGAACGACCCGGACCGCCCTCAGGTAACCGGTCGGCTCAGACCGTCACCCACAGGGTGCGCACGCTGTTGCTGACGAACGAGGCGATCGGCTCGTCGGTCCGGCCCTCCGCGAGGGCCAGCCCCGGGAAGCGGGTGAACAGGTGCCGCAGCGCCGTCTCGGCCTCCATCCGGGCGAGCCCGGAGCCGAGGCAGAAGTGCGGGCCGTGGCCGAGCGACAGGTGCTTGGCGGGCTGCCGGGTGAGGTCGAAGCGGTCCGCGTCCGGGTGGTGCCCGGAGTCCCGCCCGGCCGCCGCGTAGGAGGCCAGCAGCGCCTCGCCGCGCCGGATCACCACGTCGCCGACCGCGATGTCCTCGCTCGCGTAGCGCAGCGGGAACTGCCCGACCGGGGAGTCGTAGCGCAGGGTCTCCTCGACCACCGCCGACCACGGCTGCTCCCCGTCCAGGACGAGCCGCAGCTGGTCCGGGTGGGCGAGCAGGGCGCGGACGGCGTTGGTGATCAGGTTGAGCGTGGTCTCGTGCCCGGCGACCAGCATCAGCAGCAGGGTGCCGACCAGCTCGGCCTCGCTGAGCCGGTCGCCCGCCTCGTGGACGGCGATCAGGTCGGTGGTCAGGTCGTCGCCGGGCTCGGCCCGCTTGGCGGCCACCACCGAGGCCAGCAGCGCGTTCAGGCCCCGCTGCGCGGCCAGCGCCGCCGCCGGGGTGGCCGAGCTGGAGACCATGGTGTCGGACAGCTCGTGCAGCTCGTCCTGCTCCGCCAGCCCGAGGCCGAGCAGTTCGCCGATCACCTGCATCGGCAGCGGGTAGGCGAAGTGCCGCCGCAGGTCGAACTCGCCCTCCAGCTTCGCGACCCCGTCCAGCAGCGCGACCGTCCGGGCCTCGACGGCGGGGGCCAGGTCGGCTATCCGGCGCGGGGTGAAGGCCTGCGAGACCAGTCCGCGCAGCCGCCGGTGGTCCTCGCCGTCGGCGGTGACCATGCCGGGGACGACGATGAAGTTGAGCAGCGGCCAGCCCTCCGGCAGCCGCCCCTCCCGGAAGGTCGTCCAGAGCCGGGCGTCCTTGCCGACCCGGGGGTCGGACAGCAGCGACTGGAGGGTGTCGTGGTGGGTTACCGCCCAGACCACCACCCCGCCAGGGAGCTCCACCAGGACCGCGGGGCCGGCTTCGCGGAGTCGGGCGTTCTCGCCGTGCTGGTCGCGGCCGAAGGGGTCGAGTCTGACGGGCTCGGCGCGGGTTCCGGATTCGGTGGTGGTGTCCATGCGGGCCTCTCGGGGGCGGGCGGGCGGGGCGGGGTGAAGGCGCTGTAGAGCACCGGGAGGGCGGTCAGGGCCCGGGACCACGGGGACGGGCGCCAGGCCAACTCGCCGGGCGGTACGGCCAGTTGGAGGTCCGGCAGGCGGTGCAGCAGGGTCTCGACGGCGGTCTCGACGATGATCCGGGCCGGGTGCTGGGCCGGGCAGACGTGCCGGCCCGCGCCCCAGGCGAGGTGGGCCCGGTTGCCGCCGAGCGAGCCCTGCGCGGCGGCCGAGACGCCCTGCGCGGCCGGGTCGGCGTTGGCCGCGGCCAGGCCGAGGACGAGCATGTCGCCGGCGCTGATGTACTGGCCGCCGAGCACGGTGTCGCCGGTGGCCCAGCGGCCGGGGAAGTTCTGGGTGGGCGGGTCGCGCCAGAGCACCTCCTCCAGCGCGTCGGAGACGGTCAGCCGCCCGCCGGTGAGGGTGGCCCGGAAGCGCCGGTCGGTGAGCAGCAGCCGCAGCGTGTTGCCGGTCCAGTTGATGGAGGTCTCGTTGCCCGCGACCATCAGCACCACCAGGTGGTGCACCGCCTCCTCGTCGGTCAGCCCGGCCGGGTGGGCGAGCAGCCAGGAGGTGAGGTCGGCGCTGGGGGCGGCCCGGCGGCGGCGCACCAGGTCGACGAGCAGTGCCTGGAACTCCAGTCCGGCGCGCTGCGACTGCGCGCTGCTGTCCACGAAGTGGCTGATCAGCTCGACCACCCGGGGCCCGCTCTCCACCGGCAGTCCGACCAGCTGGGTGAAGACCAGCAGCGGCAGCCGGCGCGCGTACTGGGCGACCAGGTCGGCGGTGCCGTCCGGGCCCCAGCCGTCGATCAGCCCGTTGGCGGCGGCCTCGGTGGTGCCGCGCAGCTGGCGGTGGTCGATCTGGGCGAGGGTGTCGGAGACGGCGGCGCGCAGCCGCTGGTGCTCGGCGCCGTCCAGGTTGAGCAGGGTGGGCCGCCAGGAGGTCATCGGCAGCAGCCGGGAGTCGGCCGCCAGCCGGCCCTCGGCGGGCACCCGCCAGCGGCGCGAGTCCTTGGAGAACAGCGCCTCGTTGCGGGTGAGTTCGAGCAGCTCGGCGTAGCCGAGGACGAGCCAGGCCTCGACCCCGGGCTCCAGCTCGATCGGGGCGACCGGCCCGTAGCGCTCGCGCAGCCGGGCGTACAGGCCGTGCGGGTCCTCGGCGACGGCCGGGCCGTACAGCGGCGTCAGCGGCACGCCCACGGGCAGCCCGCCGGGCCGTCCGCCGCCGTGGGCGACGGGGCACCCGGGGGCTCCCGGGTGTTCGGGGGAGGTCATCCCTGGAGCTCCAGGATCGAGTTGCGGTGCAGGTGGTCGACGAAGTCGATCAGCAGGTCGTAGGACTGCCGGCGGTCGCGCGCGTCGCAGTGCAGGATCGGCACCTCCGGCAGCAGGTCCAGCGCCGAGCGCAGCTCCTCCTCCGGGTAACTCGGCGTGTCCGGGAAGGTGTTGACCGCGACCGCGAACGGGATGCGCTGCTCCTCCAGCCGGCCGAGCACGTCGAAGCTCTCGTCCGGGCGGCGCAGGTCGACCATGGCGATGGCGCCGAGCGCTCCGCGCGACAGGTCGTCCCAGAGCGGCCAGAACCGCTGCTGCCCGGGCGTGCCGAACAGGTACAGCGCGAGCCGCGAGTTGAGCGTGATCCGGCCGAAGTCCAGCGCCACCGTGGTGGTGGTCTTGCCGGCGCGACCGGTGAGGTCGTCGATGCCGGCGCTGGCGGCGGTCATGGTCTCCTCGGTGCGCAGCGGGGTGATCTCGCTCAGCGAGCCGACCAGGGTGGTCTTGCCGACCCCGAACGGACCGGTGACCAGGATCTTGACCGCGCCCTGCACCGAGGAGGGCAGGTACTGCGGCCCGGCGGCGGACCCGGCGGCGTCCGTGGCGCCCGGTGCGTCCGGGGCGTCGGGGACGGCTTCAGCGGAGTTGGCGGAGGCCAACGAGCACCTCCTCCAGGAGGGTTGCGGGCAGGCGTTCGGCCTGGGGGACGGGCGGGAGCACCTGCACGGCGCCGAGGTCCCAGAGGTCACCGACCAGCACCTTGACGACGCCGAGCGGCAGCCCCAGGTGGGCCGCCACCTCGGCGACGGACAGCAGGCTGTGGCAGAGCGCGAGGATGCGCCGGTGCTCACGGTTGATCAGCTCGTGCTCGGGCAGGTCCGGCGGCTCGGGCAGTCCTAATGGTCCGGGCACGGCGCTGACCAGGCTCTCCACGGCCAGATCGGACCGGGTGGGGCGGCTGCGCCCACCGGTGATGACGTACGGCCGGACCGGGCCGCTCACCGGTGGCCCCCCGCCGCGTGGTCGACGCGCGGCGGGCTGGTGAGGTGGGTGCCGATCCGCTCGACCAGGACCTGCATCTGGTAGGCGACCAGGCCGGCGTCGACCGCCTCGCCGGCCACCACGGCCAGGTGCGCGCCGGCCCCGGCGGCGACGACGAAGAGGTAGCCGCCGCCGTACTCGATGATGATCTGGCGGGTGGCGCTGCCCGGTCCGCCGAAGCCCGTCGCGACGCCGCGGGCCAGCGACTGCAGTCCGGAGCAGGCGGCGGCGAGCCGTTCGGCGTCGTCGCGCGGGATGCCCGCGCTGCGGCCGATCTCCAGGCCGTCGTTGGAGACGACGACGGCGTGCTGGACCTGCGGGACGGCGATGATGTCGGCGAGCAGCCAGCCGAGATCAGGGGTGGTGGTCATGGAACTCTCCGGAGCGCTGGGGAAGTCGGGGGGAAGCGGGAAGGGAAGGGATGGACTGGGCCCGGGCGGCGGAACGGCCGCTGGCCGTCCCGGCCTGGAACATCGCCATGAACGCCTGCGCGTCCCGGGCCGAGCGGTAGGGCGGCGCGGGCGGCGGTGGGGGAGCGGCGTGCTGGGCGGGGCGGCCCGTGCGGCCGCGCCGGTGGCTCCGGCGGGGCAGCGGGGGAGGGGTGTCACCGGTCGCGGCGTGCCGGCCGGGCGGCGGGGTCTCCACCAGGGGGTGGCCGGCGGGAGAGGCCGGCCGGGGGCCGGGGTTGAACGCCCGGTCGTCCGGCCCGAGGCCGGGGACGGTGGGCGGCAGCGGCTCGGTGAGCAGCGCGTTCGGCAGCAGCAGGACCACCCGCACGCCGCCGTACGGCGAGGGCGCCGAGCTGAGCGTGACCCGGAAGCCGTACTGCTCGGCGAGCCGGCCGACCGCGGCGAGGCCCAGCTGCGGCACCTCGCCGAGCCGGGAGACCTCCAGGGTGCTGCCGCCGGCCAGCGCGGCGGCGGCCTTGGCGACGGCCTGTTCCGGCATGCCGACGCCGCCGTCGTCGATCTCGATGACGGCGCCGTTGTGGACCGGCATCAGGGTGACGAACACCTGGGTGCTGGGCGGGGAGTAGCGGGTGGCGTTGTCCAGCAGTTCGGCGATCGCGTGGATCAGCGCCTCGGCGGCGGCGCCGACCACCGCGGTCTCGGTCCGGCTGCGCACCACCACGCGCTGGAACGGCAGGATGCGCGACTGGGCGCCGCGGACGACGTCCTCCAGGGAGACCGGTTCCGGCCAGTGCCGGCCGGCCCGCGCGCCGCACAGCACGGCCAGGGTCTGGGCCAGCCGGGCCTGTTGGGCGGCCGCGTGGTCGGCCTTGAGCAGGCCCTCCAGCAGCGTCGGGTCGTCGTGGGTGCGCTCCATCTCGTCCAGCAGCGCCTGCTGGTCGTGGGCCATCACCAGGATCCGGCGGGCGACGCTGAGGAAGGCCCGCTGGGTGGAGGCGGTGTGCTCCTGCTCCTGCTGGACGGCGGCGAGTTCGGCGCCGCGGCGGGAGAGCTCGGTGGCCAGCTGTTCCTGGACGGCGAGGAGTTCGCCGCGCAGCCGGTCGGCACGGCCGCGCTGGGTGACGGACACGGCGCGGTACCGCGCGGCGGCCACGAGGGCGAGGACGGCGAGTACGCCGGTTGCCGTTACGGACCACTGAGTCATCGTCACGCCGCGAATTCTAGGGTGATGATCCTACGAAGGTGTGAACGGATCTCGCCAAGTGACCGGATCTCGTCAATATCGAGTCAATTCGGCGTCAATCGGCAATCGTTCGACCCCGATCCCACCGCCTGACGAGGTATCGGAGCGGCCCGACCGGCGCCGCCGGGAACGTCGGGATCGAGCCGCCCGGCCGGATCGCGTCCGGTGATGTGTGGGGCCTGTGCGCACGGTGTTACGGAAGGGGCGCCGTCCGGTGCAGGAGCAGCAGCGCCACGTCGTCCGGCCGGGACCGCCGCTCGGTCACGTTCAGGGTGAGCAGATCGGCCAGCCGCTCCAGCGCCGGCGCCGGGCCGATCCGCCCCGGACCGGTCTGCCGCGCCCACAGTTCGAGCCCGCCGAGCATCCGCTGCACCGACTCGTCGTAGTCCTCCTCGCGGTCCTCGACCAGCCCGTCGGTGTACGCCAGCAGCGTCTCGCCGACCGCCAGCCGCTCCACCGCCAGCGGGTACGGCCGCTCCGGGGCCACCCCCAGCGGCGGCCCGCCCGGCAGCTCCAGCTCGACGGCCGCGGCGTCGGCGGTGATCCGCACCGGCGCCGGGTGCCCGGCCCGGGCCGCGGTCAGCACGCCGTCGGCCGGGTCCAGGGTCAGGTAGAGGCAGGTCGCGAACAGCTCGGTGTCCAGCTCGGCCAGCAGCCGGCTGGTGCGGGTCAGGGTGGCGGCCGGGTCGTGCCCGTCCGTCGCGTACGCCCGCAGCCCGCTGCGCAGTTGGCCCATCACCGCGGTGGCCTCCGCGTTGTGGCCCTGGACGTCGCCGATCACCAGCCCGATCCGGCCGTCCGGCAGCCGCAGCAGGTCGTACCAGTCGCCGCCGATCTGCATCCCCTCGGTGCTCGGCAGGTAGCGGGCGGCGCTGGCGATCCCGGCCAGCCGCGGCAGGGTGCGCGGGAGCATCGCCCGCTGCAGCTCGGAGGCCCGGTGGTGGTGGGTGTCGTACAGCCGGGCCCGCTCCAGGGACTGCGCCAGGATGCCGGCGAAGGCCGAGTACAGGGTGCGGTCCTCCCGGCTGAACACCCGCTCGGCGGCGAAGGTGATCAGGCACGAGCCGACCTGCTGCCCGGAGGCGACCAGCGGCAGCACCGCCCAGGCGGCCGGGGTGAGCGGGTCGCGCCGGGTGCGGGCGGCGGCGGGCTCGCTGAACAGCGGGGCGGAGCGGGCCAGCGAACGCTGCATCACGGACTCGGACAGGTCCGCCAGACGGGTGAGCTCGGTGCGGCGCGGGCCCCCGTACACGGTGTGCGAGACGGGCAGCAGCCGGCCCTCGTCCACCAGGTCCAGGACGATGCCGGCGGCGCCGAGCGCCGGGCGGGCGACATCGGTGACGGCGGTGGTGACGTCCCGGACGGTCACCGCCCGGGACAGCGCCCGGGTGAGCGTCAGCAGCAGCGCCGTCCGGGCGGCGGCCGGGGAGTTCCGCCCCTCGGCCGGCGGCGGCTCCCGGTGCCGGGCCTCGGCCAGCAGCCCGGCGATCCGCACCGGCCGCCCGTGCACGTCCAGCATCACCTCGCCGGACTCCTCGACCCGGGCGACCTTGCCGCCGGGCCGCAGCACCCGGTAGCCGATCCGGTAGCGGCCGCCGGCGGCCAGCGCCTCGGCGAGCGCCGCCTGCACGTCCGGCAGGTCCTCCGGGTGGACCAGCCGGTCCAGCTCGGGGGCGGCGCCGTCCGGGGCGGGCGGGCGGCCCGCCAGCCGGAACGCCTCGGCGTCCCAGTAGCTCTCCCCGGTGACCAGGTCCCGCTCGAAGGCCCCGTGCCCGGCGGCCCGCACGGCCAGCGACAGCAGCGGGTGGGCCAGCCCGGCGGGGCGGCCGTCCGCCGCCCGGGGGTCCTCGGGTAACCGGACGCCGTACGGTGCCCGGGTGCCGTACGGGAGGTGGGCGTCGGCGTGGTCCAGCAGATGGGCCAGCCGGTGGGCGCAGGCCTCGGCGAGGGTCTCCAGGACGTCCAGGTCGCGGCGCGGCACGGTGCCCCGGTGGGCCAGCGCCAGGGCCAGCACACCGATCGGCCGCTCGTCCACGACCATCGGCAGGGTGATCACGGCGACCATCCCGGTACCCATGCCGGTGTTCCGGTTCGGGTAGTCGACGCTGGTGTGCTCGGGGCTGAGCAGGTACGGGCGGCGCAGCCGCAGGGCCATCGCGGCGGGCAGCTCACCGGCCGGGTCGACCACGCTGTAGCGCTCGTGCGCCCAGTCCGGCAGCCCGTGCGAGGCGGTCAGCCGGAGCATCCCGGCGGAGTCCAGCAGGTACAGCGCGGACCCCTCGCCGGTGATCCAGCTCGGGCCCTCGGCCAGGACGGTGTCGAGCAGCTCGGCCGCGCTGGTGCAGCCCAGCAGCAGCCGCACGCAGCGCATCGCACTGCGCGCGGTCGGACTGCCGGCGGGCTCCAGGGGCACTGGTCCTTGATACCCCATTTCCCCCACCGGCGAAGGCCGACCGAACCGCCGCACCAGCACCACCGCCACCGCGGGAAGTCGGCCGGGCCGACTTCCTGTGCAGTGCCCGGTGCCGGGCCGGCCGCTTACGCGGGCCAGGCGCGGAGACCGGTGGTGAGGGTGGCGATGAGGCGGTCCTGGGTGGTGGCGAGGTCCTCGGTGAGCTGGAAGGCGCCGGCCGTGGTGAGGGAGGCGAAACCGTGGGCGACGGAGCGCACGGTGCGGGCGGCGTGGACCGCCTCGGAGCCGTCGAGCCCGTACTCCCGCAGCACGGCGATGATCACGCCGACGAGTCGGGCGGCCGCCCGGGCCAGGTCGTCGTCGGGCTGCGGGGCCTGGGGGAGGGCGTTGTAGCGGTGCGGGTGCTCGGTGGCGTACGCGTGGTAGGCGCGCAGCACGGCGGCGACGGCGTCGTCCCCGCTGCGTCCGACGGCCGCCCCGGCCAGCCGGTCGGCGAGGTCCCCGGTGACCCGGACGGCGATCAGCCGCCGCAGTTCGGCGAGGCCGCCGCTGACGTGCTTGTACAGCGAGGGGGTGGCGACCCCGGCCCGGGCGGCGACGGAGGCCAGGGTGAGGGCCTCGGCGCCCTGCTCGTCGATGAGGGCGAGGGCGTGGTCGACGACCTGGTCGGGGGTCAGTCCTACGCGGGGCATGGGTTCGGGCTCTCCGTACGGATCAGGTCGGGCAGGGGCGGGCAGCGGACGGGCGGGGCTCAGCCGAGCTCGGCGAGGAACGGCAGCAGGGCGTCCGCGGTGGCCGCCGGGTTGTCGGCCATCGGGTAGTGCCCGGACCCCTCGATCATCGCCTTCCGCGCGCCGAGCGCGGCGGCCTGCCGGTCGGCGACCAGCTCCGGCTTCGGGAAGTCGGGGTCCTTGCTGCCCATGACCACCAGGGCCGGGCACCGCACCGCGGCCGTCCAGCCGACCGGCGCCGAGTCGCCGTGGACGTACCCGCGGGTGGCGGTCTTCCGGCCCGGGGTGCGCAGCGCGGCGACCAGCCCGTCCACGTACGCGTCGAAGTCGGCGGGCCTGGCACCGGGGAAGGCCATCCGGCGCAGGTAGAAGCCCCAGGCGGCCGGCCAGTGGACGAGGGCGGCGCCCATCAGGCCCATGGCGCCGCGCATCAGGGCGCCCTGCGGCGGGTTCTCGACGAAGGCGTTGAGCAGGACGATCCCGGCGACCCGCTCGGGGGCGTCCCCGGCGGCCTTGACGACGGTCGCCCCGGTGTACGAGTTCCCGGCGAGGACGGCGCGCTCGATGCCGAGGTGGTCGAGCAGGGCGAGGACGTCGTCGGCGAGGGCGGCCGGGCCGTAGTCGTCCCAGGTGATCGAGGATTCGCCGAAGCCCCGCAGGTCCATGGTGACGACCCGGTGGCCGGCGGCGACGAGCAGCGGGCGCAGGTGCCGGTACGCGGCCCGGCTGTCGAGCATGCCGGGGAGCAGGACGACCGGGGTGCCGTCGCCCTGCCGGGTGTCGTCGTAGGCGATCCGGCCGCCGGGGACGGTGAGGTACTGGGTGTTCGGGGTGATGGTGCCGTTCATGGGGTCCTCCTCGGGCCGCCGGTGCGGGGCATCGGCGGTGCTGCCGATAGCCATAAAGCTAAGGCTAATAGCCTTAGCCGTCAAGCGGTCGGGCGTCGGAGGCGTCGGAGGCGTCGGAGAAGAGGGGGAGGGGTGGTCAGACCCCTTCGACCTTGAATGGGTCGTGCTCGCTGAGCAGCTTCTCCAGCCGGGCCTGGTCCACCCGGGTGACCATGTCGTTGGACTCCTGCCGGTCCCGGATCACCTTCGCCAGAGTGAATGCGGAGCTGACCGTGAAGAGGAGGCCGAGTCCGAGGAAGGCCCGGGTCCACCCGCCGACCGGCAGGTAGATGATCCCCACGGCGAGGGCGGTGCCCGACAGGGCGAAGGACAGGACGGCCTGGAGGTAGTAGGCGGCCGTGGTGCGGGTCTGCATCGGTGCGCTCATGGCGTCAGGATGCTGCGGCCCGGCCGGGCCGCACATGAGTAGGCGTACTCAGATGGGGCCGTGCATGAGGGACCGTTCGTTGACGTCCGATCACCTGCCGCGGGGCTGTTCCGAACGGATGGCTTGGAATCAGAGCCTCCTAGGATTAACGTTTGATAACGCAGCGCGGTTGTCAACGCCGTACCCAGACGGCACCGTGCGCCGTCGCCTAATCCCACCGACCGGCCTCCGGGCAGGTCAGGGAGCCGGGGAACCACGTTCCTTGGGGTGAATCGGCGGGGCTCCGGCCCGGCCGTAGGAGACCTTCCTGCTCCGAACCCGTCAGCTAACCCGGTAGGCGCGAAGGAAGGAAAGGAGCGCGCCTCCGTGGCGTCGACGCACACCCCGGCACACCCGGCCGGCTTCGCAGCCGGTACCCAGCTCCTCGACCACCCCGGCCCGGACGGCCCCGAGGCCTTCGGCCCGGAGGACTTCGCCGCGGAGGCCGAGACCAACCGCCACCGGATGCCGCGTCAGACCCGCGGAACCTCCCCGCTGCTCGGCGTCACCGCCGTCGCCGCCACCCTGGGTGCCACCGGCTTCACCTCGGCGACCCCGGCCGCCGCCCCCGCCATCGAGGCCCCGGACGAGACGGCGGTCGCCCTCTCCGCCGACCCCGGCCTCGCGCTCGCCGCCCGCATCCAGAACCAGGCCGACAGCCAGCGCACCGCCGCCGAGGAGACCGCCCGGCTCCAGGCCGCCCAGGAGGCGGAGGCCAAGGCCGCCGCCAAGGAGGCCGAGGCCAAGCGCGCCGCCGAGGAGGCCGAGCGGGCCAAGGCCGCCGCCCTCACCCTCCCGGTGACGGACTACCGGCTCTCCGCCCACTACGGCCAGAGCGCCCGCTACTGGGCCAACCTGCACACCGGCCTGGACTTCGCCGCCGACACCGGCACCCCGGTCCACGCGCTCGGCCAGGGCACCATCACCTCGGCCGGCTGGGCCGGCTCGTACGGCTACCGGATCGTCGAGACCCTGCCCGACGGCACCGAGATCTGGTACTGCCACCTCTCCGCGATCACCAAGGGCTCCGGCAAGGTCGCCGCCGGCCAGCAGATCGGCAAGGTCGGCGCGACCGGCAACGTCACCGGCCCGCACCTGCACATGGAGGTCCGCCCCGGCGGCGGCGCCCCGGTCGACCCGGAGCCCTGGCTCCAGCAGCGCGGCCTCAACCCCTGAGGCGCCAGCCCTGACGCACCCGCCCTGAGGCACCCGCCCGGGCGGACCCAGCGCGAAGCCCCCGGCCCGGAGCACCAGCACCGGACCGGGGGCTTCGCCGTGGCGTCTCACTCCTCGGCGGGCAGCTGCGCCAGGTACGCCTCGATCTCCTCCTGGCCCGGCTCCGGCGCCAGCTCCGGGAACTCCGTCACCAGCAGCCGCGGCAGCCCCGGCACCGTCCACCCGCCGAACAGGTCGAGCGCCGCCTCGACCGCCGCCTCCTCGAACCGCCCGAAGTCCCCAGCCAGTTCCTCCGGCATCGGCCGCCCCAGCGCGGTCAGCTCCGCCAGGTTGCGGTAGCTGCGCCGCATCAGGCCCTGCTCCAGCAGCCGCCGAGCGCCGTCCGTGGCCATGCCGACCGACAGCACCCGGCCCGGGCCCCAGCCCTGCTCGTCCGGCTCGTCCAGCCAGCCGGCCGGTGCCAGCGCCTCGTACGCGGCCAGCCGCTCCTCCTCCGGGAGCTCCCCGAAGCCGGCCAGCCAGTCCCGCACCGCCGCCGGGTCCGTGACGTCCACCCCGTACGCGTGCAGCAGCAGCGCGTACAGCCGGGGCCAGGTCACCAGGTCGGCGCGGCGCAGCAGCCCGGCCGCGACCTCGCCCTGCCACTCGGCCTCCGCGTGCAGCCGCTCCTGGCGCTTGGCGTTCAGCCGCCGGGCCGCCCGCTGGTGGTCGACCAGCAGCCGGACGGCGTCGCCGTAGGCGAACGGGTCCTCCTCGGGCGCGGGTTGGACGTACAGGTGGAGCCGCTCGTACAGCAGGTGCTCCACCGCGTCGGAGGTCAGTTCGGGCCAGCCGTCGTGCATCCTGCCCTCGCCCAGCTCCAGCAGCGCCAGCACCGCGCGCAGCGGCCCCTCGGCCACCGGCGCGCGGCCCTGCTCGGCCGCCCAGGCGAGCAGGTCGGCGGCCTTGGTGCGCGGGGCGAGCCGCAGGTCTTCGTCGTTCATAGTCCGAACGGTAGCCGCCGGGCGGGGATAGGGTCGGCAGCCATGGTCCCCGTACGACTCACCGGCCCGCGCCTGGCCGTCCGCGAGTACCACCACACCGAGGAGGAGGTGGACGCGCTGCACGCGCTGTTCGGCGACCCCGAGGTCACCCGCCACCTGCCCTTCGGGCCGAGCGGCCGGGAGGACTGCGCCGACCAGATCGAGCTCTACCTGGAGGAGGCGATGGCCGAGGAGCGGGACACCTACCGGCTCGCCGTCACCAGGCTCGCCGACGCCGAGGAGCCCGGGGACGCGACGCCGATCGGGCAGGCCGCGCTCACCCTCGACGGGCACGGCGCCGCGGACCTCGGGTGCGTGCTGGCCCGCGGGTCCTGGGGCCGGGGCTACGCGGGCGAGACCGTCGGCCTGCTCGGCGACTTCGCCTTCGGCACCCTGGGCCTGCACCGGCTGACCGCCCGGACCGCCGCGGCCAACCCGGCCCCCGGCCGGGTGCTCACCCGGCTGGGCTTCCGGCCGGAGGGGCGGCCGCGGTCCGACGGGTCCGACGCGTACTTCTTCACGTTGCTCGCCGAGGAGTGGCCGGGCCCGGCCGCCCGGGTGGAGGGGGGTTAACCCCACCCCGGATCCGCCAGGCCTCCGGATCACGGCCGGGCGGCGCGTCCACCAGACTGGACGCAGTCAGCGGGACGAACGAGCGACAGACGACAGCACGAGGGGCCGGGGGCCGGGAACATGAGCAGCAGCCGCAGCGTGGAGGACCGGGAGTGGGACGTTCTGGGCGGTCGCGGTGACGACCCGCGCCCCGTCCGGGCCCGGCGGACCGAGCGGCGTCCGGCCCTGTGGCGGGCCCCGTTCTCGGCGTACTACTACCGCGAGGTCGGCTACGCGCTCACCGGCCTGCCGGTGGCGATCCTCGGCTTCGCCGTCGCGGTCACGATGTTCTGCTTCGGCCTCGCCACCTTCGTCACCGCGCTGGGGCTGCCCGTGCTGGGCGCCCTGACCGCCACGGCCCGCGGCTTCGGCCGGCTGGAGCGGGCCCGGGTGCGCGGCATGCTGGCCCTGGACGTCCCCGGCCCGGAGCCGGTGCGCCGGGTCCGCCAGGGCAGCTGGGGCGCGGTCACCGCGCGGCTGGCGGACGGGGCCGGCTGGAAGGCCGTGCTGTACCAGGTGCTGATGCTCCCCTGGGCGGTGTTCAGCTTCGCGGTGACGCTGGTGTTCCTGCTGCTCGGCTGGGCGGCGGCGCTCTACCCGCTGTACCACTGGGTCTTCCCGACCTACACCTCCTGGCACGGGTACCGGGTGTTCGACTTCTACGACAGCCACGACATCCGGCACGTGTACGACATCGAGGCGCCCTGGCAGATCGCCGGGCTCTCGCTCCTCGGGGTGCTGCTGGTCCTCCTCACCACCCAGCTGGTCCGCGGCCTGACCAACGTCAACCGGGCCGCCGCCCAGGGCCTGCTCGGCCGCTGACCGCCCGGCTCCATCCAGGCCCCGACGGCCCCGCCCGCGTTCCGGACTCCTCCGGATGCGGGCGGGGCCGCTCCGTGGTCGGATGGCCGGGTGGCCGCTGGCCCTCACCCCGCCCTCCCGGACGTGCTGGTCACCTCCCGTCCGCTGGACGAGTACTGCGCCCTTTTCGGCCTCACCCGGGCCCGGCTCGCCGCCCTGCCCGGGCCGCTGCTGGACTGCCCCGGGGGCGCGGCCGGCCTGGCCGCCGAGGCGCGCGAGCTGGGCTGCCGGGTGGTCGCCGTCGACCCGGCGTACGCGCTGCCGCCGCCGGTGGTCGCCGACCTCGCCCTGGCCGCCCGGGCGGCGATGGCCGCCTCGATGACCGCCCGCCCGTGGCTCCACCCCTCGCCCCGCCCGTACCGGCCCGAGCGGTACCTGCGCAGCTGGGACCGGGCCCGCCGGCTGTTCGCCGCCGACTCGGCCGCCCACCCGCAGCGGTACGTGGCCGCCGCGCTGCCCCGGCTGCCCTTCGCGGACGGCGCCTTCGCCCTCACCCTGAGCGGCTACCTGATCTTCGCCTACCCCGAAGTCTTCGGCTCGGAGCGCCAGTTGGCGGCGCTGACCGAGCTGGTCCGGGTCACCTCCCCGGACGGCGAGGTCCGGGTCCAGCCGCTGAACGACGGGCACGGCCGCCGCTGCGGTCACCTCGACCCGCTGCGGTACGCGCTCGGCGAGCGCCGGATAGCCAGCGAGATCCTCCGCTGTCCGGGGCCGGTGGACGGCCGCACCGTGCGGGTCCTGGTGCTGCGGGCCGCCGACCGACGCCGCCGGGCGGCCGGGCAGCCGGGCAGCCGGTCATGTAATAGTCACTACTCCGGTTTGCCCCTATACTCGCCGCCATGATCGAGACGACTATCCGGCGCGCAGAGGCGACCGACGCCGACCGGCTCACCGACCTGATCCAGGCCTCCTCCGCCTACCACGGCGAGTACGCGCCGATGATCGACGGCTACCGGGTGACGCCCGACTACATCGCCGGCCACGAGGTGTTCCTCGCCCTCGACCCGGCCACCGACCAACTGCTCGGCTTCTACGGGCTGATCCGCGAACCGGCCGAACTGGACCTGATGTTCGTCGCCGACGAGGCCCAGGGGCGCGGCACCGGCCGCGTGCTGATCGCGCACATGCTGGAGCAGGCCCGCGCGGCCGGCATCGCCAGCGTGCTGGTGGTCTCCCACCCGGACGCCGAGCGCTTCTACCTGCGGGTGGGCGCCGAACGCGTCGGCACCTTCCCCGCGCACGGCAGGATCACCTGGGACCGCCCCGAACTGCGCTTCACCGTCCGGTAGTTCCCCCGGTCAGGAGGTCCCCGCGGCCGACGGCCCGCCCGGCCCGCCCGGCTGGGCCGGTACCGCCGCGACGGGCTGCGGCACGGCGTGCGGTCCGGCCTGCGGGGCGGGCCGGGCCGGCTGCTCCGGCACGAGGGCCGTCCCCTGGAGCCGGGACAGGATCTTCTCCGCCAGCCAGCTGCGGTCCGACCCGTACGGGATGCCCCGCGGGTCCACCAGCTGCGTCGCCACCGCGTCCCGCAGCCGCTGCGCCCCGGCGGCGGGCAGCCAGGAGAGCAGCCCCCGGGCGGCCAGCAGGGCGTGGTACTGCTCGAAGTCCGAGCGCGGGTGCTCGATCGCGTCCAGCACGCTCGGCAGGTCCGCCAGCGCCGGGTCGCCCTGCATCAGCGCGAGCGCCTGGATCCGCCGGCCCTCGGAGCCGTCCGCGAAGAGGTCCCGCACCTGGTCGGCGGTCAGCGCCGAGCGCCGCGCGGTCGAGCGGACCTCCGCCACTACGCCCTCCGGCCCGGCCGGCGCACCGGAGGCGGGCGGCAGCTGCCCGGCCAGGGCGGCCTGGCGCTCCGCGCTGCCGCCCAGCAGCCCGAGCTGCTGCATCGCGCGGACCCGCAGGTCGTCCGCGCCCACCTTGTCGCCGTACCGGTCGCGGTCCTGTCCGGCGAGGAAGAGGTCCAGCGCCTGGTCGGTCTCGGTCAGCACCTGCGGCAGTGCCAGTCTGGTCACCAGCCAGCCGGCCAGGAAGCCGAAGACCAGGAAGTACAGCACGAGCGCCGCCGCGAACGGCACCGCCTCCGGGCCGCCGCCGAGGGCGGGCGCCAGCGCCGTACCGAGGTCGTGCAGCCGCTCGCCGAGCGAGCCGAGCTGGGTCAGCCCGACGCCCAGCAGCACCTTGGTCAGCCAGTCCGAGACCTGCTCCAGATTGGTGTTCGGCGCGTACGAGCCCTGCGGCTCACCGGTGCCGCCACCGCGGACCCGGGGCACCCCGAACAGGAAGCCCAGCCCGCCGCCCAGCACCACCGAGGCGCCGACCACGACCAGTCCGCCGCCGAGCGCCTGCCAGGCGTGCTCCCGGCCGAGCGCGAACAGCAGCAGTCCGAGCAGCCCCGTCCCGGCCAGCAGCCCGGTGGCGCACCACCGCGCCGTCCGCAGGGCCGCCCCGCCGTCCCGCCGCCGCGCCTTCGCCATCGCCTACCCCCTGTGCCCGCGCCGCTCCGCTCCGGAACCCGCGCAGACTCTAGCGCCGCGGCCCCGCCCCGGACACGCGACGGCCCTCCCCGGACACGCCACGGGGAGCCTCCGGCGCAGTGCCGGAAGCTCCCCGGGAACGCAGACGACCCGCGGGCTGCTCCTCTACGCCGGCCCGTGCACTGGCCAGGCGCCGAGGCACCGGGGATGTACCGGTGAGCCCGCGGGCCGGGTGACTGCTGTGGATTTCGCCTGCCGGAGGCCTGGGGCCTCACCCTGCGCAGGCAGGGGCGGCTCTAGCGAGCAGCCACCTCACGCATCCTGACGGTACTCAACTCAGGATCACCTCCCTTCAGTGTGCTGCCAGCCTAGGCAGCGCTCCGGCCGGAGGCAACGGATTATTTCGCGGTCCCCGCGTCCGCCGCTCAGGCGGTCTTGAGCTGGTCCTTGAACTTGGTGAAGTCGATCGTGCTGTCGGCCGACGGGACCTGGACGGTCAGCGGCTTGTCGAACTCGCTGAAGTCGATCTTGCCGTTGCCGTCCTTGGCGCCGGCGTGCTCGATCCGCACCGGGTAGGGCTTGCCCTCGGTCGCGATCTGGAGGGTCGTGACCTCGCCCTTGGAGTCGGTGCTCTTCAGACTGAAGGTCTTCACGCCGTTGACGTCGCCGGCGGAGCCCTTCTCGACCTTGTCGCCGCTGCTCTTGCTGTCGGTGATCTTCTTGCTGAAGTCGGCCAGGTTGCAGACCTTGGTGAGGGAGCCCATCGACGGGTCGCTCTCGAAGCCGGTCAGGTAGCGGCCCTTGAACAGCTCGGCGGCCTTGGCGCCGTTCGGGCCGCCCACGGCGGTCCAGAAGGCGGTGTCCGGCTTGACGTACGAGGTCTTGCCGTCGCTGATGATCTCGAACTTGCCCATGCCCGGCATCGCCATGGTGCCGGTGCACTGGCTCTTGTTGTCCATCGTCAGGTTCAGCTCCATCGCACCGTCGCCGGTGTCGACGGTGCCCGCCATCTTGAGGGAGGTCGCGGAGGCCAGGGCCTCCTTTGCCTGCTTCTCGATGTCCTGGGCGCTGAGCTTGCCGGTGTCGAGCTTCTGCGCGGAGCCCGCCTTCCCGTCGCTCGTGGCACTGCCGCACGCGGCGGTGCCGGCGGCCAGGACGAGGCATATCGCGGCGGTGCTGACCAGGCGCTTCGACAGCATGTGGTGATTCCTGTCCGGGGTGGCCCGTGCGGCCCCCCAATTGGATGAATTTTTCCTCAGTATGGTTCAGGTCCCTGACAGGTGATCGTCGGACGGGCCGCTGTTACAGCTTCGTGGCAGGACCGTGCCGCGCCCGTACCCGGACATGCGAAAGGCCCGGAGGAAGAATCCTCCGGGCCTTTCCGCTACTGAGTAGCGGGGACAGGATTTGAACCTGCGACCTCTGGGTTATGAGCCCAGCGAGCTACCGAGCTGCTCCACCCCGCGTCGGTAAACACAACAATACGTGGAAGTCGCCGAGATGGGAAATCGGTTCCCCGAGCACCTCTTGAAGGCACCGCTCAAGGTCCTCCGCAGGCACCTGTTCAGGGCACCCGGGCGGCCCGCCGCCGGGCGGGCGCCGCGTGCCGGCCCGTGCGGCACCTCGCCCAGGCCGCGAAGCAGACCAGCGCGGCGAAGCAGGGCACCATCAGCGCCCCGTACACCACCAGGAAGCCGTCCGTGCCGAGGTCGGCGGCGGCGTTCCAGGTGCCGTGCAGCGCCATCGCCAGCAGCAGCCCGGCCGGGACCGCCAGCCGGGCCAGCCAGCGCCGCGCGGTGGTGAGGGCGAGGGCCAGGCCGATCCCGGTGAGCGCGGTGAACAGCGGGTGGGCGAAGGGGGAGAGCAGGGCGCGCAGCACGAAGGTCTGCACGGTGCTGTCGAAGTCGCGCAGGCTGGGCGGGTCGCCGAGGCCGATGCTGTCCAGCCGCTGGCGCTGGTCGCTGGTGAAGGCCCGGCCCAGGTAGAGGGCGTTCTCGGTGAACGCGAAGCCGCAGGCGGTCATCCCGCCGAGCACCACCCCGGCGGCCAGGGTGCGCGGCCGGGAGCGGCGGTGCGGCGCACCGGAGGGCGGGGCCGGGCGCAGGTAGGGCAGCGGCCGCAGGTACGGGCGCAGCCGCGGCCGGCCGCGGGCGTGCGGCCCGACCGGGTGGCGCGGGTACGGGCGGGGGCTCCGGGGCGCGGGCGCCCGGCGCAGCAGCGGCGCGCAGGGGCGCCCGGTGCGGCGGCCGTGGCAGCGCAGCCGCTGGCCGAGCGGGAGCAGGAGCACCAGCAGGGCGGTGGCCTTGGCGGTCTCCTCGATCACCGGGGTGGCGATCCCGGCGCCGAGCAGCTCCCCGAACGGGCCCCGGTACCGGGCCAGGTAGTTCGCCGTCCAGTTGTTGGCCAGGATGGCGACGGTGGTGGCCGCGCAGGCGCCCCAGCCGAGGCAGAACACGGTGTGCCGCAGCGGCACCCGGGCGGTGAGGTTGAGCCAGGCCAGGCCGCCGAGCACGAACGGCAGCGGCACCATCGCCAGGCCCAGGCCGACCAGCAGCCCGACGGTGCCGGTCTGCCGCTGGACGAGGTGCAGGATCAGCACCCCGCAGCCGATCAGGGTCAGTACGGCGGTCGCGGTGACCGAGGAGAGCGCCACCGAGCGGCTGCGGCCCGGCGGGGCCCCGGGGGTGGCGGGGGCGGCGGGCGTCCGGGGCGCGACGGGGGTGACGGCCGGGGGCCGGGCGGGTACCGGGACGGCGGCGGTGCCAGGAGCGGGCAGCGGGCGGTGGGCCCGGTGCCTCCGGGGCCCCGGGATGGTCCGGGTGTCGCCGGTGCGCGGGACCGTCTCCGGTGCGCCGGCGGCGGCGACCGTCGTCCGACCGTTCGCCCGGAACCCGCCGCCGGACGGGCTGCCCATGCGGCACAGGGTAGGCCACGGCGGCGGCCCGCCGGGAGGACTCGGGACGAACCGTCCGTCCCGGTCCCGCCCGTACGGCCGCCGCGCGGTGGCCCGTTCGAACCGGGCCGCTGGGTCAGCGGCGGCGGAACAGCAGGTCGTGGACGACGTGGCCCTTGGCGATCCCGGCCCGTTCGAACTTGGTGACCGGCCGCCAGTCCGGCCGCGGGGCGTAGCCGGGGACGCTGCCGTCCGGGTGGTCCGCGGGCTCCAGCCAGCCGGTCCCGTCGCCCTCGGGGTGCAGGTTCTCCAGCTCCGGCGAGGCGGACAGCACGGCCAGCATCTGCTCCGCGTACGGCTCCCAGTCGGTGGCGCAGTGCACCAGGGCGCCGGGGGCGAGCCGGGGCAGCACCAGGTCGAGGAAGGAGGGCTGGACCAGCCGGCGCTTGTGGTGCTTCGGCTTGGGCCACGGGTCGGCGAAGTAGACCCGCAGACCGGCCAGCGAGGCGTCCTGGAGCATGTCGCGCAGCAGGATCACCGCGTCCCCGGCGGCCGTCCGGACGTTGCGGGAGCCGTCGCGCTCCAGCATGCCGAGCAGGTTGCCGTGGCCGGGGGTGTGCACGTCGGCGGCGAGGATGCCGGTGGCCGGGTCGGCGGCGGCCATCGCGGCGGTGGTCTCGCCCATGCCGAAGCCGATCTCCAGGGTCACCGGCAGGCCGCCGAACAGCTCCGGCAGGTCCAGCGGGGTGCCGTCGATGGGGATGCCGTACGTCTCCCAGCTCCGGTCCAGGGCGCTCGCCTGGGCGTTGGTCATCCGGCCCCGGCGCGGCTGGAAGCTGCGGATGCGACGCTCGCGGTGCTGGGCCTCGGTGGCCTTGTGCGGGTACATCGGCGCGGGGTAGGCGGCCGGCGCGGCGGACAGCCGGGCGGACGGCGAGGGCTGGGGGATCGGGGCGGTGGCAGTCACAATCAACCGAGTCTACGGGGCTGCCGGGGCGCCCCGGCCGGGCCTGTGACCGGGCTCATCCGGGCCCGTCCGCCCGCCCTCCGTCCGGTGCGCCGACCCGCCCCCGAAGCCTCCGCCGCCCGCTACTCCTCCCAGGGCCAGCGGGCGTTCGCCCCGGCCTCCAGGAGGGGGACCAGCCGGAAGGCCGCGTCGCTCAGGCCGCCGAAGGTGTGCCGGTGGGCGCCGCCGCCGGGACCGTGGCCCGGGGCGTAGCCGGCCAGGTTCCAGGTGTAGACGGGCACGTGGGCCGGGACGGCGGCGAGCGGGTCACCGCCCCGGTGGCCCGGGCCGGTCTGCTCGTCGGTGACGATCACCACCCGGTCGTGGCCCCGGTAGTGGGCCCGGACCGCGTCGGCGGTGTTGGTGCCGCCGAGGCTGGAGAACCGTTCCAGCACCCGCAGCACCGCCTCGCCCCGGCCGACCTCGACGACCCGGCTGGTGGTGCCGAACTCGACCAGGTCCGCCTCGGCCGCCCGGAGCTTCAGCGTGGTGCCGAAGATCGCCGCGGAGTCCGCCCGGTTGAGCTCGGTCGGCCCGCCGGAACGGTCGAACATCGAACCGGAGCGGTCCACCAGGATCAGCGTCCGGCCGGGCAGTTCCGGCACGTTGGCCAGCGAGTGGCCGAGCGCGGTCTCCAGCGCGTGCCCCCAGCGCAGCGAGGGGACGTTGCGGTACGCGGCCAGGTAGCGGAACGGGAACTGGCGCGAGCGCCGCACCTCGTCCTGGTCGGAGATCCGCCGGGCGACCTCGGCCGCGACGGCGTCCGGGACCCCGGCCCGGTCGAAGTTGCGCAGGTTCCGCACCAGCGCCATCGGACCCATCGACGGGATGACCGCCTCCCAGACCGCCGCGTCCAGCGGGCCCTGCAGCCAGCCCGCCAGGGCCTCCCAGGTCAGCCCGGCGGCGGCCAGCCGTTCCGCGCCGCCCTCGGCGGTCACCGCCGCCCGGCGCTCCTCGACGGGCAGCGCGAGCAGTTCGCGGTTGGCGGTCAGCACCCGGTCGGCGGCCGGCGGGACGGCTTCCTCCGGCCGGTGCCGGCGGTCCAGCGCGTGGGCGAACAGCGCGCCCTGCCAGTGCTTCCGCGGGTCCGGCGAGGGGTGGGTCAGCTCGATCACGTCGCCGAAGCGGTAGCCCTTGCCGGCGGTGTCGTACTTGAGCAGCGAGCGGGCGTCGTAGAGGTGCCGGACGGCGTCCGCGACACCGCGCTTGAGCGGCTTGGGCAGCGCCCGGCCGTAGCGCGAGGTCCAGTAGGCGAGCAGCTCGCCGGGCTCGTCGGCGCGCCGCAGCACCGCCGCGACGGCCTGCCGGGAGTGGCCGTGGGCGCCCGCGTCCAGCCGGGCGCGGGTGAACTCGGCGGCGCCGACCAGGGCGGCGGTGCGCAGCTGGGCGCCGTGGCGCAGCCAGCGCAGCAGTCCGAGGGTCCACTCCGGCTCGGCGACGGCGAGTTCGCGCACCAGCGCGGTGTAGCGGTCGTCGCGCTCGCCGCCGCGCTCGTGGAAGGTGTCCTGGCCGACCATGTTGGCCACCGCGAGCAGGAAGAGCTCGGACTTGCGGTCCCGGACGAAGCCGGGGCCGCCGTTGTGGTTGACGGTGCGCGCGCCGGTGGTGGTCACCGGCGAACTCGGACCGGACTTGGCCCCGCGGACGTTGAACCTGGACATGCGGCAGCCCCCTCGGCGTGCTGGTGTCGGTGGGAGGGAGGCGTGCTGCGGCAGCGGTGCCCGGGTCCCGTCACGGCTGACGGGACCCGGGCACCACGAGGAGCCGCCTCCCGAGATCAAAGGTGGCGGCGGTGTTTCGCGGGCTCGAACCGCAGCGCCCAGGGGACGCCTCACCAAGAAGTAACCGCTGCCGTCGCACCGGGAGGTGCGGACGAACTGTTCACGTGTGGGTGTCCAGAGATCGAGGACGGCTGAGGTGACATAGCTGCTCTACCGACTGAGCTACACCGGCCCGAAGCCGGTGACGGGACTCGAACCCGCGACACGCCCATTAAGAGTGGAAGTAACCTCTGCCTGCGCACCTGGACGGGAGAAACCCTAGCCAGGCCCCTCCCGCCGGCGCACCTCAATTACCGCCGGGCCCTCTCACCGCTCCGGTCGCCGTTCCGATGACCAGCCTGAGTCGTCGCTCCGGCGCTCACGCCGGGGCGACGATCACCGCGCGCGCCCGCTCGGTCAACTCCCGTACCCGGCGTTCACCCTGGAAGGGCTCCAGCCGCCGGAGCATCTCCACCACGTACTCCCGGCTGCGCTGCGAGGAGATCCGGCCGGCCACCTCGACGGCGCGTTCGCCGGCGGCGACCGCGGCGTCCAGGTTGCCCGCCTCCGCCTCGGCCATCGCCGAGACCACCAGCCGCAGGCCGTGCGAGCGGACGAAGCCCTCGGTGGGCGTGGCCAGCGCCTCGCGGGTGAACTGCCGGACCTTGGAGGGCACTCCGAGGTCGCGGAAGCACTCGGCGGCGTCGGCGGCGAGCCGGTCGTAGGCGTAGAAGTCGATCCACGCCGGATCGGGATCCCCGGCGCGCGCCCGTTCGAGCGCGCTCTCCGCGGCGCCGAGCGCCGTCGCGCACGCCGCCGCGTTGCGGGCCTTGGCCTGGGCCCGGGCCTCCACCAGGTGGAAGAAGCTCATGGTGCGGGCGGTGGCCAGGCCCCGGTTGCGCTCCAGCGCGGCCTGGGCGAGGTCGACCGCCTCCTCGGCGAAGCCCCGGTAGCCGGCCTGGAGGCTCATCGAGGCCAGCACGTAGCCGCCGAGCGGCACGTCGGCGGCGGCCCGGGCCAGCCGCAGCGCCTGGATGTAGTAGCGCTGGGCGGCCTCGTGCTGCCCGGTGTCGAAGGCCATCCAGCCGGCCAGTCTGGTCAGTTCGGCCGTCGCGCCGAACAGCGCCCGGCCGACCGCGTCGCTGTACGAGGCGAGCAGCAGCGGTGCCGCCTCCACCCGCAGGCACTCCGGCACCATCGACGAACGCCAGTCCCCGCCACCGTACTTGGAGTCCCAGCGGCGGGCCTCCTGGGCGGCCTCGCGGAGCTTGGCGGCGTCCGAGTGGCCGACCCGGTAGGAGGAGGTGTCGGTGGGGGAGCGCGGCACCTCGCGGGCCACCGAGCCGTCCGCCGGGGTGATCAGCCAGCGGGAGACCGGGGTCGCGTAGGCGGCCACCGAGAAGGTGCCGGCCAGGCTGTCGCTCCAGCGGCCGCCGCCGGGGCCCCGGCGCAGGTCGAGGTCGACCCGCCACAGGTCGGTCGCGGAGCGGACCGCGTCGGCGACCTCGCGCGGGAAGGCCAGGCCGAGTTCGGGCGCCGGGTCGGTGTCGCCCAGGCCGATCTCCTCCAGCGGGACGGGCCGGCCGAGCTTGCCGCCGATGGCGGTGGCGATCAGGTGCGGGACGGGCCCCTGCGGCACCATGCCCTTGCTGACCCAGCGGGCCACCGAGGTCTTGTCGTACCGCAGGGTCAACCCGCGCTGGGCGCCGAGGTCGTTGACCCGGCGGGCCAGTCCGGCGTTGCTGATCTGGGCGAGGGTCAGGAGCGTGCCGAGCCGTTCGTTCGGTCCACGTGGGCTGACGGTCATGGTGGCGGCGGCACCTCCTGCGGCCTTGTGCGCGGGGCCCGGGCGGCACCGGGCCGTAGCTGCTGTACCTAGCGTAGTCGGACGCGTTCCGACGGTTAAGAGGTCGCATTCCGGATGGCGGGATCGCGCACTCGGCGGTGCCGCACCGGAGTTGGTCCGGACCACTCGGATCCGGCCGACCGCGCGGCGCTCCGGAGCGTCGTGCTCCGGTCCCGTGTACACGTGCGCCCGGCCGTGCCCCCTGGCCCGACCGGCAGGTCGGCGATTCGCTGGTGGTCGTGGGTCGGCCTGCCGTCGAGGACCCGGCGGGCCGGGGGACGCCGCCGCCTCAATCCCCGCGGGCGGCGGTGGAGTCCGGGAGGGCGTGCGGATGCCCTCCCGGGTCGGGCGACGCCTTTCGGCCATCTCGCGATGCCCATGCCAAAGGCGTTCGTCGGCGGTCCGGGCCGGGGAGGGGGAGGCCCGGCCCGTCCGCCCCCCGGGAGCGCCCGGACGATCGAACTCCCCTCCGAAGCACGGAACTTGCCCACCCGGGGTGATCGGGCGCCGCCCGGGCCCCGGGCCCTTGAATGCATCCCCAGGCGTACCCGGGCCGGCCCGCCCCGCCGCCGCTGCCGTCGAACGGGCGGTCCGAACGGAAGCGGAACCCGAAACACCGACCACGGCGGCCGCCCGCGGTGGCACGATGTCCACTGACGGCGCGTCGAGCTGCGGGGGCACGCCGGGACGCGCACGGGCCGCCACGGCACACCACCCGGCCGCCCGGCGGGCGGCGAACGAACGCACCGCACGGATGCAGGTCCTCGTCCGGTGGAGGCGCGATGCGGTGGCTGACGGGCTGGTGCACGGGCGCGTCGAGCGCGGGCACCCCGGCGTACGAGGCGCTGGCCAGGGTCGAGCCGATCGCCGCGCGCCCGCTCTGGGCCGGGCCGGACCCGCTCTGGGCCGTGGGCGACTGGCGCCCCGGGGAGATCCGCCTGGTCACCCTCCGCCCCGGCGCCCCCGCCGTGGTCAGCACCGGCCCCACCGCCCCCGACCAGGTCGAGGACACCCCCGCCACCTCCCGGCTCGCCGTCCTCGGCCACTGCGGCGCCACCGACGCCGAACTCGCGGCCGGCCTCGCCGCCGCCCGCGGCGGCGCCGTCCGCCACCTGACCGCCTGGCCCGGCAGCTACACCGTCGTGCTGCGCTCCGGCACCCGGTCCACCCTGCTGCTCACCGACCTCGCCGGCGCCCAGCCCGTCTTCCACACCCCGTGGGCCGGCGGCACCGCGTACGCCACCGCCGCCCTGCCGCTCGCCGACCTGGTCGGCGCCCCGCTGGACACCGGCCACCTCGCCGCCCGGCTCGCCTGCCCCGAGTCCCCCGAGGCGCTCGGCACCGGCACCCCGTACGAAGGCGTCCAGGGGGTGCCGCCCGGGCACGTGCTCGGCATCCGCGGCGGCCGCCCGTACCTGTCCGGCTACGACGACCCGGCCGGCGCCGAGCAGCCGCGCGACGAGGCGCCCGCCGTCCGCGAACTCACCCGCGCCCTGCTGGAGTCCGTCCGCTCCCGGGTCCGCACCACCTCGCCGGCCCCCGTCCCCGACCCGGCCGACCCGGCCGACCCGGTCGGGCGGGCCCGGCTGGGCGTCGACCTGTCGTACGGGACGGCCTCCGCGACCGTCGCCCTGCTCGCCGCCGCCGTCCCGCTGCCGTCGGCGACCGCGTCCACCGCGGTGGTCCGGGCGGCCGCCGCCGGGGCCAGGAGCGGTGCGGTCAAGGGCTCCTGGGCCCGCGCCGCCGCCCAGGAACCCGCCGCCCCCGAGCAGTTGGCCGCCGTCACGCTCGGCGAGACCGGGCCCCCGGCCGGCCTCGCGCTCGCCCCCGACACCCCGCGGCTGCGGCACACCGTGCTCGACCCCGGCCCGGACACCCTCCCGTACGCCGGGCCGGGCGCCGACCCGCAGTCCGGCCGGCTCACCGACGAGCCCGGGCCCGAACTCGTCGCCGCCGCCCGGGCCGAGGCCCGCTTCGACGCCGGCGGCACCGACCACCTCACCGGCTACGGCGCCCGGCAGGTGCTGGACGGGCACCCGGCCCGGCTCGCCGACCTCCTCCGGGCCGGCCGGCCGCGCGAACTGCTGTCCCCGGTGGCCGCGCTGGCCGGCGCCGACCGGGCGGCCGCGGGCGTCCTCACCGGCACGCTGCGCACCCCGCTCACCGTGGTCCGGGCCGCCCACCGGCTCTCCCGGGTCCGCTACGCCGAGGCGCTGGACGAGGCGGCCGCCAGACTGACCGCCCGCCACGTCCCGGACGGCGCCGGTACGGCCGGGGCCCGCTCGGCCGCCGACCTCGCCTGGTGCGTGCCCGGTCCGGCCGCCCGCTGGCTGTCCGACGAGGCGCTCTCCGCGGTCGCGCTGCGGCTCCGCCTGGCGGCGCGCAGACCGGCGCCCGGGGAACACCCCGGCGCACACCGGGCCCGGCACGCCCTCTACCGGCAGGCGCGCGGGTTCCGCACGCTCGTGCACGCCGCCGAACAGCCCGGCCAACGGCTGCACGCGCCCTTCCTCGACAACCAGGTGGTGCGCGCCGCCCGGCTGCTGCCCGACGACGTCCGCCTCCAGCCCGGCGCCCGGCACGCCCTCCTGCACGCCGTCCTCACCGGCGCCGGCCGCACCGACCTGCCCCCCGACTGGGGCCGCGTCCCCCGCCCCGACCGCGCCGCCCCCGCCCGCACCGGCCTGCGCCTCGCCGCCGACGGCCTCGCCGAACTCTTCGACGCCCCGCTGCTCGCCGAAGCCGGCCTCATCGACCTCCCCGCCGTCCGGGCCGGCCTCGCCCAGTCCACCGACCCCGCCACCCCCCTCTCCCCCGCCGCCCTCGCCGGCCTCGCCGACCTCGTCTCCACCGAACTCTGGCTCCGCCGCATCCGCGCCCGCCGCCACGGCGCCTGCTGGACCGGCCTCCCCACCCCCCGCCAACCCGCCCTCACCTCCTGAACCCCCGCCGACACCTCGGCGCGCCGACCGCTGCTCCCAGCCCGCGCCCCCGCCCCTCCCCGCCCTGCGGCGCGGTTGCCGGGTCCGGATCGGCGGGGCGGTGATGATGGCGGGGGTGTGGATCCGGGGTGAGGAGGACGTGCGGTGGCCGGTGGGAGCGCGGGGCGGGAGGTGCCGGTCGTGCTGTCGGTGCTCGGGCGTCCGCCGGCGGGGCGGCCGCCCGGGGTGCTGGCGGCGTGCGACGGGTCGGACGGGTCGCTGTGGGCGCTGGACCGGGCGATGACGGAGGCCGAGCTGTTCGGGCTGCCGCTGTACGTGCTCGCCGTGGTCAACCCGGCGCCGGCCGGTTACCCCCCGGGGATGGCGGAGCTGGTGCAGGAGAGCGTGGAGACGCTGGTCGAGAGCATGGCGGACGGGCTGCGCCGCTCGGTGGCCGCCGTGCAGCGCCGGCGGCCCGTGCCGTACGCGGGAGAGCTGTCGCTGCACGTGGTGCTGGGCAATGTGATCGAGGTGCTGCTGGAGGCGGCGACCCGGCAGCACACGCTGGTGATCGGCACCCGGGGCAACGGCGGCTTCGCCCGGTTGCTGATGGGTTCGGTGAGTTCGGCGGTCGTGCACCACGCGGCCTGCCCGGTGCTGGTGGTTCCGGCGCCGCCCGCGGCCTGACCTGGAGCGGAGCGGGAAAGACGCCCGCAGGGTGCCGGGAATGTACCGAGATGGTTCATCGTTCACCCATCTTGTCCCCATCCCACAAGACGCCCCCTGGAGCCCCCCGCATGAAGGTCGAGATCTGGAGCGACATCGCCTGCCCCTGGTGCTACATCGGCAAGCGCCGTTTCGAGCAGGCCCTGGCGGACTTCCCGGGCAAGGAGCAGGTCGAGGTCGTCTACCGTCCGTACCAGCTGGTCCCGGACGCCCCCGCCACGGCGAGCCCGCACCGCGCCTGGCTGGCCGAGCGCTACGGCCCGCAGTCGGTGGCGATGGACGCGCGGGTGGCCGAGCTGGGCCTTGCCGAGGGCATCGCGTACGACTTCGACGCCGCGCTGCACGCCAACACCTTCCTGGGCCACCGCCTGCTGCACCTCGCGGAGTCCGAGTACGGCCCGGCCGTCCAGGGGCGGCTGAAGGAGGCGCTGCTGAAGGCGCACTTCACCGACGGCGTCGACGTCGGCGACCGTGCCGCGCTGACCGACGTCGCCGTGGCGTCCGGCCTGGACCGGGACCGGGTGACCGCCTACCTGGCGGGCGACGAGGGCACCGCCGAGGTCAACGCCCAGCTGGCCGAGGGCCGGGAGCTGGGCATCAACGCCGTGCCGACCTTCGTCTTCGAGGGCAAGTGGGCCGTCCAGGGCGGCCAGGACGCCGCGACCTTCGGCAAGGTGCTGGAGCAGGTCGCCGCCGAGATCGGCGAGCGCCGCCCCGCCCCGGTGCAGGTCGCCCCGGCCGGGGAGGCCTGCGCGGACGGCTCCTGCGCCATCTGACGGCCGACCGGGCCCAGGCCGCCCACCCCGGCGGCCCACCCGGGCACGGCACCGCGGACCCGAGGCCCGCTCCAGCACCCCTGGAGCGGGCCTCCGTCATGCCCGCCCGGAGCGCGCCCGGGTCACGAGCAGCGGAAGCGGGCCTCGGCCCAGTCCGCGACGTTCAGCGCCGACCAGATCCCGCTCACCGGCGTGACCGACAGCTTGATCGCCTTCTGCCCGGCCAGCGGCACGTGCACCGGCACCGCGTCGTCGCCGACGGCCAGCGCGCGGGAGCGCCACAGGACGGTGCCGTCGGTGCCCTGGACGGTGAAGACGACCCCGCCCGGCGAGATCGTGGCGTCGTCCACCCCGGCCAGCGCGTCGAAGGACGTGCATGTGCGGTTGAGGTCGATCACGGTGGCCGCCGGGGCGTGCACGGTGATCACGTGCGGGTGGTAGTCGCCGCCGATCCAGCCGCCGTCCCGCTGCCAGAACTTGTCGCTGTCCTTCTGCCGGATGCTCGGCTCGGGCGGCGGTACCCGGTTGTTGCCGGGCTTGAGCACGGGCAGCGAGTTGCCCCAGAAGTCGCTGAGCACGGGCGGCGTCGGCGTGGGGACGGTCGGGGTCGGCACCGGCGGCAGGGTGGGCGTCGGGACGACCGGCACGTCGGGGGTGGGCAGCGGCGGCAGGCTCGGTACGGGCACCACCGGGGGAGTGAAGGTCGGCGTCGGCGTCTTCGGGCTGCCGGACGTGGGCGTGCCGGACTCCGGCGCCCGGGTGGTGGCGGGAGGCGGGGCGGGCGTGGACGCGGCGGCCGGCTTGGTGTCGGCGCTCGACGCGGGCGCCTCCGGGGCCGGAGCGGCAGCGCCGGGAGCCGGGGCCGCGGCGGGTGCCGCGGGTGCGGCGGACGCGGGCGCGGGCGGCGCCGGGGAGGCGGCGGCCGGGGCGCTGGGGGCCGGGGGAGCGGCCGCCGGGGGCTGCGGCTCGGGTGAGCCGGTGAGCGCGTACGCGGCGACGGCGGCCGCGGCGACCGCGATGGCGGCGGCGATCCCGGCCTTGGCGGCGGTGCCCAGGCCCTCGCCGGCCGCGGCGGCGCCGGCCCCGCCCCCGCCGGAGGCCGCACCGGCCGCACCGGCCGAGCCCGCACCGGCCGCGGCCCCTGCGGACCCGGAGGTCGCGGCGGCCGTCCCGGCCGCTGCCGCACCGCCGACGGCGGCGGCACCGCCCACGGCGGCCGCGGCGGCGCCGAACCCGCCGACGCCGATCCAGACCAGCACCCCGCCGGGCAGCAGGGCGCGCAGCCCGGTGTTGATCTCGGTCAGTTCCAGGCAGGCGGCCGTGCAGCGGTCGCACTCAGTGAGGTGCCGGCCGACCTCCGCCGAGGCCCGCTTGCGCAGCGAGCCGCGCGCGTACGCGCCGAGCCGGTTGGCGTACGCCTCGCAGGCGCTGTCCTGGCTGCCCGAGACGTGCGCCTGGAGGAACGCGGCGGCGAGCCGGTCGCGGGCCCGGTGGGCCTGGACGGCGGTGGCATTGGCGGTCTTGCCGAGCATCACCGCGACGGTCTTCGGGGACTCCCGCTCGACCTCGGTGTGCCAGAGCACCATTCGGTCGTCCTCGGGCAGTTCGGCGTAGGCCTGCATGACCATCCGCTGGTCGGCCATCGCCATCGCCCAGGCGTCGGCGCCCGGGTCGGCGAGGTCGAAGTCGACCACGGCGGCCGAGGTCTGCGCGAACACGGCGAAGTCGTCGACGAGTTGCTCGCGCCGCTCGCTGCGGTGCCAGGCGGCGGCGACGTTGCGCACGGCGGTCAGCAGGTACGCGCGGACGGCGAACTCGGGGCCCTTGCCCGCCCGCAGCGCCTGCAGGGTGCGGGCGAAGACCTCGCCCGCGAGGTCCTCGGCGGTGAAGCTGTCCCGGCAGCAGGTGCGGGCGTAGCGGCGCACCGAGTCGGCGTGCCGGCGGTAGATCTCCTCGTACGCGGTGTCGTCGCCGGCCCGCACCCGGGCGGTCAACTCGGAGTCGGAGGCCGGGCGCTCGCCGTCCACCGGGTCGGCGGGGGCGGGCACGGTCGGCCGGGCGGTGCGGCCGTCGCCGGTGAACGGTTCGCCGACGAACGCCTCGGGGGCGACGCCGCCCCGGCCCGCCGGGGCCTGCCCGGGCACCCGGCCCGGGGGCAGTGCGGCGGCGGAGGCGGAGAGCGTCTCGCGGCTGGGCATCCCGGCCTGGTCGGGGACGTGTCCGGCGGCCGAACCCGCTGCGGCGCCCGGCACTTGGGCCGTCCCGCCGGCGCTGCCGAGACTGCAGGGGCCCGCGGCGGACCCCTCGGCGGTCTCACCGGAGCGGCCCCCGAAGTCGAGGCCGTACCCGTAGTCGTTCTGTTCCTCGGCGCTCACAACGGACCCCAGATTCCACGACAGCCCCCGTAGTGTGGCAGGGCGCGCGGGAGTGCGTAGGCGCACGGTTCCCCGGCGTACGGCGCCGACGGCGCGCGAACGGCGCGCATCGGGACATTGGCTCCAACCACGGGCAAAGGATGGCATAGCGCAGGGATCGGCGGTAGCCGGACCGGTCGCCTTCCACTCCTCCGAGGGGCCGTCGCGGGGGCGTTCGCCCAGCGTGCGACGGCGGGGTGTGCGACTCCCGCACCCCGGCGCGCGCACTCGGGTCGCGCGCCGGTTCTCCTCCCAACTCCCGTGCCCGTCCGGCGTGGCGGCCCGGCCGGCCGACGGGCGTCAGCGCTCCCGCAGGCCGTCCAACAGGATCTGCAGCAGCCGGTCCGAGGGCCCGGCGACCGGCTGGCCCTCCGTCTGCGGAGAAATCGGCGAGAAACCGACGGCCGTCGGCGCGGAGACCGACGGACGGGCCGCGTGCACCGGCACCGAGGCCGTCAGCACCAGCACCACGTCCGACACCGTGACGCCCGGCCGCAGTTCGCCCGCCGCACCGGCCCGCGCCACCAGCGCGGCCAGCAGCTGGAGCAGCAGCCGGGGATCGGCGTCGGCCGCCGACGGCTCGACCGCCCCGCCGGAACGGGCCTCCTCGCCGCGCAGGTCGAAGCGGACCGCGGCCGGCGGCTCCGCCGCCCGCTGCTCGGGCACCCGGCCCAGCTCCTCCGCGTACCGGAACGCCTCCGGCGGCAGCAGCCGCCCGGCGCCGCTGCTCACCGCGCGGGCCAGGTAGCCGGCCAGCGCCTCCCAGGCGCCGTCACCGCCGTACAGCGACTCCCGCGCCTGCGCGGTCAGCCACGCCACCTCTTCGGCGGCGATCCGCTGGACCAGCACCTCCTTGCTCGGGAAGCGCCGGTAGACGGTGCCGACCCCGACCCCGGCCCGGCGCGCCACCTCCTCCATCGGCGCGCCGTAGCCGAACTCGCCGAACACCTCGCGCGCCGCCCGCAGCACGCTCTCCAGGTTCCGCCGGGCGTCCACCCGCAACCGGGCCCCCGGCACCGGCACGGCGGCCGGCGCGGGCTCGACCCGGTACGGGACGGCCGCCCGGGCCAGACCGGCCGGTGCCGTCCCGCCCTGCGGCAGGTCCACCGGGCCGCGTTGCTCGGGGACCATGCCCGGTCCGACCTGCGACGCACCCGCCCGCCCCAATACCTGCTCCTGATCCATCATCCCAACTCTCCCCCGCAGGCGTCCGAAACCGGACCCTGTCGTCGCCCGCCCCTGCACCCCCCGGTGCAGCTCGGCCCGTCAGAAGTGACCCGATGACCCATGCTCGTGCCGCCCGTCCCGATCCGGTGACCACGGTTCGTGCCGCCGTGCCGGGTCCACGTCCGGCTCGGCGCGTCGGCACCGACCGGGGCCCTGTCCGGGAACTACCCTTCCCCGGATGACCGTCCCCCAGTCGGGTTCTCACGCCAACGCTGGAACTGGCCGTAGTGGCCGCTCCACGGTGCGTCGCCGCCGATTGTCATGGCGACGGCCGCCCCGGTACACAATCCGACCATAGTTCACCACTCTCCGAGGCCGAAAGTGCGTCAGAAAGTCGCCCAGTAGGCACAACTGGCCACGACGGTCACTCGCGTCGCAACCAGCCCCGTACGGACTGTGGACAAGACGACCCCCGCCGGTCCTTCATAGGGGGCGTGATGGGGGACACCCCCGGCCGCGGGGTGGCCGGGACGAAACGTCGCATCGGCAGGAGGCGCACCATCAGGATCCTGATCGCCGGCGGCGGCTGCGCCGGAACGGCCGCCGCACTCCACCTCCAGCGCGCCCTGCGGGAACGGCTGCGGCGCGGCGAGGCGGAGATCACCGTCGTCGAGCCCCAGGCGTACTTCACCTACCACCCGCTGCTGGCCGAGGTGGCGGCCGGCTCGATCGACCCGAGACACGTGGTCGTCCCGCTGCGCCGGGTCCTGCCGGACTGCCGGGTGCTCACCGCCCGGATCACCCGGATCGAACACGCCGCCCGGCGCGCCCTGGCCGACGCCGCGGGCCCCGGCGAACCCCCCGCCCCGGTCGAACTCCCTTACGACGTCCTCGTGGTGGCCCCCGGATCGGTCTCCCGCACGGCGCCGGTGCCCGGCCTCGCCGAGCACGGCCTCGGCTTCTCCACCGTCGGCGAGGCGGTGGGCCTGCGCAACCACGTCCTGGAGCAGCTCGACCTCGCCTCCGCCACCCGCGACCCGGCGCTGCGCCAGGCCGCGCTCACCTTCGTCTTCGTCGGCGCCGGCTACGCGGGCGTCGGCGCGCTCGCCGAGCTGGAGGACATGGCCCGCACCGCCGTGCGCGGCTACCACAACGTCCGCGCCGAGGACCTGCGCTGGGTGCTGGTCGAGGCGACCGGGCGGATCCTCGCCGAGGAGTCGCCCGAACTCGCCCGGCACACCCTGGGGGAGCTGCGCGAACGCGGCGTCGACATCCGGCTGAGCACCACCCTGGAGTCCGCCGCCGACCGGGTCGTGGCACTCTCCGACGGCAGCCGCTTCGGCGCCCGCACGCTGGTCTGGACGGCGGGCGTCCGACCGTCCCCGCTGCTGCGCGCGACCGACCTGCCGCTGGACACCCTCGGCCGGGTGCGGTGCCTGGCGACCCTGCAGGCCGTCGGACCGGACGGGCGCGCCCTGCCCGGCGTCTGGGCGGCCGGCGACTGCGCCGCCGTACCGGACCCGAACGCGGACGGCGCCCCCTGCGCCCCCAACGCCCAGCACGCCTTCGCCCAGGCCGAGCTGCTCGCCCGCAACGTCGTGGTGGCCCTGGACGGCGGCCCGCACGCCCCGGGCCTGGCCGACTACCGGCCCGGCCCCGCCGCCTGCTCGACCTCGCTCGGCCCGCACCGGGCCGTCGCCCACACCCGGCGCGGCGGCAGGCTCACCGGCCGCCGGGCCTGGTGGCTGCACCGGGCCCGGCACCTGCGGCGGCTGCCGAGCGCCGAGCGCCGGGTGCGGGTGCTGATGGACTGGGTGCTGGGCGGGGTGTTCTCCCGCGAGCCGGTCTCGCTGGGTGCGATGGAGCACCCGCGTTCGGCCTTCGAGGAGGGGTTCGGCCCCGAGCCCGGACGACCGTCCGACGCCGGCCCCGATGCTCCCCGGTGACCGCGGCCGCCGACCCGGCCCCGCGGCCGACCGGACGGCGAACCGGGGAGTGGGTCGGACGGCGGATCGGGCGGCCACGCCGGGCGCGCGACTTCCGGAACCGGGCCTCCGCCTGACAGGATCAGCCCGACCTGGTCATTACCCCGTGTGCTGCTGCGCACACAAAAAGTGATGATATGCCTGGAAAACGAGGAAGCGGCCGTCGTTTGAACCTCATGCGCTGGAGCGCCCGGCTCGCCGGAGTCCCCTGGCGTGCCCTCCCGCCCCCCGGGACCGGCACCGAGGACGGTGCGCCCTGCCCCGAGGGCGTCGTCGTGCCCGGCCCCCGCGACCCGGCCGGCCCCGCCGCCACCGCGGAGCTCCCCGACCCGCACAAGCCGCAGAACCTGCGCGAGGTCCTCAACCGCATCCCCGCCCCGGTCGCCGTCACCTACGGCCCGCTCCACCAGCTCGGCTACGCCAACCGCGCCTACCGCGAACTCTTCGGCGAACGCCCCACCGGACTGCCGGCCGCCGAGGCGCTCCCCGAACTCGCCACCATGGGCGTCCTGCCCCTGATGGACCAGGTCATCCGCGGCGGCCGCCCGCGCAGCGTCAAGGCCCGCTGCATCCTCGGCCTCACCGGCAACCGCTACTACAACGTCTCCTGCGTCCCGCTCGGCACGGGGGAGGGCGGCGACGCCCCCGCCGAGGGACCGCCCGCCGGCGTGCTGATCTTCGCCGCCGAGGTCACCGACCAGGTCCTCGCCGCGGCCCGCCTGCGCGAAGCGGAACGCCGCCAGCGCGAGGCCGCCGTCACCCTCCAGCGCAGCCTGCTCCCGCAGAAGCTCGACCAGCCGGCCGGCCTGCGGGTCGCCGCCACCTACCAGCCGGGCGGCGCCGAGGCCGCGGTCGGCGGCGACTGGTACGACGTCATCGCCATCGACGGCGGGCGCACGGCACTCGTCATCGGCGACGTCATGGGCCGCGGCCTCCGCGCCGCCGCCGTCATGGGCCAGCTGCGGACGGCGGTCCGCGCCTACGCCCGCCTCGACCTCCCACCGCACGAGGTGATGCGCCTGCTCGACGGCCTCGCCATGGAGATCGACGCCAACCAGATCGCCACCTGCACCTACGCCGTCTGGGACCCGCGGCGCCGCACCCTCTCCTACGCCTCCGCCGGACACCTCCCCGTCCTGCTGCGCTGCCCGGACGGCACCATCCTGCGCAGCGAGGAGCAGAACGGCCCGCCGCTCGGCACCGGCGGCGGCCTGCACGTCTCCCACACCCTGCGCCTGCTCCCCGGTACGACCGGTGTCCTCTATACCGACGGACTGGTCGAGCGCCGGGACGAGGACATCGACCAGGGCCTCGACCTCCTGGCCCGCACCCTGACCGGTGCGATCGGCGCCCCCGAGGTGATCTGCGCCCGGCTGCTGCGGGCGATGGGCGTGACCTCCGAGCACGACGACGACGTCGCCGTCCTGGCCTTCCAGCTGCCGGCGGAGGAGGGCACCGAGAATTCGGTTGCGCCACTTGACCCGGCGACTCCAGAGGTCTAGTGTTCTTCGAGCTGCCTGGCAGGGAGCACCGGACACGCATCTGCGCGGACGGTCCCGCGGTGGCCAATCCTCTGAAACACCACTTCCGGTTCGTGC